>NZ_FXBS01000005.1:300000-490506 GCF_900178005.1 Tuberibacillus sp. Marseille-P3662 | reverse complement strand
CGTTCGTCCTGAGCCAGGATCAAACTCTCCGATGTATAGGACGTACAAGTGCCGACGTTGTGACAGGACGTCACGCCGTTAGTCGGCCTTCCTTTACATCCTTGGCTGTTAAGCCAATATCTGCAAACATTTGACCCTTGGCTATGTTTGAAAAGAGGTTCCTTTCAAACAGCGCTTGAGTTTTTGTTTAGTTTTCAAAGAGCAATCTATCGATTCGCTAAGGCTATTTCTCGTCAAAGCGACTCAATTAGTATATCAAAAGTTATCTTTAGTGTCAACAATGTTTTATCTTGTTTTTTACCGCTCCGAAAGCGACATTCATTAATGTACCAAAACTGATAAGTAATGTCAACATTTTTTTGTTGCCGCTATTGCTTCAAAAAAGCGACGCTATTCAATATACAAAATCTAATGAACGAAGTCAATAGTATTTTCATAACTTTGTGGCTTTCATTTCAAAAGCGACATTTATTAATGTATCAAAATTGATTGTTCGCGTCAATAACTTTTTTCACAGCGATCCCGTATTTTCATAATAAGTATATACTTAACTTACTTCATCCTAAATAAAACCACACATGGTTTTATCGGCAAAGAAAATGACGATGTCTTTCATCTCTCAGGACTAACACCCAAACAAATATTTTTAACACAAAATAATTAAATGGCTCACAGTCTCAATAATATTTTCAAACAATAGCTCACAGGACATATAACAAATTCTTGATCTAATTAACTTAAAAAACACTTAAGTTTGATTGAACATTTTCTTTCATAAGTGAACATAAACAAACATATCATTTGTTAGAAGCGAACAAAAGAAAGGATTAAGTCTATGCTGCAAATTGAACGCCAGCAGAAGATTCTATCGCGTATCGAGGAAAATGGAAAAGGTGAAATCGACACGTTGGCAAAGGATTTGAAAGTATCGGCGATGACCATTCGTAGAGATCTGGCAGCTCTTGAGAAAGAGGGAAAATTAATTCGTTCACATGGAGGAGCTGTATCAACAGAACGGTTAATCCCTGAAACATCCTATCATAATAAGATGTCCAAACATACAGAGCACAAAAGAAACATTGCCAGACACGCAGCTGAACTCATTCCAAAAAACGCACAAATTATTCTAGATTCCGGAACGACGACACTTGAAATTGCCCGATTAATTAAGCGTCGGGCTGACCTCGTCATTGTTACAAACGACGTAAAAATCTCTATTGAGCTCATCGATTCGAAGTCAAGGGTCATTTGTACAGGTGGTGATTTACAACCAAACATCGGATCATTTCTCGGTCCCCATGTCAAAACCATGCTTGAACAAATTGAAGTCGATATGCTTTTCCTTGGCGCACATGCTATTAACACAAAATCAGGCATATCCGCACCAACGATGGATAAGGCGAACGTGAAAAAATTAATGATTAAAGCCGCTCAACAAATCTGGGTTGTCGCCGATCACAGTAAATTTGATCAGAGGGCTTTTGCCAACGTTTGCTCGCTTGATACGACCGATGGAGTCATCACAGATGATAATCTTCCTACTGAAAAACGCAAAGAATATGAAAATATCGTCACAATCGAATACAGATGAACACCTCAAACCATATAGAAAGGAATTAAGGCCATGAAACTTGCAGTCATCGCCGATGATTTGACAGGTGCTAACGCAACCGGAGTCAAACTGTCGAAACAAGGTATTTCAACAGCGACCATCGTTCGCGGTCTACCGTTACCAGAAGAAGATTACGATGCTCTTTGTCTAGACACAGACAGTAGATATGAACAGCCCCAAGTCGCCAAAAAACGTATATCTGAAGCCATGGCATTTATCCATAAAAAGCATTCCCCTTCTGTTTATTGTAAACGAATTGACAGCACATTACGCGGAAATATCGGAGCCGAACTAGACATGATGCTGGATACCCTTGGTGCTGAGTCAATTGCCATTGTCGTGCCTGCATTCCCCGAATCAGGACGGATTACGATCGGTAACTTTTCATTAGTTGAAGGCGTTCCCTTACAAGAGACAGATGTAGCAAAGGATCCGATTTCTCCCTTAAGATCGTCCAAAGTAACGGAAATCATTGCGTCTCAAACCGACAAAACCATTTCGGCCTGCGGAATAAACGAGGTCCTACAAGGGAACGAAGCCTTACAAATGTGTCTTCAAAATAAGGTCAAAGAGGGCGTACGTATCATCGTTGTTGATGCCGTAACCGATGAGCAAATTGATCGAATTGCGGAAGTGATGTCGAAGCTCGAACAGACGGTGGTTGCCGTAGACCCCGGACCCCTATCAGCCAGTTATGCCAAGACGGCAACTGGCCAGGTCACTATGAAGAAAAAGATATTGGCGACGGTTGGAAGCGTAACATCATTAACGGGACAACAACTGGACTATTTTATTAAAAAATGGAGGATTGATCCGGTCTATGTCAATGCTGACAGACTTGCAACGTATTCAGAACACTGGCAAGAGGAGATTGACACAGTCGTCAAAAAGGCCGCCAGCAAGATTAAGAATGATTCAATGATTCTTGTAACAACCTACCATCCTGGCCAGCCACTGTTAGATCTAAAAAGACGCGCTAGAAAAGAAGATGTTTCTGAAGAGGCGCTTGCGAAACGGATTACAGATGGGCTAGCAGCGATTAGTCGTGAGATTATCCAACAAAACGAAGGCTCCATTGGTGGTTGCTTCTTAAGCGGCGGAGATTTAACATCTTCTGTCTGTGCGGTTGCCCGCGCCCAAGGTATCGAACTCATTGATGAAGTCCTTCCACTTGCCGCCTATGGTCGTTTTATCGGAGGCTATCTTCAAAATATTCCCGTTGTCACAAAAGGCGGGATGGTGGGTGATAAACAATCACTCAACAAATGCATTCATTATTTATTAACTAAAATGTCCAATAATTTAAATAATAAGGAGCGTATCTCTTATGAACAAACATCTTGAAACACCCATTATCGCCATTCCAATTGGGGATCCAGCCGGTATCGGGCCTGAAATTACTATTAAGACACTCAACGAAAAAGAAATTTACGGTGTTGCAAAACCGGTGGTTATTGGTAACGAAGCTGTACTCCAAAAGGCATTAACCCTATCTCATGTCGACTTAAAGATTAGATGCATTAATGAACCCGCTGAAGGACGTTTTGAATACGGAACCATCGACTTGATTCATCTCGATAACATTGAAACAGACCGATTTGCATTTGGAAAAGTTTCTGGCATGTGTGGTCGGGCAGCCTATGAATATATTAAAAAAGCCATTGAACTTGTTCAACAAAACAAGGCTGGTTCAATTGCCACACCGCCTATTAATAAAGAATCACTCAAAGCTGGAAAAGTTTCTTATATAGACCACACTGCAATGCTTTCCGCTTTCACAGGTGTCGAGGATCCGCTCACAATGTTCGAAGTACACTCGCTAAGGATCTTCTTCCTCACACGTCATTTACCCTTAAAAGATGCAATTAGTGAGATGACAAAGGAAAGGGTGAACGACTATCTTAATCGCTGTAGCGAAGCATTAAAACGACTGGGACTAGAAACGCGAAAACTCGCCGTTGCGGGATTAAATCCGCACGCAGGTGAAAATGGGCTGTTTGGCACGGAAGAAATGGATGAACTGACACCTGGTATTGAACTTGCAAAGCAAGATGGTATTGATGCTGTTGGACCTATGCCTGCCGACTCAGTATTCCACCAAGCAATGAACGGCAAATATGACGCTGTCCTTTCCCTTTACCATGATCAGGGACACATCGCAGCCAAGATGGCTGACTTTGAACGAACTGTTTCGATCACTAACGGACTGCCGTTTTTAAGAACATCAGTGGATCACGGAACGGCTTTTGATATTGCTGGTAAGGGTATTGCCAGTTCAGTCAGTATGATTGAATGTGTAAAAGCCGCGGCTAAATACACGCCGTTTTTTAATAAACAATACTTATTTCATTAGGGGGGATTTTGGAAATGGAAGCTTCAGGTGGTCAAATGATTCTTGGTCTTGTCATCGGGGTCTTAGCATTAATCCTATTGGTCACCCGAACTAAGATTCATGCTTTTGTTGCACTCATCATCGCTGGTGCTCTTACGGGCCTCATCGGGGGAATGACTCCCCCTGATGTCGTTTCAGCGATAACCTCTGGATTCGGCGGAACACTCAGTTCTATTGGCATTGTCATTGGTTTTGGGGTTATGCTTGGACGCATTTTAGAAGTATCACATGCCTCTGAGCGACTTGCTTTTACTTTTATCAAGTGGCTCGGAAAACGTCGTGAAGAATGGGCAATGGCTATAACGGGCTATATTGTGTCAATTCCGATTTATGTTGACTCTGCGTTTGTTATTTTGACACCTCTAGTGAAAGCGGTTTCCAGAAAAACAGGTAAATCCGTTGTTGCACTCGGTGTTGCACTCGGGACAGGACTTGTTGTAACCCACTCTTTAGTTCCGCCAACGCCCGGTCCGCTGGGGGTTGCAGGCATTTTTGGGATTGACGTTGGTCAAATGATACTCTGGGGATTGATTTTTTCCATTCCATTAATTATCGTCGGTGTGCTTTATGCCAAATGGCTAGGGAATAAAATCTACCAAATTCCTGATGAGTCCGGGCTTGATTGGGAACGCCCTGATCAGCCGCCAACGTTTAGTGCATTTATTAATCAAGAAGAACAAAAAGACTTGCCTTCTTTATTCCGTTCCATCATGCCCATTGTCATACCAATCATCCTAATCTTTATTAAGACTTTTGTATCAGCATTAGGATTTGAAGGTGGCATCTTTGATTATCTTAAATTCTTCGGTTCTCCGGTCATTGCCGTCGGTCTTGGTGTTATTTTCGCCATATATGGTTTAATCAGCCATGTCAAGCGCTCGGAAGCCCTTGAACGGATGGAAGAAGGCATTCAATCAGCAGGTATTATTTTGCTCGTAACCGGTGCCGGCGGAGCGTTGGGAAATGTTCTGCGTGAGAGCGGTTCAGGGGATTATATTGCAGAGGCCATTGCAGGTACCTCAATCCCACTCATTCTATTACCATTTATGATTTCAAGTCTTGTCCGCATCATCCAAGGAAGCGGTACTGTCGCGATGATTACAGCCGCCTCTATTTCAGCGCCGATTCTTGCAGGGACGGATGTAAACTTAGTGCTTGCCGCTCTTGCTGCAACACTCGGGTCTCTTGTATTCTCTTACTTCAATGATAGCTTATTCTGGGTGCTAAATCGGATGCTTGGCATTAAAGATACAAAAGAACAATTGATAACATGGTCTGTACCGACAACCCTAGCATGGTTAGTTTCTCTTGTGCTGATCCTTGTCGGTAATGCCATCGTATAAATAACTCGAAGAACATTAAGCAATACGCAGTCCTACTGTAATATAAAACAATCCGGGCTTTATTCCAAGTCCGGATTGTTAATGACCGCTTGCTATTCACTTATTAACCCGATCGGACAGGACTTTTTTGCGTTTGCTTGTAAATTGCAGAACCCGCTTCGAAATGCTCACGCCACTTTTGATTTTCTTCTTCGAGTTTTTTGTTATCATTGAGTAATTGCTCAACCTCATTAAGAAGTGTCCGGTTCATTTCAACAGTCTTCCTAGCAGCTTCCTGCATTTTTTGTCGTTCCTGATCATTCATCTTATCCCACCTAGCAAAAAACAAAACTTTACTAAAAATTTCGTTTCATTAATCCCTTTTTTGTCCCGTTAATTGGATATGACTCCTTCTAGTTATTATCAGAGTCAAGCCGAACCGGCCAAGGGTTTGTAACAACAAGGTGCTTGACCCGTCTGACAATGAATCATTAAGGGGATGACGTCTTAGACTGATTCAATCCACGACATAAACGGAATAGTTAACCTTTCCCGGCATCCGTTTGCCTGTTGAAACGACGATTCTATTATTTAACCAATGATATTTGGCTGAAGACGTTTCAAATGTAGGAGCAGTTCGGAAATAATAGTCGCTTGGGTCGACGTCCTCATTATTATCAAGACGCTCTAACACCTCAGGGCGTCCGGTACGGATCCCTCGGTAGGTCATCATAATGAGTGCTTCGTCATCTGTTTTCAGCAAAATCCGCACATCCTGAATGATGGTGCCATCTTCACGTACAGTTATCCAGTCATCTCCCCCAGGGACGACCTCCCCCTTAAGTAATTCTCCTTGAAAGGTACCACCCGATACTCTAATAATTCGTTTATTCCCTTTAGGTGTTTGCCCAGGTAAATAAGGGGCTTCCACTTGTAACTCCATATCAAATAAAAAGGAAAGAGCAGGTGAATCTAAGTGTTCCATTAGTTTGATACCCCCTGTTTACATGTTCTTTTATAAGTCGCTATCTTGTCTTCATCCAGTTCCACACCTAATCCTGGTTGATGAGGAACTTGTATTTGTCCTTCCTTAATAGTAATAGGATCTGTGACTAAATCATCAGCCAGCCAATCAGGACCAAACAATTCACTGCCATAGTCAAGATTAGAAATGGAACAATAAGCATGTAAACACGCCGCGGTTCCAATCGAACTTTCAAGAGACGTACCGCCAAAACAAGAGATACCTGCTGCTTCGGCTATGCCGGCAATTTTGACAGTATTTTTCATGCCGCCTGATTTATGAATTTTTAGAGAAAAGATGTCAGCAGCTTTTTGATCAACAAGTCGAAGGGCATCATGGATCGATTGCAAACTTTCATCAGCCATAATAGGGACCTGCTTCATATCAGCCAACTGTGCTAAACCTTCAATGTCATTAGGAGGAAGAGGCTGTTCGATAAAATCGATGTTCGACTTAGAAAGATCCTCCATAGACTTTTTCGATGTTAGCCGATCCCAAGATCCATTTGGATCAATGCCAATCGTCGAATCATCCTTTATACCATCGGCAATATGAATAGATCGTCTGACATCATCTGAAGGGGATGCTTTGCCAGACTTGATCTTAAAAATATGATACTGACCCGACATGACGTAATCCTTTGCCTCTTGAATATCACCTTCTGGCGTCCCGGAAGCTAAAGACCACCGGACAGGAATCCGTTCTTGGTACAGTCCTCCCAGCAGTTGATATACAGGAACGTTATATATTTTACCAATAACATCATATAGCGCCATTTCAACAGTCGCTTTGGCAAATGCATTACCTCTAATATGTCTGTTAATCCTTTGTAATAATGTTTCTAAGTTTCTGGGATCCTCTTCGGCTAAAAGGGGTGCTATATATTGCTCTATCACGAGTTGCATCGTTTCGACGCTTTCCCCGTTCCACCAAATACCTGGTGTGGTTCCCTCTCCAATACCGATGAACCCATTACTTAATTCCAACCGAATTAAGACAAAACTTTTGGAGGATACCTTAACCGTCGCAAATTGATGAGGCCGTTTGATTGGAATATCCAAAAGCTCAGTTGTGAGTTTCTTGATCTTTATTTCACCCATGTTATTGTTATCCTCCCTCAAGAATTAAACGATTTTCTTCCAAATGCTCCTAATAAATATGCTTTCATTTATTCCGACCCATTCCTTTCATTCCCCTTCACCAGGTTAACTTTCTAGAAAATCTCCAATATGCTGGATAATATCTGGTTGTTGATTAAAAACGAGCGTATAATGATTAGCTTCAGTACACTCAGAATGAATGTTGGGTATAAGTTGTTTTATATTCATGTACGATTGGTCATTGAACAGAGAAGGCTGATCCCCCATTTTTCCCGTCGCGATGATCAATAACGTTGGACATGAAATCGACGGACCCGTGTTTTCTGAGTCAAAGGAATAAAAGCTTTCAAAATCCTGTTCAATGAAATGAGAATCTGATTTGTGGATCCAATTTATATTACTTTCGTTTTTCTTAATCTCATAACGTGCAATCTCATCTAAGGTCTGATTCCAATCAATCCCAAGATTTTCATAGATTGCTTTTGTTGTATTAACATAGTCTTCTGGAGAGGCATAGGTTTTCTTCAAACGATTTAATGAAGGAATAATCAATTCTCTTTGGGAATGATCAACCTCACCGGCGCCATCTAATAAAATGAGTCCCGCAAGGTTTGGCAGGTGGCTGGCGACGATCGCACAAATATAGCCCCCCATTGAATACCCCATTAAAATAGGATCTTCGATGTCCAGTGTATCTATCAAATCCATTAAGTCATCCGCATGAGTCAAAATGGAGGTTTCTTGATCAGCAGGATCACTATTGCCTCTACCCCGTAAGTCATAACTAATAAAGCGGTATTCACCATAAAAGGCTTTTTGATAATAAACCATTTGCTTATAATTCCCTGTTAATCCATGCACGGCGATGATCGTTCCTTTGCTACCAGGCGTATCATGGATATGAAACGTCCGCCCTTGTTTGGTCTCCACATTCCGCTCCACGCTTCCTCACCCCTTAATAAAATCACTTACATATGCCTAAAAAAATACCCAGATTTCCCCGCGATAATAAGTAAGTGCCGTATCTAAACGGACATACACCTTATTACTGCCAGAAAAACTGAGTATTTTAAATTAAGAAGGATCTTTTGAATCCTGCTATTTAAAATGATGTTTTTCATACGTAAATTGCAACTATTCAAAATGTTATTTAGATAATACCACCACGTTCAATGTTTGTCAAACGCTTTCAAAACAATCCATTATATGATTTTGACTTTTGTTCTTCATATCTTCTAAAAGCCGCTTTAACAGCGACACTAATCGAGTTAATGGACGGAGCGAAGTAACTTTTCTGTATATAAGCAATCAGCTCATCACTGCCTCGATTCATGTCGTAGCCAATCAGCAACCGCCTAAAAAAATCCTTAGCTAAATCTGTAACAAAAGTGAATTCAGCATTAACAATCACATCATTCCTAGAATCAACTTCTAAAACAATCCCTGCATATTTGTATAACTCATACATGGAAGAACCTTGCGGGGCCTGCGCATACCCCGTTACTAAAACTGTCTCCATTTTCGAGCCTCCCTTAGCTTCACTTAATTTTGTAATGAAAACAATTGAGGTATGAATGACGGAACAACTGACAACTTTTCTCTATTGTACACCAAATGACATTTGAAGAGATAGCATACGTTGTCCTAAATGGCCCTCTTAATATTTTTTACCTTACACACTACTCAAGCAATAAATTGCAAAATTTCAATTGACAATAATCACCCACCAAAATCCCTTAACATCAGCCTATAAAGCAATTTATAATAAGATTCAAAGTAAGGTACCTACTTTGAATTGTTTAGTTTTTGCAAAATCTAAGGAGCGGCATGTCGATGACCTTAAGCAAACGAAGTGTCTTTATTCTTGATCAGTTAATGAATACACCGTCCTATCTCACAGCAGATGAACTGCAAAAGAAATTACAGGTTTCCAAACGCACAGTTTATTATGACGTACGGCAAATCAATAACTGGCTGGAAGACCATCAGTTGGATACCATTAATCAGCAATACGGGAAAGGAATATATCTCGAAGATAAGATCAAGCAAAAACTCCCCCATTATTTGAATAGCATTAAAGGCTGGTATTATCATCTCTCTAAAGATGAACGCTTGGCATGTATCGCCGTCTTGATGTTAAACAATCAGTCTTACTATGCCAAAGACTTTGCTAAAAAATTATGGGTCAGCAGAAGTACAATCACACACGATATCGCAGAATTAAGGCAAGCCCTTTCGTCTCTTAACTTAGACATCACTTTTATCCGAAACACGGGATATACCCTTGTAGGAAACGAAGAGAATAAGCGCCAAGTATTTGTTCAATATTTCGCAAAATTATTCTCGCAACAAAACTGGGATCACATACCTTTAAGACTTATGGATATATTAAATGAGCCGTCTCCTGAAGTGAAAAATGATGATCATTTTGAAATTCAAATGTTCCCCGTTTTAAAACAATGGGTGTCAGAGGCGGAAAAAATCATCCATGTCAGTTATACAGATGAAATGCATGACAATTTAGCAATTAAGTCTATTGTCATTTGTAAGCGATTAAAATCCGGAGAGCACATTACTTTGAATCAACAACAAAAGGAAGCACTGATTCAAACCCAGGAATATCAAGCAGCTGAATATATCGCTGATCGCTTAAACCGTTATCTAAATATTGAATGGCCAGAAGATGACATTTGTTTTCTAACCATGAACTTATTAGGAGCAAAGGTAGATTCATCAACATTATCTGAGGAAACCCATCAGGAACTAGGACAATTAAAACAGGTTATTCAGTTAATGGTTACCGAATTTCAAAATCGGGCTTGTGTAATTTTTGAGGAACGAAAATGTCTAGAGAAACAGCTATTCATTCATTTAAAACCGACCTATTACCGATTAAAATACGGTGTCTTTGTTGAAAATTTGCTAACTATGGAAATCAAGAAAACTTATTGGGAGATCTTTGAGATCACAAAAAAAGTGGTTCACCACTTCGAGAAATTATTACAACAACCGCTAAGAGATGATGAAACGGCCTATATTGCCATGCATTTCGGAGGATGGTTAAGAAAACATGATACCCAAATCGCGCCGAAGAAGAAAGGCATAGTCGTCTGTGAAAACGGCGTCGGGACTTCCAATATCTTGAAAGCCCAAATAGAAGGCTTGGTTTCGACAATCGAGATTGTAAACACCGTTTCTTTAAAACATTACCAGCGCTGTGATTTTAGTAATATTGACTACATTTTTTCAACGAAGCCCATACCTGATGACCCAAAAGTCTTCCAAGTAAGCCCAATATTGGGTCATGCAGAAAAAGAGCGGTTGTTAAAACAGATGCAACATGAGTCAGGACAACATGCAGATGCTTCTGTTGAAACGGAAGAACTCCTATCAATTATTCAAAAACATACCGAGATTAATCATTTGGAAGCCCTAAAATTAGATTTAGACCAATTTTTAAACAATAACAATGCAAAAGTAAGGGAGTCTAGAAAGCCCATGCTCAATGAAGTTCTGTCAGAAGACCACATCCTTCCCAATAGAAGTGTAGAAAGTTGGCAGGAGGCAATTAAAGTCGCCGCCCAACCTCTACAAGAACAGGGATATATTGAAGAGACCTATATTAACGCGATGATTCAAGGTGTAAAGGATAACGGCCCATATATCGTAATTGCCCCCAAAATTGCTGTACCCCATGCACGGCCTGAATCAGGCGTTCAGCGACTAGGGATGAGTTTATTGACGATAAAAGACGGAATCTATTTTTCCGACCAGGAAGACCATTTTGTACAAATGGTCATTGTCCTAGCTGCGGTGGATAATGACACCCACTTAAAGGCCTTATCGCAGCTAACAGAATTGATTTCGAACCAAGACAGTGTAGATGAGATGATCCAGGCCACTGATCCAAAGACGATTATGAACTTGGTTAACCAAGTATCGATTTAGGAGGAACAAAAATATGAAAGTATTAGCCGTATGTGGAAATGGACTAGGAAGCAGCATGGTATTAAGAATGACTGCGGAAGCCGTATTAAAAGATTTGGGGATAAAAGCCAACGTACAAACGTCTGATATCGGCTCAGCTAAATCCGAGACAAGCGATATCATTGTGACATCGGAACAGTTCTCTAACATGTTGACCGGGAGTATAGATACCCCCATCGTTACAGTAAAAAATTATGTTGACCGTAATGAGATGAAAGAAAAGTTAGAGCCCGTTTTAGCAAACATTCAGTAAGTAAAGGAGAATGAACTTGGTAATATTACATTTTATCGTTAATGAGGTATTGAGTAAGCCAGCCTTTTTGGTTGGGCTAATGGCTCTCATCGGTTTATTAGCACAAAAGAAAGCTTTCAGTGACGTTATCTCTGGAACGTTAAAGACCATTGTCGGCTTTCTCATTTTAACTGGTGGCTCTGATATTATTGTTGCAGCTCTCAAACCTTTAGGGACCATGGTTCAAGAAGGGTTCAACCTTCACGGTGTTGTCCCGACAAATGAAGCCATTGTAGCCGTGGCACAAGACGCTTTTGGAGCACAGACAGCCATTATTATGGCATTGGGATTTATTATGAATATTATTCTTGCACGCATCACACCTGCTAAATTCATCTTCTTGACAGGGCACCATTTATTCTTCATGGCAACATTATTTGCTGTTGTCCTTGGCAGTGCAGGAGTAGCAAGTACAAATCAAGCTATTTTAGGAGGTATCTTATTAGGCACAGTCGCTACCATGATGCCAGCATTGGTTCATCCATTTATGAGAAAGATCACGAATAATGCTCCTTTTGCATTAGGGCATTTCAATTCATTAGGATATATTATATCATCACTCACAGGAAAATCGATTGGAAACAAAGAGAAAACCACTGAAGATATTAAAATCTCTTCGAAATTGGAGTTTCTTCGAGATTCTACTGTAATGACAACGCTAACTATGATTATTATGTATGTCATCCTTGCTATCGCCGCCGGTCCCAATGCGCTAAAAGATTTCACTGACGGTAGCAACTATATTATGTATGCCATCGTTCAAGCTATCACCTTTGGTGCCGGTCTTGCCGTTATCTTGATGGGAGTTCGAATGATTCTTGCCGAGATTGTCCCTGCCTTTCAAGGTATTGCCCAAAAAATTGTACCGAATGCGTTACCAGCTCTTGATGCCCCAACTACATTTACTTTTGCACCGACAGCAGTGTTGGTTGGTTTTATCGCCAGCTTAATAGGCGGTTTAATCAGTATGGCAGTGATGGGGCCGCTGGGACTCGTATTAATCATTCCCGGCATGGTTCCCCATTTCTTCGACGGCGGTACAGCTGGCGTATTTGGAAATGCTACAGGCGGAAGACGTGGTGCTATTATTGGTTCGTTTATCAACGGCATATTAATAACAGTCCTTCCAGCAATGCTGCTGTCATTTTTGGGTTCTTTCGGCCTTTCCAACACAACCTTTGGAGACAGTGACTTTGGTTGGGCAGGTGTCTTAGCAGGATATATGTCGAAATTGGGGATTGGCGGAACATACGTAACAGTCATTATTGTGTGTGGACTGTTCATCGCCCTCGCCAGTTATGTCTCAATTAAAGATCGGAAAGTCCAAGCAGATCATGATGAAATGAGTGCTTAGACATGAAAGAAACGCGGGATAGTCACCCGCGTTTCTTCTTTATCATTTTTACTTAAACAATCCTACTTAATAGCTAAAATCTAAGCTCTGATATTTATATAAATCATAGTACACCTTCCGCTTCAATCCATCTCTTCCCCACATTATGACGGATGATCAAGACCTTCTAATGTCTCAGCCACAATCTCATTGGCTCTTTTCAATGAATGATTGATATTATTTTGTATACGTCTAAGTGCCGTAAAAGTAAATTGATAATCTTCACGACTTGAATTTAAAGAAACGAGCCGATTAATCGCATTAAGCTTAGGAATCTGTTGTCTGTTAATCTACTCTTTTACACCGCCTCCGCTCATTCCTTTCACAAGATACCTTTGAAAAATGATAGCGATTAAAACAGGTGGAATGGAAGCTATGATGCCCCCTGTTGCCGTCATTCCATAATCCGTGAGATGCCTACCGCTAAATTCTGCGATAGCAACAGAAATCGTTTTGGCATCCAAACTCGAAGTAAAGATTAATGCATAAAAAAATTCTTCCCATGCCATTAAAAATGACAAAATGCCAGTTGCAATGAATCCAGGCCTAGCAATGGGCACAATGATGTACCAAAGAACTTGAAACCTGTTGCATCCATCGATGGATGCAGCTTCTTCGAAATCATCATTTATTGAGCTAAAGTAACTCTGCATGATCCAGATAACGAACGGAATTATAAATGTAGCATCTAATAGAACGAGAGTAAATTTAGAATCAAGCAAATTTAGACTGCTTATAAATAAATATAAAGGGATGACAATAACAATTGGCGGGATCATATAGGTGAATAAGAATAAATAAATCATGTTTTGCCTGAACTTAAAACGTAATCTCGCAAAGGCATAAGCCGCAATACCACCAACGACTAACGCAATGATTGTAACACAACCGGCAACTTGTATAGTGTTAAACATAGCGATTCGAAAAGTATTGGCCATTTCATTTCCACTATTACTGAAGATATCAATATATCTTTCCCATGTAATATTTTTAGGGAGCCATCTTAAAGGAACCTCTCTTAAGTCCTCTGAGTATGATATACTAGTGATAAACATCCAAATAAAGGGAGCCAATGTAAAAAATAAAACAATTAAAGCGAAAAGATATTGTATCATCCTTAATGGTAGACTTCTTTGCATTTTTTATTCTCCCTCCCGCTTTAAGAGTTGAATATATATAAATGTTAGCAAAGCAATGATAAGAGCAATTAAATAAGAATACGTTGCTCCCGCAGAATAGTTAAGGTTTTCAAATACTTTGGCATAGGCTTGAAAACCTAGAACCATTGTTCCGTTGGCCGGTCCTCCTTGAGTAAGAACATATATTAAATCAAAAACTTTAAAAGTCTCCATCGTTCGCATCACAACAATAACAAGTAACATTGGCTTTAAATAAGGTAGCGTAATAGATGTGAAACGGCGCAGTAAACCGGCTCCATCAACCACCGCAGCTTCATATACTGACTTATTCGTTAACTTTAACGCAGATAGCATAAAGATAACGACTAAAGGTGTCATCTTCCAAGCATCAGCAATAATAACCATATTTAAAGCTAGCCATGGAGAACCCAGCCATGACTGATATTCAGGGATGATATGAAGCTGCATTAACAGTGCATTCAATGCCCCATACTCCGGATGAAGGATCCATTTCCACATCGAACTACTGACAATATTAGGTACAGCCCAAGGAATAATAATGATTGCAAGTAAAAAACTCTTACCTCTTATATCTTCGTTTAATAGCAGTGCAATCATAACTCCTAGTATGACTTCAACTAGAATCGATACAAGCGAAAAGTAAGCTGTACGGCCAGCACTTGCCCAAAAATCTCCATTGCCTAAAATCTCCATGTAGTTGGCTAAACCTATAAATTCACCCGTGCCCCCTAAAGAAAGGTTCATATCTTGGAAACTATATATCAATGTCCGAAAAAGCGGATATATCACTATTCCGAATACAATTATTAAGGCAGGGAATATGATGGTCCATGCAAACTTTTGTTCAGATAAACCGTTTTTCATGACTGATCCTCCATTACTGGTAAGCAGTGAGTCTTATGATATTCAACTGAATCGTGGCGACCTCAATTTTCCTCTTTACTTAGTTGTTAGCTAATGCAAGCTAACAACTAAGCATGGAGGTCACATTCAATCAATCATAGTGCTTATATCTCACTTAGATTCATTTCATCTAACCTATTGCATGTATATAGTAATTAATCGTTACTCGTTATGGATTCTGCCTTATTTTGTAACTCAGATAGTCCTTCTTTAGTTCCCTTGTTCCCTGTTAAAATCTCTTGAATATTAACTTGAATTTCTTGCGACAATTTACCATAAGAAGGGATTTTTGGACGACTAATCATATTGTTAAACTGTTGACTCGCAACCTTAACTAGCTCAGGATTTTGCTCTAACACTTTTTCACTCTCATAAAGTGATTTCCAAATGGGTAAAGTAATGTCTACATTGTTTTTTTGAACATCTTTAGACGTTAGAAATTTAATATACTTCCATGCTGCTTCTGGATGTTCGCTTCCAGATGTAATACCCAGACCTTCTCCTCCGTATACTGAGGAACTCTTCACATTTTCACTCCCCGGAACTACTGTAACGCCTAACTTGTCACTGATATTTGAGTTTTTCACTTCGTTGTACATGAAAGACCAGTTAAGGGCGAAAGCAGCTTTTTCATGTATAAAAGTCTCCTGGACTTCTTGTTCTAAATATTCCGTCGAATTTGGGTTCGACAAGCCACTTTCTAAAGAATTGACCATATAAGATGTCGCTTCTAAGACATGATCGCTCGTAAAGTTCGGTTGACCTTCTTTTATCATATTGCCGTTAAACCCACCCGTAAGGACGACAAAATCACAAACCAATGCCTCGCTCTGACTCCAGCTCCATACTATTGGATTATTTACAATACCTTGTTCCTTAATCGCTTTTGCCTGTTTCCGCAATTCTTCCCAGGTTTCCGGCGGGTTGTTAAATCCGGCCTTCTTTAGCATGTCTTTGTTATAATATAAAAACTTTGTGTCATTTTTCCATGGCATGGCGTACATTTTCTCATTATACGTGACACCCTCAATAAAAGGCCCAAAAATATCGTTTTCCTCTTTCTTGGACAGCTCTTCCGGAACTGCTTGTAAGATACCTGCATTAGCGAATTGTGCTATCCACGGCATATCAACATCTGTCACATCATAATTGCCTGATTTCGCTGAGGTAAGTATTTTTTGTTTAAGAGAATTGTAGGCTACAAATTCCAAATTCACATGAATATTCGGATTTTTATCTTCAAACTTTTTCGTAATACCTTTTAAAGCATCTTCTGTTCCAGATCCACTAGGAAAAATGGCGTTTATTGTAACGCTTTCATTTTCGGAATCACTTGAACCCGTTGAATCCGAACATCCCCCTAGAAAAATACTTACAGACAAAATGAAAAGGACACTATAAATAATATTTTTCCTTTTTTTCATAAAATGAATCCTCCTGTATTTTCAAAACTTAACTATCTAAGAACAAAAGTGAAGGAACATATTCCCAATATCACCTCCCAATTGAATACATTATGTTTTTAATGAATAATAAGCTATAGTCTCATTATCATTCATGACTGATCGAGTTTTTTGGCGGCCTCTTTGTCAAAAATAAATTCAACGTGATCGTGATTCTTCAATAAACTGGACGGTATTTTGGAATTGGGTGGCATTTGTATCGTTTTAGCAATGATATCAGCCTTTTCTTCTCCATTTGCAATGGCGATAATATTTTTAGTTGATAAAATGAGATTCAATCCTAACGTGATTCCCTTTGAAATATTAATTGGGTTATCAAAGTATTTGGTTGAAACATTCTTTGTGACTTCATCTAGTGATACGACATGGATCCATTCATCCATCGAAACATGAGGTTCATTAAACCCCAAGTGCCCATTCATCCCTATTCCCAGAAGCATAAAATCTATTCCATCTAGTTTGTTAATTTCATTCAATACCCGTTTTTTCTCATTGCCTATAGGTGTTACTGTCCCATCAAAAAATACAATTTGATTGCTAGCCACTTTTAACGGCCGATAAACATACTTGTCTAATGTATGGCGACAACTTCCCTCTATTGATCCGTTAATTCCGATCCATTCATCTAGACCCACAAAGGTCACTTGACTTAAGTCTAGCGATTGTTCTTCAACTTTATCTATTAATTGCTTATAGGTTCCCAATGGAGTATGGCCACCGGCTAAGCAAACAACAGCATCTGTTTTTTGACGAAGACATGATATGATTCTATTAGCTGCTAAATCTGACATTTGATTATAGTCTGGCATGATACTTAGCTTGGTCATTCGTACTCTCCTCTAGTCCATTGTCATTATAATTAAATTGAGGAAGGTAGTCTTGATGGACTTCTAAATATTCATCAAGTATCTTTTTGGCAACTTTAAATGATGGGACTAACGGGTGAACGGTCAATGCATTGAGCGCTGACTGATATTCTCCTTTTACAGCCGCTTCCACAGTCAATCGTTCATACGTTTTTACCGGCTTAATCAGGGCCATGGATAAATCAGGAACCTCTCCAATCGCTAATGGAAAATAGCCGTTTTTATTAACAAGACACGGCACTTCCACGACGTCATCATCACGCAAATGAGAGATTGTTCCATTGTTTGGTACATTCAAGGTCAGCACTTGCTGCTTATTATTGACAATACTTTTAATAATGTTTAGTGCAAGTCCCTCATAACCTTCCTCTTCAAATGTAATATCAACCTTTTCTTCCTTTTCATAAACATTATGAATATCGCCCGATGTTTCACGTGACATATATGTTGACGCTCTTGTTTCAAGTGTTTCGTTATAGTCATTTAATGCTTCTTCTAATTTACCTTCTTTAACGAGGGTGGATAGACGCTTCAGCAGAGGGCGATTTAAGTTCACAATTTGTTTTCCACGCGTTTCATTGGAATTAATAATGTTCCGTTCAGCAACATCTTGATAGTAAAAATAGTAAAGATATTCATTCGGTAACATGCCTATATTACGAATCAGTTCCGGATCGAAAAAGTTAAATATATGAGATATACGTGCAAGTCGCTCATAGTTTTGAATAATTTCAGGTAGTTTGTCTTCTCCGTTGACCAACACAGATGGCACCCAGCCTAAGTGGTTCAATCCAAAGTAATTTGCCTGTAACTCTGTATGAGGGATTTGCAGAAACTTTCCAATAGCATTTTTTATCCCTGCATGAGCATCACAAATCCCGATCACTTTCTTATGGTGTCCATAAGTATTTAGAGCTTGAGCAAGAAGCCCTGCAGGATTTGTGAAATTTAATAGCCAAGCATCAGGTGCAAGTTCGTTAATGATTTTTGAGTATTCAAGCATGACAGGAATTGTACGGAGGGCCATTGCAAAACCTCCAGGTCCTGTTGTTTCCTGGCCTATCACCCCATGTTTTAAAGCCACATGTTCATCCTTAATGCGAGATTCCTCTTGCCCAACCCGCACAGCAGAATAAATGAAATTTGCCCCTTTTACAGCTTCCCGAATATTTGTTGTAAATACTAGTTTAAAAGGATTATTATTTTGTTGTACTAAATACTTAGAAATCTCCCCCATAACGGAAAGCCGCTCTTCATCTTGATCAAAAAGCACAATTTCGTCGAATTGAATATCATCGTGCTTAAACAATCCCCTTATAAGTTGCGGTGTACGCATTCCGGCCCCACCAAGTATTGTTAATTTCATAAAACATCCTCCACTCTTTTATATTTCAAAAAATTCTTTGCAAACTCGACTCCAATTGGGACTGGTTTTGGTACCACCCATCCCCTCAACTGAGCATCCGCCACAAAAATTGCCTAGACGCACAGCTTCTTCTAGTTCAAAGTCTTTTAAAAGACCTGTTAACAAACCTGCTGAAAATACATCTCCAGCTCCTGTTGTATCAACAACATCTCTTTTTGAACTTGGAACTTTTGTTACAACACCCTCTTTCTTAAATAAAGCCCCATCTTCCCCAAGTTTAATGATGACATTGTTAGAATTAAGTTTATTAAGTGCTTCTAAAGCCTTTTCAGCATCGGTTTCACCAGTTATAACAAGTGCTTCTTTCAAATTAGGGGTGAATAAGTCACCCATTTTGATAATCTCCTTTAATTCAGGATCCTTTAACCAGCTTTCATCCCAACCCACATCTAATACAACCGTCATACCTCTTTGCTTAGCGGTTCTAATGGTCGATTTTGTTTCTTCTTTTGCACAAATATGTAGAACTCTAGCATCCACTGTTTCAACTAGGGTGTTAATATAATCCTCAGGATTGAAATCCTGAATTTGGTCCTCATAAGAAATAAATGAACGGTCTCCCTCATAATTCAGCGCAACTGACAGCGTTTGCAAAGGTTGGTCAAAATGTTTCATGTGTTCTGTTGATATACCTTCCGCCTTTAAATGATTCATGATAAATTCGCTTAGAAAATCGTTTCCTATAGGTGCCGCCATAGCAACATTCAAACCAAGCCTTGCTAATGCCACGGCAGTATTGAAAGCCGCACCACATGTGAACTCGAATCTTCCGCAATAGACTTCTTCTCCTGATGAAGGCATTTTAGGTATTGATGAGAAAATTACGTCTACTGATATCGTCCCACTAACTAAAACATCATATTTCTCCATAATTCTCCTCCTACACCTAGTTAGTCAATTCACATTCATAATGATGTTATAACAAATTTAATTTTAATGAATCCATCAAATATCCATATTTAACATAATAAGTTTAACGATATTTATTTCCTTTATAATAATCAACACAATGGTCCAATAAATCGCTGATCATCTTCTTAACTTTTTATTCACTATTTGTTATATTGTTATTACAAATTATCATAATCTACGGTTATATAATTGTCAATAACATTTCAAAAATTCCTAAAGTGTAAGGTTCTTAAGTTATGATTGGTTTGCTTTTATTTGATTGTCTTTTGCTATAATATACAATCAAAATAATTATAAGAGGATATAACATCCTCTTTTGCCAATATTCATTAGTATCTAGAAGAGGTGAGAAAGTTGTTAAGCAATAAACCGGGCACGGCATTATATTATCTTGTTAAAGAACAAATTTTAGAATTAATAAGAAATGGTACATATGAAGTAGGCAGTCAGCTTCCAACTGAATCTGATTTATGTACGTTCTTTGATGTAAGTCGAACCACAATCCGTTTAGCTCTTCAGCAGCTTGAACTTGAGGGACAGATTCATAAGATTCAGGGGAAAGGTACTTTTGTTTCCGAAGTGAAAATCAATGAACAAATTACTCAAAATATCAAAAGTTTTTCCGAACAAATGAAAGATGCCGGTCTAAATCCTTATTCAAAAGTGTTAAATCTGGATGTGACACCAGCAACTATATTACTTGAAAATTCACTGAATATCCAACAGGATGACCCTGTTATAAAATTAGAGAGATTACGTTATGCCGGGGACAAACCCTACCAGCATTCAACATCCTTTATTCCTTGGAAAATTGCCCCCGGCCTTCTAAATGAAGATTGCTCACATTCATTATTTGAATTGCTTCAATCTAAATTTAATATACGTATCTTAAAGTCCATAGAATCAATTGAACCCATATTACCCGACAAAACCATATGTGATATGTTAAATATTCCTGAAAAAACAGCTTCTTTTTTACTAAAATCACATACTTATTCAACAAATAATATTCCAGTGGAATATTCGGTTACGATTGTACGTGGTGATTCTGCTAAGTTTTTAACAGAGCGGCATTTTAAAGAATAGAAGTAATGGTTAGATTTTTTAACCTAATTTTAGATGAATGACTTTCCGATGACCGAGTATTAGTTTAATAAACAGCATCCACCATATTACAATGACAACACTGGGAGGCGATCGCAAAAATGGCAAAAAAACGCTTTACATTTATAGTTATAATCCTACTAGCTATTTTATTTTACGTTACAACCTCCTTTTCACATAGTCTCGTTATGAGACGCACGGTTTTTCTTCATGGGCACCCGATCACCGCTTTGACAACACACATAGACCCAAGACCTGACACCATCCAAAAACGATATGGCCGCTGTTTTACTATAGATAATACTGCTGTTAATAACGGAACGGAAAATGCCATTCCAGGGATATGCATGAAGAGGGGCATATGGGGTTTCTATTATGATGTCACCATCGGAGACGCTTAGAGGGTGATGATGGATTTTCGCTGCCTTATCTAAAGGAATAAATCGCGTTGTCTGAGCATTTCAAGTCAATACAGCTTAAAAAAGGGTTATCCGACAACTCGGATAACCCTTTTTATTAAATGTTAACTTCGACGTCGCCGTCTTTTTTCAGATCTTTAACGATTTCAGCTCTTGCCTTTTGCTTCCTTTGTTCTTGAAGACCTTGTTTAATTTGCGATTTAACCTTTTCGTACTTTGGAGCATCTTCGGCGTCTTTGCTATACTTGTCATAGTAATCTTTCGCTTCTTTGTCCGTTACTTTTTCGGTATCAATTTCTTTTTCAGTATACTGTTCGACTGTTAACTGTTCGGATAGTTGATTTTTATATTTCTCCATTGTCAAGCCTTGTTGTTTCATAACTTTCTTGAATTGTTCGTCACTTTCAAACTGCGATTTTGTTTTCTCAATGCGGTTATTAATGTCTTCCTCAGAAGCTTCATATCCTTTCGCTTTTGCATCTTGAAGAATGAGCTCTTGTCCGACTAAACTTTGAACCGCTTGGTTTTTGGCTTGTTCTACGTCAACTTTTTGTCCGGTCTTTTGTGACTGCTGCTGAACAGCCTGAAGAACAGTGTTAAACTCAGAGCCTTTTATTTTTTCCCCATTGACGGTTGCCACTGTTTTACCTTTAGCCACTTGACCTTTGACTTCGCTTCCCTGGCCACTTTCTTGAGATTGTCCATCTGCCTGTGCCTCAGTATCATTACCGTCGCTTCCCTCTTTGTTAGATTCATCGCCGCCGCAAGCAGAAAGCGCCAAAGCAAGAATCATCACAAAGGCAAGAATTGATAATCGACGTTTCATAGCCATTCAAAGTCTCCTTTAATTTTTGAGTCTTTGCAAGAAAACTAACACAGGCTTATTTTGTTTTCAAGTCTAACCATTAACAGATTGAAAAATAAGATATTCGCCCTATCTTCAATCTATTGATAAGTCAAAATAACGTTGACCAAGTGTATGCCACGCCCCCAAGGTTCCACTCAATTCCAAAGGCTTAGATCTATTTGACATTCCCTTCATCAATGTTACGATGATTGTGAAAACCCAATCTGTTTCCGCTAGGGGTGCCATTGATTAATGGCTGAGATTAAAGTTATGACTTTAAAACCCTTACAACCTGATCTGGTTCATACCAGCGGAGGGAAGTGGTGTCATCGCTGTCGGATCCATTTTTTAACTTTGGAACTATTGATCGTAGTTTTTCTTGCAGCGACCCTCTCCTCCTCAGGTGTCGGAAACAACTAACAGAGGAGGATTTTTTTATGTCATTTTCAGAAACACTACGTGAGGCGACGAGAGAAAGTTGGGAGATGAGTCTGCACCATCCGTTTGTATTAGGTATCGTTCACGGAGATTTACCTCTGGATACTTTTAGGTATTTTATTCTCCAAGATATCTATTATTTGAAACACTTTGGAAAAGTGCATGCCATGGCAGCCGCGCAAGCAAAGGATTCCCACATCACGTCATTTCTGATGGAAAAAGCCAAGCTGACAGCAGAGGCAGAGCTAACCGTTCATCAAGAACACGCCGACATTCTCAATATTACTGAAGACGACATAGCTCAGTTCAAACCCGCACCAACAGCGTATGGATACACGTCACACTTGTACCGTGCCGCTCTCTCCGGAAGTCTTAGTCAGACCATCGCAGCCCTTCTCCCTTGTTATTGGTTGTATGCCGACATTGGCCGCACATATCAAGCAGCTACACCGCAGGAACCCCTTTATCAAAACTGGATCACAATGTATGCCAGCGATTGGTTCCAGACTTCAACTCAAGAGCAAATTGAGCTCTTAGATCGATTGGCTCAGGAAGTCAGTGATCAAGAACGCGACAACATGAAAGAACAGTTTGTCATCGCCAAAGAATATGAACTCGCCTTCTGGGAAATGGCCTATACACAAGAAACGTGGCCATCCAATCAAGCTTCGATTCGCAATGCTACGGGTAAAACAAGAACTTGATCGAACACATATTTTCGATTGATCACCTAACTTCAATGTGGTTCTTTCGTAACAACAAATCCGGCTGCTAGCAGCCGGATTTTTGATACCCTGTAAAATTTATCTTCAAACGAAAAAACTTATTTCACGCGATAGCTTGAGCTGGCGATTTGGCCACCCTCAACAATAACGTCTTTCGGTTGCATTGGGCGGTTTTCAAAAAAGCGCGTCAGAATGTCTTTGACACCTTCCTCAATACGGGCTTGTGCTTCAAGTGTCATTCCCGAATAGTGGATGGTCATGCCTTGCTTAGGCATTGTTCGCCAAGGATGATCACTTGGTGCTGGTTGTGGATACCAAACGTCACCGGCATAGCCTGCCAAATGATCGGATTCTAGAACTTCTTTTAAGGCATCTCGATCAACAATTTTGCCTCGAGCGGTATTAACAAGATAGGCGCCTCTCTTCATTTTATTCAATAACTCCCTATTGAATAAATGTTCCGTTTGCTTTGTTAATGGCGCATGGATGGTGAGGATATCACTTGTTTCCACCAACTCCTCGAATGATACAGATTGTGAGCCATGTAATTGTTCTTCATGAAGAGGGTCATGATGCTGAAGTTTAACATCGAAGGGTTGTAGACGTTGCGCGACAAGTTGGCCAATACGTCCAAATCCAAATATACCGACGGTCTTCCCTTCTAAATCATGGGCATGATTACCGACTTTAGGTAAGTTCCACTCTCCTTCGACCGCTTGTCGGTGACCTTCTAAGAAATTGCGAAGTAAAATTAAAATATCCATAACGGCATGTTCTGCGACACTGACAACATTACTTCCCGTTACTTCAACAACAGAAATATTATGATTAATCGCAGCATCTAAATCAACATGGTCAGAACCGACACCCGCTGTAATCGCTAATTGAAGTTGAGGCGCTTTTTGAATCAAGTCCTCATTGACATAGGCAGGAAAGAACGGTGAACTAATAATGACTGACATATCCTTAAGATGAGGTTCCAATTGTGATTCGGTATCACTTATAATAACAAGTTCGTGACCTTTTTCCTCTAAGAATGGACGTAGTCCCAGTGCCTTTTCAGTGCTTAAGAGTTGGTTATTATTATCTTTTTGCGTTTCCGGAAATAAAGCGACAATCTTCATTAATAAACGACCTCCAAAAAATAATATCATTTTTATTTCTTCCATTGATGAAACATAGCGTGACTCTACCATTGATCACCCCCCTCAAAAAAAAACCACCATCTCTTTGGGTAGACGTCTACCCAAAGAGATGGTGGTTAGCTAACAGCACTAGGTACTTTATACCAATCCGCCATGGTTATGATGTATGAAGTTCTGCTTGTTGATCAATAGGCCGGTCAAAGACAAAAATTGAAATAACTTCATCATCTTCCATATGAATATCAGTAAACAATTTTTCGAATTTGGCTCCAACGAGTTCTTCCATTTCAGTGGGAGGATTTTGGTCGTACAGTTCTTTGATCATTTGGGTTCGTGCCTGCCAAACCATGTCTTCTCCACTTTTATGACGCGTGATAAAACGTTCCACAGGACTTAGACTTCCACTCATATAAGCGATGGCCCAATTGCTATGAAACGTGACTTTGATTTTCTCAGGTCCTTTTCCAACATGTTTTTTTCGATATGTTCGAACTAAGTTAGCAAAGTTTTGTTCAGTTTGATAGATAGGTGATGTGATGCTGCTCACCTTCTTTCAAAAAAGATAGTAATAGCTTGAAAGAATTAACCAACAATTGAAACCCTTATCTATTATTCATTATATAACACGCTTAAAGTTTGACGCAAACGTGACAACTTTCATTTATACCCGCATATCATGAATCCCGGAACGTACTTTTTTGTGTGAAATACCTATAAAGCTCTGCAGTAATGAAAGCTGTAAAAATCCCGACAAACATGCCTTTTGCACCTAAGCTATCCGTTGAAATACACCCGCCACATCCCCTACGGTTTGTGGCGAAATCTATTACTTTGGGCTTAGCAGTTAGATAAAAGAAGAGAAGAGACTGGGATAGAAGTGTATGAGTCACAGAATCATCCGAACTGTGTTATTAATCAGTTCGGATGATTTGTTGACACTTAAAGAAAGTATAAAAACTTTCTTCAAGTATAAGTGCAACTAAGGCTTTCGCCATTAAAGCTTGGCGATAAGCCAAGTCTTCTTTAAAATCGTCATTCCTGTCATCGCTTCGTCAAATACTTCGCTTGCCGCGGGCGTCTACGAATTTTGACGACGCTTAGAACTTCCTTTCATATCTTTTAGGCGATCTGGCATCATGCTAGTACTTAATTTTCAACAACCATTTTTAATCCTGCGATCGGGCTTTGTTGGGTTTTGACATAATGAATCGTTTTTCCCTCCTGCCAGCGAATGGTGATCTCTGGTGATTTTTTGCTCAAGTTCACCTTGATGACCCCGTGTCTATCAGGCGCCGGAAGATAGTGTTCTTCCAAATACGCAACCATCTTTTTAGCGACCTGTTTATTGGACCCATAGCCCTTATAGACGTCAGAAGGATTGCTCGGACTATTGACCTCCATCAGCCATCGGCCTTCATTCCATGAAATATGGGCATGGCCGGCTGTTCCTTCGACTCTGGCAGTGATATCAGAACTTAACTTAAGCTTTCCGTTTTTAACCTTGAAAAATCTAACTTTTTTCTTGGCTTCTGCTTCGCTTCCGTAAAGAGAGGCACCGAAAACGCCGATCTTTTGATTTGAGCCAATATGTTCTAATGAGGAATCATTGACCGGTACGGGTTTTGATGTTTGGAACAAATTAACCTTGTAACTATCCGTACTCGATTGCGTTAACGCAGTTAAATATTTCCCTTCATCCACCGGAACCATCGTCGGGGACACCTTCGGAACAGATGTATCTAGGGCCTGCATTGCTTTTTGAATCACGGCCTTCGGTGAATGGGTTTTTGACGATTTGGAACGCTTTTTCCCGGTATCCGAGGAGTCCTTATTATCCGCCTTCTTTCCATTGCTCGAATTTGAACCGGGATCTTCACGCGTTGAATTGGATCCCCCTTCCTCATCGGAGTTTTTTCCACTTGTTCCAGACGAGTCATTTCCTCCATGATTCCCAGGATTATCTTGATTCGATTTCTCCAACTCTCCCTGTTGTTGTTCAGCAGAGGTGTTATTTTTGTCAGCTCCTTGGGAGACTAGTCCCTTTTCCGCCGGGGGAGTGGGGTTAGCAGACTGCTGCGATCCAAATAATCCACTGCTCGCAACTAAAACGCCGCTGATGAAAAAAACAACAAGTATCGAAGCCACATAGGCTATTGGACGAAATTGGAACTTCGGTCTTCGCTGCTGTTTTTTTAATTTTTTTATGACATCCCTTTCTGATCTGTGGGAAGGCATCTGTTCATAACTTTTCTTCAAATGCTCCATTCTTTTCTCAAACAAGTCCTTTGTCATTTTCCGTCCCCTCCTTCCCAGATGCTTTTCAACTGCGATTTCCCCCGTGATATACGGGTTTTGACTGTATTCACTGGAAGCTTCAGGATTGCCGCGATCTCCTCCTGTCCTTTTTCCTGAAAATAAAACAACACAATCGGGACCTTGTACTTGTCATCCAACTGTTGAATGATCCTGTGCAATTCCCTGTCTCTTTCATTGTGTAAAATGGACGCTTCCGTGGATAATTCCGGAGACTTGGGTTGGCGTTTCAACATCTTTATTTTTTCCCGGACACTTTTTCGCTTTCTGTGTGCATCCTTCGTTACATTTAATGTGATTTTATAAAGCCACGTGGAAAACTTGCCATAAGAATATTGATGAAGGTTCCGATACACCCGTAAAAATACCTCTTGTGTGATATCGTCAACAGTATCCATCGAATTCCCCAGTTGAAAGCTAAACCGTTCTACGATTGGATAATAAGTTCTCATTAAATCATCATAAGCATCAAGGTCCCCTTCTTTGGCAAGTTCAATCAATTGTTCCTCTGTCATCAACCGGCGGCCCCTTTCCAACTATGTAACTTACTCGTACTGAAAGAAGTTTCATTTTTTCGAATACCTATATGAACAAAGTCACAACAAAATAATACATAAACAGAAAAAGTGGAGGCAGTACCTCCAATTCAGTGTAACATTCTATGAGGCTGTTAATTTTCCCCTCCTAGTTTACGGCTAAACCATTGACCGGTTGAGTCCGGGTTTCCTTTATGTTTCGCATTTTTGTTTTATGCTGATACGATATCAGCGTCCGATAAAGAAGAAAAAGATATACATAAACAAGACGAGGGGTTGCCTTTAACCTTAAAGGCAACCCCTTTACATGTTTCTATGTAGTGAAACGCAACGAAATTGATTTTCGTTTCACCTTTTTTCAATCGTTCCACCAACACTGCTTTTGCTTCATAATCCCCATAACACCATTCATCATCCAAAAGTTGATCAACAACGATCCCTCATCGCATCAGCACTCTCAAGAAATCCTCATAAGTTTGACATTCAAGAATTTGCTGTACTTTGATTCGTTTGGGGCGTGATGGGACTATTAAACGAAGTCATCCTGTATTAGCTTGATCGCTTTCTACTAACGTATGGTCCACTTTGCCTGTCGACTTTCCTTCTCTCCTTGATGTCAGTTGTTTGTTTGTCACTTTGTAGAAGGACAGTCCCATTAATAAAATAACGATAGAGAAAGGCAATGCAGCAATAATAAGAACGTTCTGCAGTCCTTGGGTTCCTCCAAAATAAACAATAATAGCAGCCAGTGCTGATTGCGTCAGACCCCAAACGCTTTTAACTGAATTAGAAGGATTCAGGGAACCTGAAGTGCTCAACATCCCTAGAACAAAGGTTGCAGAGTCCGCAGATGTAATAAAGAAGATGGCCACAACCAAAATGGTTATAAAAGACATTAAATCACCAAGCGGAAAATTCTGGAGCATCCCAAAGGTTGCAGTTTCTACAGGGAAATCAGAGATGGTTGCAATACCATTTTGCTCAAGATAAAGGGCGGAAGCGCCAAATACAGCAAAAAAGATAAAGCATAATAACGACGGAACAGCCAATACTCCCAGCATGAATTCCTTAACTGTACGCCCTTTTGAGATTCTTGCAATGAAGATTCCGACAAAAGGTGCCCAGGAAATCCACCATGCCCAATAAAATAGGGTCCATTTGTTAACCCAATCCCGATTCTCTTGGTCTTGCGGTGCTAAATGAAAACTCATATCGAAAAAGTGAGTCATATAACCACCAAGTGTACTCGTGAACATATTTAATATATATAACGTTGGTCCTACAATTAATAGAAGGAGTAAGAGAACAATAGCAATTCCCATATTGATATTGCTTAAGTACTTGATGCCTTTACCAACACCTGTCCATGCCGAACCAATAAATAAAATAGTGGAGATAACCAAGATAGAAAATTGAACACCAAAATTCGCTGGAATACCAAACAAAAATGACAAACCACCGTTCAGCTGGGCGGAGCCAAATCCAAGGGTTGAAGCGACACCAATGACCGTAGCAAAAACAGCCAGTGTATCAATTGATTTGCCAAGCGGACCGCGCATTCTTTTTTCCCCTAATAAGGGTTCAAGTGTCGCGCTAATTAACCCTGGTGAACCCCTATGAAACTTGAAATACGCGAGGACCAGGGCAACGATCCCATAAACAGCCCATGCATGCACACCCCAATGAAAAAAAGCGTATCTAAGTGACTCCTTAATGGCTTGATCTGATCCAGGTTCTGCACCCGGCGTGCTTTTAAATGCATGGGAAACAGGCTCCGCTGTCGTCCAGAAAACCAACCCCACACCCATACCTGCACTAAACAGCATGGCAAACCAAGAAGGCAAACTGAAAGAGGGTTCATCATCTTCTTTTCCTAATTTAATCTTGCCAAATCGTGAAAATATCAAATAGACACAGAAGACTAGCATGATCATGATAATCAACAAATAATACCAGCCAAACGTCGTAGAAAAATAGGAGGTTACATTTGCCGTTACAGACTCAAGTTGATCAGGTGCAATGACACCCCAGATAACTACCGCCACACAAATAGCGAGAGCATTCCAAAATACAATCGTTACGTTTTTCACCGAGTCACCTCTTATGTATTTTTTACGAGAATTTTCGGCCGAATGTTTAATATATTAGCATAAACACATCAAATTTGCCAAGTTTATATTAAACAATAAAAACGTTTAATATATTAAATAATTATTAAAGATCACCATCCGGCCTGCACTCAATATTGCTTTGAGGTTACTCATTGTTGTTTTCATTTAGATGAAAATGAGCCAAAAAATCACCTTTCGTTCGCTTCACATGATTTTGAGCCTGTTCGCGAGCACGATTTGTATCCTGATTTAAAATCGCCTGCAACATATGCTCATGCTCTATGACTGATGTTTCAACTTGAAAATTCACAAACTCAGGGAACTGGGGCTGTAGGCCATTCCATAAGTCTGAAAGGAGCGCATACAATCTCGCGCTTTTTGAAGCTTCCCATATCGTTTTGTGAAAAGCCTCATTGAGTGAAACATAATCATAGCCATTATTAGTTTCTTCTTCCGCTATCTTAACAATCTGTTCATGAATATTTTTCAAGTCAGCGAAAAATTCGGGATGCTCACATGCCTTCTCTGCTGCCATTCCCTCCAGAAAAGCGCGAATATTATAGTGATCTATAACATCCGCTTTCGTTAATCCAATCACAGTTACTCGCCGGGTATCATGAATTTGAATGATTCCCTCTCTATCCAATATTTGAAAAGCATCCCGGACCGGCATCCGTGAAACGCCAAGCAGATTTGCAATTTCCTCTTGTGTAATCTCCTGATTGGGCTGTAAATCACCATTGAAAATAGACATACGTAAGGAACTTAGAACCTGTTCTTTCGCTGATACTCGCTTAATTTTCTGCATCATTTGGCCCCCTTTATAGCCTTTATAATTATATTATAACTAATTTGACATTTGAAAAAATGATAAATATAATTAGGTTATTAAATTTTGGATACAAAATACATTATACTAAAATATCAATTAAAAGAGGGGGTATGAGGATTGTTACCTTTGGAAGGGATCAAAGTTGTTTCTTTGGAGCAAGCCGTAGCTGCACCATTTGCATCCAGACAACTGGCAGATCTAGGTGCAAGAGTCATAAAAATTGAACGGCCAAAAGTTGGCGATTTTGCAAGATATTATGACCAGACCGTTAATGGCATGTCCAGTCACTTTGTTTGGTTAAATCGCTCCAAAGAATCACTTACGCTGGATCTGAAAGCGGATTCAGGCAAAACCCTATTTACTGATTTGGTCAAAGATGCCGATGTCGTCATTCAAAACCTTGCCCCAGGTGCTATGAATCGCTTGGGCTTCAGCCATCAAGAACTTCATGACATCAATGACGCTCTAATCATCTGCAACATTTCTGGGTATGGCTCTTACGGATCCTACGTCAGTAAAAAAGCCTATGATTTACTGATTCAATGTGAGGCCGGCGTCTTATCCATAACCGGAACAGAGGACGCCCCCTCTAAAGCAGGCATCTCTGTCGCGGATATTGCCGCCGGAATGTATGCATACAGCGGGATTTTGAGCAGTATTATTAAACGCTCCCAAACAGGGAAAGGTGATGTCCTTGACATTTCCATGCTAGAAGCCCTCGGTGAATGGATGGGCTATCCAATGTACTATTCGATGTACGGTGATACGGAACCCAAACGTACCGGTGCACAGCATGCAACCATTTATCCCTACGGACCCTTCCCGACCCAAAGCGGAGAAACCGTCTTTTTCGCTATTCAAAATGAACGTGAATGGACGAATTTTTGTAAAAAGGTGCTGAACCAACCGGATCTTGCCACAGATGACCGCTACAATAGCAATTCCAAGCGAGTCGAAAATAAAGAGCCTTTGAAATTGATTATTGAGCAAGCCTTACAACAAAGAAATCTGGATGAAGTGATGCAAGACCTTGAAGACAACAAAATTGCTAATGCACAATTAAAAAACATGAACCAATTTGCGGATCATCAACAACTTAAAGAGCGAGAAAGATGGATGGACGTCGAGACACCCGTCGGCAATATCAAATCATTACTACCGCCGGCTATTCAAAACAAACAGGACATGAAGCTCTCACCCATTCCTGACATAGGACAACACACGCGTCAAATACTCGGTGAACTAAACCTAACAGAAGCAAAAATCGATCAATTAAAAGCGGAACACATCATTTAGAAAGGAGCCCGATGAGATGTGCTAAGTCGATCTCTCTTATTTGTGCCAGCTGATCAAGAAACGATGATATCCAAAGTCAATCAGCTGGAAGCAGATATTATTCTCTTGGATCTTGAAGATGCGGTAGCCATTGAGACAAAGCCCGCCGCCAGAGATCTATTGAAAAAACATATTCAGTATTGGCATCGTCCCGTTTTCATCAGAATTAACAGCATTGAAACAACTGATTTCTTAGACGACATGACGTTTATAAAAAGTCTAGGAAACTCAAACGCATTACAAGGCTTCATGCTGCCAAAGGCGTCCTCAAAAGAGGATATTGAAAAACTAGCTCAACATCTAGAGGATGCTGAACAGTACAATCAATTGGATAAGACATACCTTATTCTCCCTTTAATTGAAAGTGCTGCTGGGGTCAAAAAGGCACATGAGATAGCAGTAGCTAGTGAACGCATCACAAGACTTGCATTTGGTGGCGTGGATTTCACACATGACATTGGGGCACAAGATACCCCTCAAGAGCATGAATTACTGTACGCGCGTTCCGAAATTGTTATCTCTTCTCGCGTTGCCAATATTAAGAAACCGATTGACACAGTTTATACTCATTTAAAAGACTCAGAGGGATTCCGCCAGAGCAGCAGCTATGCTAAGTCGCTTGGATTCGGAGGAAAGCTTTTGATCCACCCTGCTCAGATCGAACCCGCAAATGACGTGTTTTCACCAACGGATGATGAAATCAGCTTCGCAAAAGAATTGGTAAAACACGCCGAAGCTCAAGCCGGAACCTTTCAACTGAACGGAAAGATGATTGATAGGCCTGTGATCGAAAAGGCTTATCAAGTATTAGAAGATGAAAAAGCAATTAACAACGGCTAGGAGGCGAAGTATGACACAGGAAGCAGAAAAGATGGACCAACAGGATATCGACGCAACACCTTCGGAATCAAAACCATTCTGGCAGCGAATCAAAATTTTTAATATACCGATGATCTGGTTTGCTGGCATCACAGTTTTATCGTTATTCGCTATGTACACAAATAATCTCCCTGCCGGAATGATCGGTGCCTTACTCATCATGATGGTATTGGGTGAACTGCTTGGATGGATCGGTGACCACACACCGATTATCAAGAGTTTTCTCGGCGGAGGAGCGATTCTTGCTATTTTTGGGGCCGCCTTCATGGTCTACTCCGGACTCATGCCTGAAAACACCGTTACACAGATTACCGACTTTATGAAATCAGGCGGATTTCTCAACTTTTACATTGCAGCCCTCATTACAGGTAGTATTTTAGGCATGAACTCGAAAATATTAAAACAGGCCGGCTCCAAGTTTGCGCTACCGCTGCTCGCAGGTGTATTGCTTTCTATATTTCTGACAGGAATGATTGGCTTATTGATAGGTTACGGATTCAAGGAAGCCATCCTCGTGATCGCCATGCCGATCATGGGCGGAGGTATGGGTGCTGGTGCTGTCCCCATGTCTCAAATATACTCTGGCATTTTAGGTAACGATCCTTCTTATTATATTTCAATATTGGTACCCGCTTTAGCTCTTGGGAATGTTTTCGCTATAATATTAGCAGGTATCCTGAACATGGTTGGGGCTAAATTTCCTAAACTGACTGGTAATGGGCAATTAATGACGGGATTCCACGTGGAGCAAAAAGCCATCACTTATAATATAAGCGAAATGGGAATTGGTGTCGTCGCGGCCTTATTATTCTATGTTATTGGCCAAATCCTCGGAAGCTTTATTCCGCTGCATCCCTATGCCCTAATGATTATTATGGTTGCCATTTTCAAGCTGGGCGGATGGCTTCCGGACATCGTAGAAAATGGCGCCAACCAATGGTATCAGTTCGTTGCTAAAAACTGGACGTTAGCATTGTTAATTGGCATTGGAGTGGCCTATACAGACTTAGGCTCTGTCCTAAATGCTCTGACATTAGAGTACATCCTTCTCGTTATCAGCGTCATACTCGGAGCAGCCATTGGAGCAGGTCTTCTTGGAAAACTCGTCGGTTTTTACCCTATTGAAGCTGCGATTACAGCCGGTTTATGCATGGCTAACATGGGTGGAACCGGTGATGTTGCCGTACTATCCGCTTCTAAACGTATGGAACTCATGCCTTTTGCCCAAATCTCTTCCCGACTTGGAGGTGCACTCATCCTCTTGATTGCCGGATTGATTGTGCCATTGTTATAGAAGCCACTACGAGGGAGCATCGTTCTCCCTCGTTTTTTTATACTTAAATAGCAGTGTATTCGGGATGCGACCAATCAACAATCCATACGAAAAGAGCCTTAAGCAAAAATCAATTGACAAAAAACTTTGACACACTGCTTGAAATATTGTAAATTTACTAATGTACGAACATTAAACATATACTTATTTAATAATATTCGTCTTTAAGGATGTTGATCATGGAAAATGTATTTGATTACGAAGATATCCAGTTGATTCCGGAAAAATGTATGGTAAATAGCCGATCTGAATGTGATACCTCAGTGACTTTGGGTGGACATACTTTTAAATTACCTGTAGTCCCTGCCAATATGCAGACGGTTATCGATGAAAACATCGCTATTTCCTTAGCAGAAAAGGGTTACTTCTATGTTATGCATCGGTTTGAACCCGAGAAGCGATTAGCTTTTGTTAAAGACATGCAATCACGCGATTTAATCACATCTATTAGTGTTGGGGTTAAAGATGCAGAGTTTCGATTCATACAACAGTTGTCAGATGAACGCCTCACACCAGAGTTCATTACGATTGATATCGCCCATGGTCATGCCAATGCCGTGATCGAGATGGTTCAACATATTAAGCAGCACTTGCCTCAAAGTTTTGTTATTGCAGGGAATGTAGGCACCCCCAAGGCCGTAAGAGAATTAGAACAGGCGGGTGCGGATGCGACAAAAGTGGGTATTGGACCTGGAAAAGTTTGCACCACTAAAATTAAAACAGGATTTGGAACAGGGGGTTGGCAATTAGCTGCATTACGTTGGTGTGCTGAGGCAGCCAGTCAACCGATTATTGCTGACGGAGGCATTCGCACTCATGGCGACATCGCTAAATCCATCCGATTTGGCGCATCAATGGTTATGGTCGGTTCTTTACTAGCTGGACATGAAGAATCTCCAGGAAAAACCATTGAGAAAGATGGTAAGCTCTATAAAGAATACTTTGGTTCGGCTTCTGAATATCAAAAAGGTGAAAAGAAAAATGTGGAGGGCAAGCGAATGGTTGTCGAGCACAAAGGTTCTTTAGATGATACTTTGCAAGAACTGGAGCAAGACCTTCAATCCTCAATTTCCTATGCGGGCGGCAATACGTTGGAAGACCTTCGTCATGTCGGCTATGTCGTCGTGAAAAATTCAATTTTTAATGGAGACAGCGTGTAACACCTTTGTCCCATAACAAGCGCGTTGTCCCATGGTTGTCACGCACTTTAACAAATGTGTCCCGCTTTTTCTTCATTCTGTCCCGCAAATCACTGAACTTGGAACGCGCTTGTCCCATAACAAGCGCGTTGTCCCATGGTTGTCACGCACTTTAACAAATGTGTCCCGCTTTTTCTTCATTCTGTCCCGTAAATCACTGAACTTTAGAGTTAGTCTAAAAAGTGGACACGCTACAGAGAGAATTTTTACAATGAAATTATCAATCGAATGGAGCGTGTCTAAAGATGGGAAAACATTATGATGACGAATTCAAGGAATATGTTGCCAAAATGGTTGTGGATGAAGGCAAAAAAGCGGCGGAAGTATCTAGAGAAATGGATCTCCCTTATAAAACGATGACGCGTTGGGTCCGTGATTATCGGAAGAAAAAACAGTTGAAAGCCGAGGAATTGGACTATATCACCCCTAGTGAGCACAAGAAACGGGAAAAGGAATTGCTGGATCAAATTAAGGAATTGAAAGAGGAGAACGAAATCGTAAAAAAGGCGGCGCACATCTTCATGAAAAACCAGAAATAATTTACGCTTTCATGAATGAACATCGCCACGAGTTTCGAGTCGTGAAGATGTGCCAAGTTCTAGAAGTCTCGAAAAGTGGCTTTTATAAATGGCTTAAAATGCGACCCCATCAAAGTGATTGTGAAAAAGAAAAGGAACGTTTGAAGGGTGTCATTTGTCGACTTTTCTATGAGTATCGTGAAACGTATGGAAGCCCACGAATCACCCATGAACTTCGAAAACAAGACATTCATGTTTCGGAGAAAACAGTGGGGAGATATATGAGAGAAAGGGGGCTCCGTGCGGTTCCAGAAAAACGTTTTGTGACAACAACAGACTCGAATCACAGTCATCCCATTTATCCAAATTTATTGAATCGTCATTTCAATCCAGAACAGCCTGACCGTGCATGGGTGACCGATATCACTTATGTGTGGACATTAGAAGGATGGTTATATTTAGCTAGTGTGATGGATTTATATTCGCGTAAAATCATTGGGTGGCATATTGATAAAAGCTTGTCCAAAGCGTTGGTTTTAAAGGCGCTTAACCGAGCCATCCGTTTGAGACATCCTTCAGACAAGCTCATTCATCATTCGGACCGTGGCAGTCAGTACGCATCCAAAGAATATATTGAGTGCCTAAATGCACACAATATTCAAATCAGTATGAGCCGGCGTGGCAACTGTTATGACAACGCATGCATTGAATCCTTTCATGCGACCATTAAGAAAGACCGTATTTATCGTCGTCAATATAGAAGTCGTGAAGAAGCCAAAAAAGACATCTGGGACTATATCATGAGCTTTTATAATGAGAGAAGAAGTCATTCAACGCTCGGCTATGTCTCACCCAATCAATATGAACGGGCTTATTGGGCATTGACGGAGCGAAAGCAGGACAAAACAGCCTAAATACAACCAGCAACTTTATTTGGAGTGGCGGGCGTGATAGCCTCGACGGCGAGCCAATCTTTTATAATAGCTGGCTCCTTGGCCTGGAACTCACGCCCGTAGAGGCTCCATGTCAAGTTGCGACTATAGGCCGTGTTCCCTTTGATTCAAATACCCCTTACTCGACTCATGAGCTTAATTATTGCGTGTTGATTCATTTCGGTTCTCGTTTAAAGGGAAGACCAATGCCTAACTTAACGTATGGATTAAAAGTTTTTTCGTGAAAGTTTGTCCACTTTATTGACAGAAGTCCAACTTGGAACGCGCTTGTCCCATAACAAGCGCGTTGTCCCATGGTTGTCACGCACTTTAACAAATGTGTCCCGCTTTTTCTTTATTCTGTCCCACAAATCATTGAGCTTGGAACGCGCTTGTCCCATAACAAGCGCGTTGTCCCATTCTATAGTAATAAAAAAACACCTCCCCAAGGCGTTTGCTTCTTGGGGAGATGTCTCTCATTGTAATTGCCTACGGCCGCCTATTACACCTCCATTGAAATATTAGCATCCACTTCTTGTTTATTAAGGACATCATTCAAAGCGATTTGAAGGGTTCCCTTGAATTCAGCTTGGTTGGAAAGGCCTTCTCCTGAATCAACCATGGATTTGACGATTTCTGCTCGTAATCCTGTTAGAACTGTTCGGCATCCCATCATAGCAATGCCTTCAATGATTTTCTGTAGACTATGGATAATCTCTTCATCCATAGGTGTCACACCTGAAAGGTCTATGATTAAGGTTTGAATATGCTGTTGCTCAATTTCATGGAGCACTTTATCCATAATGGTCGAAATCCTAAGATAATCGATCATACCAATGAGAGGTAGGATACAGATTTCTTTATTGATGGGAATAATGGGAACGGAAAGGTCTTCGACTAACTCCCGTTGCTTTTCAAGTAATTCATCCTTGTACTGTGAATAACTGATGAAAAAATTGGCAAAGAATTGATCCATCAATTCGTTAATCTTCTTTTCCGTTGCATAGAAGTCCTCTCTCTTAGGCTCAGAATGCATCAGCACATCATAATTATATAAGAAATCCCATAGCGTCCTTCGAATAGCCTGAACCCATTCCAACTTAAATGCGAGTGTTAATGAATGCTTGGCCCAGGCTACCCCTTCTTGCTTGGCAAAAGAAATTAATTCATGCTCCCGCTCATCTACAACAAATAAAACGAGTTTGTGCGCATTATCTAGGAGATTGATATTGCCTAATCTATGTATTTCGTCAATTTTATCTTTTACATTGGTGGCTTCATCTAGTAATCTTTCTTCAAAGTGGTCTCGATTCTGAGAAAAAAAATCTTTGATGGAATCATTCTCTTTGTAATGTAAGTCCAATTTTTTAACCCTCCGTTTTTGCCTTTGTTTCTGTTTAGGCACTTTGATTGTGAAAACTGTCCCTTGACCTTCTGTGCTGTTAACGCTCATTTTTCCGCCATGTTGGTAAATGACGGAAAAAAACTTGGGTCAGCCCCATACCTGTACCTTTGTCCTTGGTTGTAAAAAATGGCGTTCCAAGCAGTGACAGCTTATCTTTTGGAATGCCGACACCTGTATCTTCAATAGTTACAACAATGTCATCATTAATAGCAGCGTGTGTGATCGTTACGGTTCCTTGATTTTCAATCGATTCAACTGAATTTTTGATAAGATTAAAGAGCGCTTTTTTAAACTGATTCTTCTTCCCATATATGATGGTATCTGTATCGTCAAAATCTGTAATAAAATTAATATCGTACACTTTATCAGCGAATAGATTTAATATGGACTCTAACTCAACCGCCAGACTAAATGTCTGAAAATCTTCATCTTCTAGATCTGGTTTGGAGACCTGAAGCAGGTTATTCAACGTCGTAAGAGCATGATCTAATTCTGTTTGGGCAATACCAATGTATTCACTTTCTTCTTCTTTGTTGAGCAGCTGTAAAAACCCTTTAACCGCCGTTAATGGATTCTTTACTTCATGAGCAATGCCCGCCGCCATTTGACCAACTGATGCCAGTTGGCTTAAATGTGCGTCATCCCCTGACTCCCCACTCACTGTTTCATCAAATTTCACGTCTGGCATGCTCCTTTCAATATTTTTCAATTTTTAAATAAATTTCATGATACTAGAACACATTCTTTGTCCTCTATAGTCATCTTATCATTAATGTCTAAAAACACTATATGTAATGCTTAAGCGCATAAGCGACGCCATGATCCAGATAATCCTTGGTCACATGCGTACTGGCCGCTTTCACTGCTTCCTCTGCATTCCCCATCGCAATGCTTGTGCCCGCGACTTCAAACATTGATAAATCATTTAAATGATCGCCGATGGCTACTGTCTTTTCCATTGGTATATGGAATTTTTCTGCCATTTTTGCAACGGCATAGCCTTTGCTGACCCTTTCATGTGCAATTTCTAATTTTGTTATGCCCGAGGTCGTTAACGATATTTGCCGACGTCCACTTAAACGCTCTTGTAATTGATCTAATTTGTCGCGGTCAAACGACAAAATAAAGATTTTATATAGGTCTGCCTGGGCTGTATCCACACTCTGATAATTGTCCATATAGCTAATACCATGCTGCATATACTGGACTTCTATTTCTTCGTTAGCCCAGTCCTCTGAAATATCAGCACCTTTTTGTCTAGCTTCCTCAATGCCTTTATACAGACGGTCCCGGCCTTTTTCTAAGACGACAACTCCCTTATTAGTATAGAGCTCGTAATACCAGCCTTCTGACTCTAGCTTAGACAATAATTCTGAAGTCACGTCTTCGGGCATGATCAGCCGATTGATATTTTCTCCATCTTGATACGTCCAGGCACCGTTGCCCACCATCACCGGACAGTTAAGGTCGGCTTGTCGTAAAATGTCCTGGGTATCATGCAGAGACCGACCTGAACAGATCGCTACTGTATGTCCTTGCTGCTGGATCTCCCGAATCGCTTGTCTATTTTCCTCGCAAATCGAACGGTCTCGTTTGATCAGTGTCCCATCTAAATCAATCGCGATGAGCTTCATCATGGTGTCCCTCCCCGGAAATATTCTGCAGTTACGGAAATGGTCATCCGTTATTTAAGTATATGGGAATATACAGGCACACACAATCCCTCAGGAAGGGGGTCGAAGAAATAGACATCTAAAATTAAAAAGGCCAATCAGAAGGATCCTTCTGATTGGCCGACATGAGCTTTTCTACGTATTGTTTGAACGGAGAGTTCCTCAACAAGTGATGATCCCTTATTCCACGATTAATAACCCTTGAATTGAAACAAAATGATATAGGAAAACATCAGGGCTAATAGCTGAATGATAATGACTAGCGAAGTAACTCGTATGGCCAAACTGAGATGTTTAAAACTAATAGCAATACATATGATGATCCCCAGTGTTCCCCATAATGATAGAGTTGCAAAGCCCAAATATAGTTTTGTGGAAAAAAATAACACAATGAAATGAAACAGTAAAAATATCAAACCTATTCCGTAGTAACTCGCTAGAACCGCTTTTCTCAATACAGGCACCTCAAATAAAAGTTCTTTTCTAACACAGTTTAGTTCGACATTTAAGCTAACCTTTTTGGGTGCATAACAGCTTAATATTCAATAACACTATGACATTTCATTGAATGTTGAAAGACTATGGATGATTGAAAGATTTAGATTTTTATGTATAATTTAGAAATAACATAATTTTGTTTAAAAAAGAAATACAAACTATGATTTCTGAAAGGAGTCTATTTTTTGGACGATTTATGGCATTATATTGAAATAACTGTGGCCAATCTGTCAGGATTTTTATGGACCTACCTTTTGTCTTTCATTCTCATTATTGGGGGTATATTTCTTACCATTCGGTTGAAGTTTTTCCAATTTCGTTTCTTCGGTCATGTCCTTCATCAGACCATTGGACAAACCTTTAAGAAAAATAAACATTCCGGGACCATTACCCCTTTTCAAGCTTTCACGTCAGCTTTAGCCTCTACAGCAGGTGCAACTAACATTGTCGGTGTGCCTGTAGCCATTGCATTAGGTGGACCCGGTGCGTTGTTTTGGATGTGGATTGTTGCTTTACTCGGGATGGCAACAAAGTATTCAGAAATCCTGCTCGCAATTAAGTACCGGGAAAAGAATGCAGACAACGTATGGGTCGGGGGACCCCAATATTATATTAAAAAGGCGCTAGGATGGAAATGGGTCGCTTCCGCCTTTGCCTTTCTACTCATGCTTGAATTAATTCCAAGTGTTATGGTGCAATCCAATTCAATTGCCACACAAACAGAAGATGCTTTCGGCTGGCCAGCTTATTTAACAGGTGCTGCCATGTGCGTCTTAATTGCCCTTGTTGTTTTCGGTGGTATTAAGCGAATTGCTAAAGTAACAGATAAAATTGTGCCAGGTATGGTCTTGATTTATGTCGGTGTGGCCTTAGTTATCATTTTAGCTCATATAGGTGAAATCCCTGGTGTTTTCGGATTGATTATTACCCATGCGTTCACACCTATTTCAGCCGTTGGTGGATTTGCCGGTGCCGGAATAGCTGAAGCGCTTCGCTGGGGTGTCGCTCGCGGGTTATATTCTAATGAGGCCGGGATCGGTACAGCGCCGATCGCCCACGCCGCAGCCCAAACGGATCATCCTTCGAAACAGGCCATGTGGGGCATCTTTAGTGTATTTATTGATACCATCGTGATTTGTACCATTTCAGGATTGGTCGTCTTAGTGACGGGCGCCTGGCAAGAAGTCAGTGCGGAACACGCATCGAATATGATCAATGTCGCTTTTTCAAGTCAATTAGGCGATGTGTTCGGCGGCGCTTTTGTGTCCATATTTCTATTATTTTTCATCATAACGACAGTTGGTATTATTATTTTCTACGGGGAAAAACAGGCTGAGTACTTGTATGGCTTGAAGACAGCTAAAGTCATGAGAGTCATCTATATTTTAGCGGTATTGATCGGAGCTCTCGGAGGACTCCAGTTTATCTGGCAGTTCCTTGATATCACCCTGGGTCTTGTCGTCATAGCCAACATTATCCCCATGCTCTTCTTACATCAAGACATTGCCGACATTAACGATGACTATATGAACAGAGTATATAAGGAAAAGACAAAAGAGAAAAAGGTAAAATTATTTGTAGAAGATGATTAATAACCAAAGGAAGAGAATGATCAAAAGTATATGAGTCACAGAATCATCCGAACTTTTTTAATCAGTTCGGATGATTTGTTTAAAATAGTAACGCCCGTCATCACTTCGTCAAAATCCTTTGCTTGCCTCGGGCACGGCCTCAACTAACTTGCCAAGTGGATCTTCGGCTCGTGCTCCTACATCTTCAAGCCTATTCAGAGAAGCAAGATGCTTCGTCGCAGTCCAAAGAAGCTTATTCTAAGGCGTTCGTGCTGTTCCCCGAAGACGTCTACGTATTTTGATGACGCTTAGAACTTGCTTTAATATCTTATGTTCGGCTTTTGAGTATCTTGTTTTAGATTTGTCCCAGCTTCTTCCTTGAGGTCGGCACCCCACGATTAGCACTTACCAAATGATATAGAATCATTTAAAATAAAGAGTCAGACATGAGTCTTTTATTTATCAAAAAGGAAGGTATGACAATATGTATGCATAATCCAACTGGAAAAGAGCGCTTGGGATTAGCTTTGCTTCTAGGTATGCTTGGGATATTAGGCCCGCTCAACATTGATATGTACTTACCGAGCTTTCCCGGCATTGCTAGCGAACTAGACGTTAGCGCGTCTCTTGTTCAGCTCAGTTTAACAACGTGTTTGGTCGGCCTTGCAATCGGTCAAATCGTTATTGGTCCGATCAGTGATGCCCAGGGGAGAAGGAAACCTTTAATGATATCCATCTTCTTATTTTCGCTATCATCCCTCCTCTGTGCGCTCGCCCCAAATATTATGACACTAGTGGTCGCCCGATTTTTACAAGGTTTCACGGCTTCATCCGGGGTCGTTCTTTCGCGTGCAGTTGTTCGAGATGTGTTCAGCGGTCGAGCGCTCACAAAATTCTTTGCGCTTTTGATGGTCATTAATGCAGTGGCTCCTATGATTGCACCGATATCAGGTGGAGCTATCTTACTTTTGCCGTCTTCAAGCTGGCACTCGATTTTCTACTTTTTATGTCTCCTTGGCCTTATCATTGTTCTGATTATTGCTTTACGGTTAGAAGAGACATTACCACTAGAGAAGCGCACACCAAGTTCTTTAGGGCATTCTATTCGAACGATAGGGAGTTTGCTGAAAGATCGTTCTTTTATTGGTTACGCATTAACCGTGGGATTGATTCATGGAGGCAGCTTTGCTTATGTATCAGGAACGCCTTTTGTGTATCAGGAAATCTATGGTGTGTCACCGCAAGTCTTCAGTATCCTATTTGGCATGAATGGGCTGGCCATTATTTCGGGGAGTTTTATCATCGGGCGCTTAGGTGAATTCATTCATGAAAGAAGTTTGCTTCGAGCGGCGGTTATAATTGCTGTAAGTGCGACATCCATACTTCTAGTCATGACAATCATTAAAGGGCCACTAGCTACTCTAGTGATTTCGATATTTATTTACATGACCACGATTGGCATGGTTCTGACTAGCACTTTTACATTAGCCATGGAACATCAAGGCCATCGAGCCGGAAGTGCAAGTGCCCTTATAGGCATGCTGCCGTTATTATTCGGATCTCTGGTCTCTCCTCTTGTAGGAATCAATGAGTCGACCGCCGTTCCAATGGGAGCGATATTATTTGTAACCTCTTGTGCCGGGGCTATCATCTTCTTCAAATTAACAAAACAGAACCAGCAAAAAAAAGCAGTCATGAAATAACAGAAAAGAGGAATCCATCCTACACCTAACCAACATGGGGATGGATTCCTCTTTTATCCATTTGGTTCTGCTAAACATGACTGTTGATTTCCGCTCCAGGCGTTCGCCTTCCTCTCCAATCAGCGAAATGCAAAAAAACAACAATGACCTTTAACATAGCCATCCATTTAAATAACCATAATGAATATGACCATGAAAAACACGGAGGCCATTATGGAGATAAGCAATTTTATTTTTTCACTCCTTAGATATAAGTGGATCGCTTCAACAACACTTGATAGGCTCAAACAGGTTATTAAAATCAAAAACCAAAGTTGGGTTGTATAGGCACTATGACCCGATTTATCAGAATAAATTGTGACTGCAAGGATGATGACTATAAAAACGATATCAATGGTTATCAAGGTTCTTTTCTTCTTAAAAATGGCTTTCAATTGAATCACCCCACACATTAGATCACGACCAGCACCTATCCCAAAAAACTTTACGCCCTTTTCTGATGTTCAAAACAATAGATCTTTCCCTTGAATGACTTATTGGATAGACAATACTGCTTCACTTTCTGGGAAACAGGTTTGTCGCAAATAGCGCACTTCGGTTGGTTATTCTGATCCTTCGACGTCGTAATAGCTCGATTGTGTTCCTCTCGCACTTTTGGATCAGTTATGTTCTCAGCGTTGATCGTATTGTAAATGTTTTGTATATCTACCTGTGAAAGCATGGGCTCTTTCACCTGCAATTGTTTCCTTAAGACTTTCCGGTTGATGGTTTCAGATAAATAAAGGTCATAAATAACCATTTCATCAGAAGATATCTCTCGCATATCATTATCAATTTTCAACTTACAGCGTTTTGTAAATGATATAAGCGAAATGAACTGTGAGTCAAACTTCTTGTCAACATATTGTTTCAACGCTTTGATATGGCCATCATTTTGCATGACAGGATTCAGCATTTTAAATTTGCCATTGATGAGCCATGTCTTTCTATGCTTCCCGCCATAAATGGTACCCTGATAGTTTTTCGTTTCGATCACAAAGATGCCATACGGTGAAAGCACAATATGGTCAATTTGTGAATAGCCGGACACTGATCTGGGGTTATTAATCATAATATCATTTAAGCATCTATATTCTTTCGGGAGCTGCGAGAGCTGGATATCAATTTTATATTCGCCGATGTCCCCTTTTCTAGCTGCGATCTTTTCACTACTTCTAGTTTGTTTCTGTTGGTTCGCTTTAGGCTGAGCTTTTGGCTTCTTAACGGGTGCTTTCTTTTTAAATAGTTCTAATAACTTCATCCTAAATGCCCCTTTGTCTCATTTAACCTTAATATCGGCTATAAGCATGGTAGAATGAAATGATCAGAAACCAAAAGTGACACATTCTCCCTTAAAACTTCCTAACAAAGGCGGTGCTTGTTTTGTTGAGGGACTTCCAAACATACTGTACAAATATATGACACCAAATGCTTTCAACAAAAAATTCAAATCTTGGCATTAAGTGAGGTTTAGGGTGTATCCTATTAAAAATGGCTCTGTTAAACGTGACTGTTGATTTCCGCTCCAGGCGTTCGCCCCCCTTTCCAATCAACGAAGGGCAAAAAACAACAATGACCTTTAACATAGCCTTAAAAATAAAAATTTGGAGGCATTCGTAATGACAAAATACGCTTTTGTAACTGGTGCAAATAAAGGCATTGGGTATGAAATCGTCCATCAATTAGCTGACGAGGATTACCACGTATTCCTTGGAGCTCGTAATGAGGACCTTGGACAAAAAGCTGTTCAATCTTTGGGTTATGCAAATGTCTCATTTATACCCGTTGATATTTCTGACACTCAGTCCATTCATAATTCTGTGGAAAAAATACTCGAAGTGACGGATCACATTGATTTGCTCATTAATAACGCAGGGATCTCACTCGATCACAGTACTTTACCAAGTGAACTTAAATTAGAAACATTGCGCCAAGCGTTTGATGTGAACTTCTTTGGCACCTTTCAAATGATACAAGCCTTTCTACCATTAATGAAGAAGGCTCAGAGTGGCAGAATAGTTAATGTCACAACTGATATGGCTTCACAGACCAAGTTCGATAACGGGGAAACGGCTCCCATTAATGCTTTAGGTTATAACTCATCGAAAACAGCTGTGAATGCTCTAACATTAGCCTTTGGAAAAGAGTTTGGTAACGACGGCCCTGAAATGATTGGTGTAACACCAGGATTCACAACAACGGATCTGAATGGAAACGCACCAGGCGGCCGTACGCCAGCTGAAAGCGCACAGATTATTACTCAATATGCACTTAGTGACACCACTCATAATGGTAAACTCTATGATGAAAACGGGATGATGCCTTGGTAATAACAGAAAAAGTATAACCCATTCTACACCTAACCAGTAAGGGAATGGGTTATTTTTTTCATTCATCCTTATGTCCTTTACAGTAATTCTTTAGAATGTCTACCGTCTAAGTATTTTCCTAATAACAAAAAAAGCTACCTAATCCTAAGTGGCAGCTCAACAATTATTTATAAATAACTTCATTTTTCACCCGGAAAAAGCACAGCCAGAATAACGGCATCATTCCATTCCAGGATTTATATGATGTCCAAACTATATTCTTAAAAGATGAAATTAGTTGACGTTATTATTATCACCGCTGATCACAATAGCTCCCCCTTTTACCCTGCCAAAGCTGGGAGTCCAAAAAACCAAATAAAAACAGATGCAGCCACAATGAGTGCAATTATGCTTACAATAGCAAACCATTTAGAGTAGATGACTGTGTTGAACCTTTTCATTGACTCACCCTTTTGATTGAAGTTTATCTCGTCTCCATAACAACCATAAATTTTTCTGGTATTGGCACCCATGTACCTGGTCTGAGCCGATTGCTGATTGGATCTTAAATTCGCTAAATTATAATGTTTGTTAATTATTTCTAGTATCTAAGAATGTTCCTTTATTTTAATACCCTCTATTATTTTTTAATAATTCCAAATGATATTCAAATGATTCTCCGCATAATATATAAACAAGCCAACATATCGTCGACAATCGACTTCATCTGAACCCACTTGAGAACGTTGACAAATCCAAATATAAGGGGCTGGTCATATGGATATTTGTTTCATGACTGCGCGCGATATCGCAAGCGCCATCAAACAAAAGAAGGTATCCGCTCGTGAAGTGATGGAAGCTCATCTAGATCAAATAAAGCAAATGAATCCATACGTGAATGCAATTGTGTCACCCGTTGAAGATCAGGCCGTACAAGCTGCGATTGCTGCAGATGAGCAGCTTGCCGCTGGAATTGATGTTGGGCCATTGCATGGTCTGCCCATGGCACACAAAGATACCCACGCAACGGCTGGTATCCCAACAACTTATGGATCACCTGTCTTTCGTGATCATATCCCTGAGCAAAACGACCTCATCATTGAAAGGTTAAAAGGCGCAGGTGCGATTACGGTCGGGAAGACAAACGTCCCTGAATTTGCAGCAGGTGCCCATACTTATAATAGCGTATTTGGTACAACAAAAAATCCTTATGACTTAACCAAGACTGCAGGCGGCAGCAGTGGCGGTGCAGCTGTTGCTGTAGCGTGTGGAATGACGCCTTTAGCCGATGGCAGTGACATGGGGGGTTCTTGCCGATTCCCAGCCGCTTTCAACAACGTTGTTGGGTTAAGGACATCACCAGGACGTGTTCCGTCATACCCGAAGAAGGCGCCACTTTCTCCATTGGCTGTTCAAGGACCGCTCGCGCGTAACGTTGCCGATGCCGCCTTTATGATGTCAGTGATCGCCGGACCAGATACGCGCTCACCAATATCTATTGAAGAACCCGGAACGCAATTTCGTGAGACGCTCGATCGTGATCTGACAGGGCTTCGTGTCGCATGGTCCACTGACCTTGGAGGGGCTTTTCCCGTTGATCCAGCCGTCAGAGAAAATATCGAACAGCAAGTCAAAATTTTTGAAGACCTTGGCTGTATTGTTGAAGAGGCCTGTCCGGATTTGGCTGATGCGGACCATGTTTTTCATGTATTACGAGCATGGGAAATGGCCATGTCTTACTCGGAATTACTTGATCAACACCGTGAATTATTCAAGTCAGATTTGATTTGGAATATTGAGAAGGGGCAACAGTTGAGTCGTCGTGACATCGATCAAGCCATACAACACCATCAGCAGCTTTACCACAACATGCGGGCATTTTTTGAACGATACGATGTGCTGCTGCTTCCCGTTAGCCAAGTACCCCCATTTGACGCCAACTTAGACTACCCGAAGACCATTACAGGTGAGTCTATGGAGAACTACATTGATTGGATGCGGTCATGCTATTATATTTCAGCAACAGGTCATCCAGCCCTGTCTGTTCCGAGCGGCCTCACATCTGATGGGTTACCGCTTGGACTACAAATTGTCGGTCGTCACCGCGCTGATTTTGAAGTGCTACAAATCGGTCATGCCTTTGAAAAAGCAACTGGTTACGGGAAACAACGGCCACCACTTTTAACAACCTTTAATTAAGGGGGAAGATCAAACATGTTTAAATCCACGACATTGTTTTTTAACCGGATTGTCCAACGCTATTTGCCTGATGCTTTTCTTTTCGCGATTATATTGACCTTGATTGTCTATGTGATGGGTGTTGGTTTGACCGATAGTTCCCCAATCGATATGGTCCATTATTGGGGAGATGGATTTTGGGACCTGTTATCTTTTGCGATGCAAATGGCACTCATTGTTGTAACCGGATACATTTTAGCTAACAGTCCAATATTTGAATCCTTATTATCCAAGCTGGCCCGATTTGCTAAGACACCGGGGCAAGCGATCATGCTTGTCACGTTTGTCGCTGCGATTGCTTGTTTTATCAACTATGGATTCGGGCTAGTTATTGGCGCCTTATTTGCTAGACATGTCGTCCGCGTGGTACCCAAAGTTGATTATCGTCTATTAGTTGCTAGTGCCTATAGTGGATACTTGCTCTGGCATGGCGGACTGTCAGGGTCCGTTCCGTTAACTATTGCAACTGATGGACATTTCCTAGAAGATACGATCGGTATCATTCCGGTCAGTGAAACATTATTTACGAGCTTTAATTTATTTATCATTATTGCTTTGCTCATCACACTACCTTTGCTCAATCGTCTCTTGTTGAAAGCGACCGAGGGTCAAGGACCATTAGATCCACCATCAGCGAACGATCAAATGGCTGCAACTGTAGAACCAGCACCAGAGCCGTCATCTGATGATAAACCAACACCTGCAGATCGCTTAGAAAATAGCACGATCATCTCAATGTTGATCGGTCTTTTAGGTTTGGCCTTCATTGTCTATCACTTTGCGCAAAAGGGTTTTGATTTAAACATTAATATTGTCAATTTTATCTTCCTATTCCTCGGCATTATTTGTCACAAAACACCGAGACGTTTTTTAAATTGTGTCTCGGATGCCGTCAAAAATGCTGGAGGTATCATTGTCCAATTTCCATTCTATGCGGGCATTATGGGGATGATGGTCGCTTCAGGTTTGTCCGAACAAATGTCATTATGGTTTGTCAGTATTTCAAATGAGTTTACATTTCCGTTATTTACTTTTTTGAGTGCAGGGATTGTTAATTTTTTCGTGCCATCTGGTGGCGGTCAGTGGGCCATCCAAGGGCCGATTATGGTGCCGGCCGGGCTAGAACTTGGGGTTGATACAGCTAAGACAGCGATGTCTGTCGCTTGGGGAGATGCCTGGACAAATATGATTCAACCGTTCTGGACATTACCATTGTTGGCCATTGCGGGATTAAAAGTCAAAGATATTATGGGATTTTGTGTCATGGCCCTTTTGTGGGGATTCATTCCGATCACGATTGGTTTATTGCTTTTTTAAAAAGACAAAGGGTGCTTGATTCGACCTTATTAGGTTTAATATTTTTTAATCTAGTGGTCTTTGTAACAAGCTCACTATAATAATATCCTTTTTATTTTGTGAGTCAATGTCATCATTCAAGACTAAAGCAGAAAACCCAAACATTTGTCAGTGTGCTTGGCCTGTTGATGTCCACTTTAGGCGGACGCTTTCCGCGGGCATGGCTTGAGCCTCATGCCCTCAGGATGTGGGTAGGATCAGCGTTGTCACAGGACGTGACGTTTTTAGCTGAACCTCCTTACATGAGCTGATCATCCTTGATTGCATTGCGGGGTCTCAAGACTCATGCTATTCCCGCAGGAGTCGCCGCCTGCCGTTCCAATCAACGATGTTAATGCGCTGAATTGACAAACATTAATACATTAGACCGTTCGAATGTTCGGATCAATGATGAATATAAGCATTTATGAAATTGACTCTTGTGTATAAAAAATTCGAGGAGAATGACTTCCTTCTCCTCAGGTTTCTCCCACCTAATTAATATCGGCTAAAAACATAGCATGATGAAATAATGGAGAGAAAAACAGCTATAAAAAAAGTCTTAGAAATGTGTGAGAACCTGTCGTACCAAACATTAGACCTAATTGTAATTTGGTGCTTATGACATATACAAATTCTGTAACATAGTATGATATGCTCTAAAAAGTAGCGTTACTAACAAAATCGGTTAAAGGAGGAAAAAATGGGCAAGTAAGAACATCCTAGAATCAACATAAAAAAATAAATTGGAATCGGGGAGTTTTTTTATGTTCAAAAAGGAAACTTGGATGTTGTTAACCTTTTCTATGGCTTTAGTTGTGGGTATTATGGTCATGCCATCAAAGTCATTCGCAGCTGCAAAGAATGTTACCGAAAATAATATGCCCTCAACCACATTTTCAACTCAGTTGGATCAAGGCGTTTTAGTTGGAGAGCATCAGGCGAAAATTAAGTATGCGCCATCATCTACAACTGTGAATGTCAATTCCGAAAACGTCAAAGCAGTTAATACTCTCCTTGCTGAAAAGGGCAAAACTAAACTGCCTCAGAACACAACATCTATTAAGTTTAATAAAAACGGAACTTCCATGGTAACGACTGCTGATGGCAAAAGAATTGCCATTCAAAAAGGCTTTTGGGGTAGTGCTTGGAAAGTAACTAAATGTGCTGCTTTTATCACCATGGCCGTTGTCCCTGTCTTTAAAGCTTATAAAGCAGTTAAAGCACTAGGAGGCGTTACCCAAACAGCCAAATTACTTGTTGGTGCAGGAAATGCAAGCGACTTTATGGAAATTGCGGGGGGAGCTGCTGCTGAGATTCTAGGTATAAGCGGTATCAGAAGAAATTGCTTCTAGAACATGACCAAATGAAGGGAGGTTCTCATGATATGCAAAATGAAGAGATCCTTAGTGAAGCTTCAAATCGTAACAACGGCGTACTTGGAAAGACCTCCAATGCTTTCATGGCGGCATTTTCTTATGCCATCTTATTTGTAGCATTAATGCTATTAACCGGTGGAAACATTACCACTAACACCCTTGGGATCCCAGCCATCACCCTTTTTGTCGTTGTTTCTTTAGCTCAATATCTTGTTGGAGGGAATACTAAAAATCCTCGGTGGTTAGTCGTCGGTTCATTTATCATTTCGGTAGTAACAGCTATAGCTATGGTCATCATCGTCTGAACCATAGCTGAGACAGCTTATATAAACGATGATTGTTGGACCTATGAAAATAGGTCTCTTTTTTATAGAAAAAACATCCACCCGCTATTGAATAACGACAAGTACTAAAATAATACAAAAAAGCTTGTAGATATTGATCTACAAGCTTTTTTCTACCTTGCTGCTTAAAACTATTTTTCTACGACAGTTACATCCACTTTTCGTTCGCCCCAATTTTTAGCCTTGGACTTTGTCGGGAAGTAAACATCGATTTTCTTTCCGTCAATGGCACCCCCAACGTCCCCAGCTATTGCATCACCATAACCTTCAACATGCACTTTCGATCCTAATGGAATGACGTCTGGATCAACGGCAATAACTTTTGCATCTGGATTTTTATTGAGGTTAATACCTGTCGCCGTTACCCCATTGCCACCGGCACTTTTCGCTGTATATGCCGTAGCCGTTACAGTAAAGGATTCATCTTGCGCTTTGTCATTCTTTTCATTTTTGTTTTTATCTTTAGTTTCTACTTTTTGCTCGGTCTGAGCATCAGCTTGTGCCTTCTTTGCTTTTTTGTCTTTCTCATCATTCTTATTAGATTGCTCAGCAGTATTTGGATCCTGACTTGTATTCATATCATTAATGGCTAACTTTTGACCGATAGTAATGAGATTCGATTCAAGATCATTCCATTTCTTCAATTGATCTACCTTTATATCATGCTGACTTGCAATCTCAGATAATGTGTCACCTTTTTTAACTGTATATTGCTTGTTCGTTAATAGTGTTTGATTGGGATGTATAACAGTTGAATTCAAGTCATTTATTTTCATTAAGTCGTCCACTGAAGTGTGATATGTATTGGCTATACTCCATAAACTATCACCTTTTTGTACCTTAACTTCCTCGGCTGAAGCAGTCGTAAGAGAAGCACCTGCTATGACAATTCCTAGCGTTACTGACGCTACTAACTTTTTCATGAAATAGGCCTCCTTAAGTTTCATTGGTGACAATGCTATCACATACTTCTATGTAATACGGTTACACAGAGGTTAAGAATATATTACTTAGTTGGTCGTTTCGGAGGCTTATAACAGTTTCAATCCCCATAAAGATAGAAACCCTACAGGAATCTAAGATTCTGTAGGGTTTCTTCGCCATAATCGCAGTCAACAGAAAAAAGTAACCCACCCTGCACCTAGCCAGTAAGGGGATGGGTTACTCCCTGAATCGGTCACCGCTATCTTGCGGTCTGTAACTGTAGGACGATAGGTATTAGAGTACCTAGCGTCCTTAATTATTTTATATACCCTAATCACAATGATTTCAAATCCGAACATGGGTGCTTATCACCATCATTCTTTCATTTCCCCTCATATATTTTAGCAAAGACATAACGATGTAAATGGATGATTTTTGATTAGATTGCTCTTCTATATGCCGTCACTAATTCCTTCTGTTTCTGATAAGATAAGGTTACCCATTTTGATACCTAAACCCTACTGAAATTTAATTGAATATAATTTACCGCATCAGTTGCAATTGAGAGGATAAGAAGATGAGAAAATATTTTTGGTTAGTCCCATTTTTAGTTCCTTGGTTATCATTCTGGTTAATATTAGTTAAGATTGGAGATATAAACACCCTTCCATTGCTCGCTTTTCTATTACTATTATCTTTAATTTTAGCTATTAAGAGCCCTGAAGGAGCCGGAAAATATTTCGCCATATTAAGTGCCGTTACTGGGATAGTCATATTTGTTTTAATTATATTACTTCTATATATTATCGGCAGTTTCATGCAGTGAAGAGCAAATAATTTTATAACACAACCCACCAACAGTAAATGACTGTCAGTGGGTTGTGACTATATTTCTATTCCAATGTAATTACCTCACGCAATCTAGAAAGGGTTTTAATACGGAAGATTTGAAGACATAGGTGTACACAACAAGGCCCTAATTACAGCTGCATATTTTCAACAATTGTTGATATGCCCATACCTCCCGCGATACATAACGTAACTAAGCCATATCTTTGACCGGTGCGTTCTAATTCGTGGAGTAATTTCGTCATGAGGATGGCTCCCGTGGCCCCAATGGGGTGACCCATTGCGATTGCACCGCCATTTGGATTCACTTTCGCATGATCAAACCCCAACTCATTCATGCAGGCAAGTGACTGAGCGGCAAATGCTTCATTCAATTCCACAACATCAATGTCTTCAATGGATAACTCGGTTTGTTTCAATGCTTTTCGTGTGGCATAGACAGGACCCATCCCCATCAATTCCGGCGAACATCCTGCCGCAGCTTGAGCAATGATTCGTGCTTTAGGCTGATAGCCACGCTTCTGTGCTTCCTCTTCGGCCATAACCAGTAAAGCGGCTGCGCCATCATTGCGCCCGCTGGCATTGCCGGCAGTAACGGTACCGCCTGATTTGAAAGCAGGTTTTAATTTTCCTAGCTTGTTGAGGTTTGTTTCGCGAGGATGCTCATCGACACTGAATTCCACCGTACTTTTACGATTGTTCACTGTGTAAGGGGCAATTTGATTATCAAAATAGCCTTTGGACATCGCATTTTTGATCTTTTCTTGGCTGCTCATCGCAAATGCATCTTGTTCTTCTCTCGATATGTTATACTTCTCTGCAACGTTTTCTGCGGTTAACCCCATATTCAAGTCCCCGTAGTCTTCTCTTGGCTGAGAACCGGGCTGACTAGCTGTATTCGGATCCTTTAATGAGACGTCACCGGACGTCACACCGAACCTGACACCACTGACATAATAAGGAGCCGTGCTCATTGATTCGCTTCCGCCAGCAACGATGATATCACTTAATCCGAGCTGGATTTGTTGAGCTGCAGCGTTCACCGATTGAAGACCGGAACCGCATTGCCGGTGAAGCGTATAGCCAGGGACTTCGACAGGGATCCCAGCACGTAACATGGCAACCCGTGCCACATTTGATGCATCAGAGCTCTGTTTTGCCTGCCCTAAAATCACTTCATCAACAGCACTTTTGTCCAAATCTGTCCGGTTCAAAAGTGCTTCGATCACATGTGATCCGAGATTATCTGCGGTTTCATTGACCAATGTTCCTCCAAGTTTTCCTACAGCCGTTCGTACGGAGTCAATAATCACTGGATGTTTCAATTCATCACCCTCCATCTCTCTATTCAATAAATTCAGCATCTGTCTTTTCTCTGATTTCTTCAATAGTAGCGCCTGGCATCATTTCCACCAGTCTGAGCTGTTGATCAACCACTTCAAATACCGCTAATTCCGTCATAACCATATCAATACTGCGGGTTGATGTGATTGGATACGTGCATGCCTTTAAAATTTTGCTGGAACCATCCTTGGAAGTATGACTCATCGTTACAATGACCTTTTTGGCACCGACGAGTAAATCCATAGCACCGCCAACCCCCATGATATTTTTCCCAGGAACGGCCCAATTGGCGATGATACCTGTCTGATCAACTTGCAAAGCACCTAAAATAGCCACATCAACATGACCACCGCGAATCATCGCAAACGAATCAGAACTGTTGAATAAAGACGCACCCACGGATTCTCCAACTGGCTGTTTCCCTGCATTCACAAGATTGGGATCAATATTGTCTTCCTCTATATCCGTTACACCAAGTAAACCATTTTCCGTATGAAGGTAAATGTCATCATCGTCCATATATTCGGGTATGAGGGTTGGTATCCCAATCCCTAAATTCACTGTTAACGGACCCTGTAATTCTTTTGCAGCCCTTCTGGCGATCATGTTCTGCATTTCTTTCTTGGTAAATTTCGTTGTCATTTGCTAACGACACCATCCTTTGTCAGGATTCTTCGTGCTTCAACGATTGTGTCAACATATAGATGAGGGGTCACAATAGCCTCTGGATCCAATGTTCCGGGCTCCACAATCTCATCGACTTCCAAAATCACATGTTTTGCTGCTGTTGCCATCAATGGATTAAAGTTACGAGCTGTTTTATAGTAAACAACATTGCCCAATGTATCAGCTTTGTGAGCACGGATCAGCGCCACATCCCCACGAATTGGCTTTTCAAAAATATACTTTACACCGTCAATTTCACGTTCTTCTTTTCCTTCTGCCAATTTTGTACCGACCGCTGTTTTCGTATAGTAGCCCCCTAATCCAGCACCACCAGCTCTTAATGACTCAGCCAACGTTCCTTGTGGCTTCAGTTCCAGTTCAACTTCACCTTTCTGATATTTATCACCTACATCCCGGTTGCTGGTGAAATAGGAACCGATGCCTTTTTTTATTTTATTTTGGTTTAATAATATTCCCAGGCCTTTTCCAGATTCACCGAGATTATTACTAACAACTGTCAGATCGTACACCTCTTTTTTCGTCAACTCGTCAATTAATGTGAGCGGGGCACCTATCAATCCAAAGCCCCCAACGAGTACGGTGTCCCCGGATTTCACACAGGATAAAGCTTCCTCTACGTCTTGTTTGATTTTTGTCATACCTTCTCCCCCCGTTAGATTATTTATTGACCACATTCAAGGGTCTTTTCGTAAACTTTGTTGCTATTTCAGAGGAGGGTTGATTTCCGCTACAGGATACTCGCTTTCCGCGGGGCGGGCGGTGAGCCTCCTCATGCCCACAGGGATGTGGGTAGGATCTGCGTTGTCACAGGACGTGACGAATTTAGCTGATCATCCTTAATCGCCTGTGGGGTCTCACCTGTCCCGCTTCTCCCGCTGGAGTCTCGAACCTTCCGCTCCAATCAACTATAAATATTAATCTTGCTTCTTCATCTCTGGAAACGAGATTGGTAGATTATTCTAGATATTCACTACCCTCAAACCATGCGGGGATACCGGCTGTCAGCACTCCTGTCAGTGTCACTTCAGCAATCTCTTGATCGGTTGCGCCTAATTTCTTAGCAGACTTAACGTGTAATGCGATGCCCTTTTCGTATCGTTCAGCGACATTAATGCCAACCAGTACCAATTCTTTCATCTTTCTCGGGACGACCCCATCTTTTAAAATTGACGTCCTCAGATTCCCATAATGCCGTAATACCTCTGAAGCGTCTTTCTCCATGATGTCGACCCAATCTGCTTTAACACCGCCTGCTTCGTCTTTAAAATAAGCAAGCGCCTCATTCACATCTTGAAAATCCAATACCCTATCATATTCCGTTGGTTCAGATGATAGGTTGTTACCTGTTTCCTTGGCATATTGAATGGCTTTGATGCCTTCAAACCAAGCCGGGATACCCCTTGATAAAATACATGGGGTAAGGATCTCAACCAATTCAGGGATTGTGGCGCCCAATTGGATGGCTCTTTTCGTATGATCCATCATCCCTTTTTCATATCTTCTTGCGGCATTCATGCCGACAAGCAGTAACTCTTTATCTTTCGTAGAAATGGCTCCGTCTTTCATAATTTCACTTTGGAGATTGGCGTAATACTCAAGTGCCTTCGGTTGATAATCATTCATTTTCCGAACCCATTCCGGCACTTTTCCATAATTGTCTTTAAAATCATTCAAGATATCCAAGGAGTGCTCCCTCCCTCATCACTTACTTCTCTTCCACAAATGCAATCGCTCTGACCGGGGAAGCTGTCGCATTTTTCATTTTTAATGGTGTCGCATTGAATTGAAAGCGTTCCTGCTTTGGCAATTTCTCAAGGTTGACTAAGTTTTCAACAATATAAATGTTTTTGCCAAGGACCTCTAAATGAACTTCCCGTTTCATATTGTCATTCACATCAATATTCGGCAGATCCAAACCTACTGTCTTGACCTTCTTACCCGTGATCCATGCTCCGGCGCTTCTCGCAAAGGCTTTTTCACTAAAAAATCCTTCATCACCCCATGTGCCTTTTCGTGTACGTATGAGGAGGATATCACCTTCCTGGACATGTACACCTTGCCTTGCTTCTGCCTGATCCAGCATCTCGCTCGTAACCGCCTCATCCGGACCCTTAAAATCAGAAACATCCAGTAAAAGGCCAGCACCCATCGTTTTCTCCAATGCCATTTCACTTGCAGATTCTCCACCTTCAATAAAGTGAACGGGTGCATCAATATGGGTACCGCTGTGATCTGAAAATGCTAACATCCGGGACTCAAACCCCTTACAAGGGAGAATATAACGATCTTTAGAATTTTCAAAAGTAGAGTGTTCTTTGATTTGAACAGGCGGATGACTCGCAAATGACTGAAGCCCATCATAAAGTTCCAACGTCAGATCAATAACATTCATACAAACGCCTCCTGTCTACTCACTAATTTTTAATACAATTTTGCCTGCCGCTTTATTTAATGCCCCATCAAAAGCCTGTTTAACACTTGCAATGTCATAATCTTCGGAAACAAGTTTGTCAAAAGGAAAAGCCTCATCTGCCGCATAGTCCAGCGTTCGTCTAAATGTTGCCCCGGTGATTCCATAACTGCCCTTAATTTGTATCTCTCCGCGAACGATTTGATCCATTTCTATTGAAAATGTGTTAGTGGAAATACCCACCAATACAAGATCACCGCCTTTTTTTAAAACCTTAACGGCATTTCTCGGCACCGAATGATGTCCGGAACAATCGATGACCCCATCATATCCATGATTTATATTTAATAAATCATCAACGATGGTTTCAGAGGTTATCACGGTATGATGGACGCCTAATTCCTTTGCCTTTTCCAGTCTCATTTCATCGCCTGGAACGCCTACCATAACGATATTGTCAGCCTGCATCCCGACTAATAGACTCGCTACACCTAATCCAATGGGTCCGGGGCCGAATATGACAACAGATTTCCCGGTGACCGCTGTCTTCTCCACTGCTGTAAGTCCAACAGCTATCGCTTCTGCTACGGCTGCAACATTATCCGAAACCTTATCAGAGATTGGAACAACATTTTCTTCAGGAACAGCAATGAATTCTGCCATCCCACCATGTTGCCTAAAACCATATTGCAATGATTTCGGCGCTTTCTTGTTTGTAAAGAAAGCATTATGATCACAACGATTACCTTCACCACGAAGACAATAGTTACATTCCCCGCAAGGAACATATGGATTGATGACAACACGTCGGTCCTGCAAAGCTTGATTACTCGTCTCTATTACAGTGCCGGTTATCTCATGCCCCAATACGAGCGGATAGGATATCCAGTCATACCCTTCATGGCCCGCATACATATGCAAATCACTACCGCAGATCCCGACACGATTCACTTTAACTAAAACTTCCCTATCTTTAATGTTCGGTTTTGGTAAATCCGTTACCGACAGTTCATAAGGTTGGTCATTAGACTTAACAACGGCTTGCATCAAAGTCCACTCCTTTTTACTAATATCTATTGATTAACACTACCCGAGAAAGCCCCAAAGCAGGAAGGAGGCGCCGAAGACAACCCCAAGCCATAGCATAATGACGACCATATAGCCCATGACAGCTTTTAAAGGTAATTTTGATATAGCCAATACAGGCAAGATCCAGAATGGTTGGACCATATTATTCCAAGCGTCCCCAAGCATAACAGCCATTGCCGTTTGATTAAGTGAAGCGCCCAGCTCCTCAGCTGCCTGAATCATAACCGGACCCTGAACAGCCCATTGGCCTCCACCCGAAGGTGCTAATATATTGACAAGGAATGCACTAATTAAGCTCCAAAATGGTAAAGTGGCCCCCGTGGAAAAGCTTGCAAACCAATGAGCAAACGTCGTAATTAATCCGGATCCAACTAAAATAGCCATAATCCCTGCATAAAATGGATATTGTAAGACAATACCTGCTACGGTTTTAATGCCATCCGATACAGCACTTAAGTATCGTGCAGGCGTCCCCATTAATAAAATGCCAAGAAATAACATGATAAAGTTCACTGTATTTAGATCCAATGAACCCCCTTGAATAAAATGGGTCACAATATAGATAAGGCCTAAAACACCAATACTAATACCAAATACATAACTATGATTCATACGATTAGCAAATGTCTGCTCTTCCGCACTCGCGGACTCCTTTGCGGCATCTGTAACCTCTTCCACAATCTTAGGATCAATTTCGATAATCTCTTCTTTTTTCTTAGGATGAAGCTTAGCATTTAATATAGGTAGTGTAATTAATATGGCTAAGGTCATAAGAATCATTGGCAAAGAAAAAATCGTTTCACTCATCGGAATGGTTCCCATCTGTTCTTCAAGGAAATGACCAGGAGTTGCAATGGTTACGGGGATTGTTCCAGACACTCCCGAACCATAAAGGGCAAACCCACTATATCCAGCTGCAATAATTAATGGATAGTGGACGCCTTTGACCTGTATGGCCAACTTTTGTGCCACAATACCACCGATGACTAACCCAAATCCCCAGTTAAATAGACTTCCAATGCCTCCAAACAAAGTAGCTGTCACGATCGCTGTGGATGGTTTTCTGATCTTGGAAATCGACTTATCAATGGTCTTATCAACCGCCGGTGTTTTGGCTAATACATACCCTGTAAGCAAAATCACCGTCATTTGCATGGTGAAGGATAATAGATCCCAAAAACCATCACCCCAATAAGCGGTTGTCTCTATAAAACCAGCCCCTTGCACAGTCATGGCTAAGATGATCGATACAATGGTCAGTCCAATGGCTATAACAAACGGGTCAGGTAAATACTTATTTACCAAATTTGTAAAAAGGTTTGTCGCTCTTTTCATCCTAAAGGCCCCCCTGTTTCCTTGTTTTGTCCGATTGTCTGAATCAACTCAATTAATTGCTCATCTTTATTTTTAACATCATTTCTATCATCTTTTGTCTCCCAATCATAAAACCCTTTGCCAGCCTTTAATCCGGTTTCCCCTTGATCTACCTTTTCTTTTAACAATGGAGATGGGGCTGCCGAATGACTCAAATCTTTATACAAATAAGATGCAATATCATAATGAATATCCAGACCATTGATATCCCGCTGTTCAATGGGTCCTGTCAGCACCATGCGAAGACCAATACTCCATTTGACAACGGTATCAATATCCTCAGCAGACGCTACTCCTGATTCCAGTAAGGATATCGCTTCTCTAGCAATCGCATGTTGGATCCGGTTACCGATAAAACCCGGAACTTCCTTTTGCAACAGGACAGGCTTCTTCCCCAATTCGTTTAAATAGTCCACGATATAACCCGCTGTTGCATCAGAAGTCTCACGGCCTTTGACGACCTCTACCAACGGTATAATGGCTGCAGGTGTAAAAAAATGTGTGCCAATCAAACGTTCTGGATAATCCAAATTTAAAGCGATTTCAGAAATGGATAGACCTGACGTGTTTGTCGCAAATAGTGTATCTGTACTGCATAGGTCTTCCAACTTCAAAAACAGATTCTGCTTCCATGCCAATTTTTCCGGAATAGCTTCAATAACTAGATCAGCTGTCAATCTAGCTGGTAATCCATAACCGATTTCGAGATTAGAAAGATCATAAGCTGACATTTCATCCAAACAATTTTTTTCATGCAACTTCTCTAACTGGTTTTTAATTGATACTTCGGCATGTCTTGCAACATTGTCATTTTCATCGATTAATAAAACGTTTACATTGTTTTGTAACAAAAATTGGGCTATACTCCTGCCCATATTACCAGCACCAATAACTGCGACAGATTCAATCATTTACTCATCCCCAAATAAATCCTTTTTGCAAAACATAGCTAACTCCATGAACTTACTGAATCAAACCTGTGTTAACTCTAGCCATTGCATCCAACTTTATAAAAATGGTTACTGATATCTATATCTCCTCCTTCAAGATGTGAATGGCTTTTCTCATCAATGAAAAATTTATCATGGCTCATTAAAACACTTGCTAAAACAAATAAAATATTGTACGCTATGTGTACAATATTTTATTATGCGTACATATTATAGCATGGGAGGCATATCAATTGTCAATGGAAGGTTCGAACAATTTCAATAAATCTCAAGATTATATCCAATCATTAGAAAAAGGACTCAACGTCATCCAGGCATTTTCGGAAGAAACCCAGACATTAACCATTAGTGAGGCCGCACGGGTCACCGGGCTATCCAGACCAACTGCACGCAGAATCCTTTTGACTCTAGAGCATCTTGGTTTTGCCAAATCAATGAATGGTGTTTATTCACTGACAGCCCATACATTAACATTGGGTTATGCTTATCTTTCCTCCCAAAACATATGGAATATCGCTCATCCGTTTATGAGGGACTTTGTTGTTGAGACAGGCGAGTCAAGTTCAATTGCAGTTTTGGATGGTACGGATATTATTTATGTTGCGCGTGTTCCAACGAAAAGAATCATGACAATCAATTTAAATGTCGGATCTCGCTTGCCTGCTTACGCCACATCTATGGGACATGTCTTATTAGCCCATCTGTCACAAGATGGTTTTAACCAGTTTTTAGATAATGCCACTTTTGATAAATATACCGATAATACGATAACGACCCAAGAAGAATTAATAGAGAATCTCAATCATGTTCGTGAAAGAGGATGGGCATTAGTAGAACAGCAGCTTGAAGAAGGACTCCGTTCCATTGCAGTCCCTATTAAAAACACTGATGGAAAAGTCATCGCAGCCATCAATTGTTCGGCACATGCTGGTAGAATTAGCAAGGAAACATTGAAGGAAGCATACTTGCCCCTGCTGTTAACAGCAGCCGACAAAATCAGTAAAGGAATTTCAAGTTTTTCACAGTATTAAAGATTGTCAACAGAACATCCGAATGTATATGATAAAGGAAGCCCTGTTTTGTCTTTCGACCGACAAAACAGGGCTTCCTTTTTACTTATTTCCAAATTGAATATGGTTATTAAGCAAATTCCACGCCGCCATCTATTAATACAGATTGGCCAGTCATGTAATCAGAATCGGACGAAGCCAAAAAAGAGACAAAGTTGGCAACATCTGTTGGTTCTTAAAATATAGCGTTAAAACAAATCGTTTACCTGACTTTCTAACTGCTTAATGGCACTCCCGCGGTGAATGAGATTCTAGTACGTTTTTAATGCCTCAATCATTAGCTGCCAAAAGCCTTCTACATCAAGTTCTAATCCAAACTTTGCATTAACCTTTCTGCCAGTGACCCCTTGAAGATCAATGAGCGTTGTCCCTTCTGTATACTCTCCTTTCGTTTCTACCGCAATATTAACGTCCTTAGTCGCAAAAAGTTCTGGTGCAACACAATAGGCAACAGTCAAGACATCATGTACAGGTGCCCCATCGAAATCAAACACCTCTTTATAGGTTGAGGCAAAATACGTCAATAATTCACCGACTATGTTAGCAACATGATTATCAATTGCATTCACCTGATCAATCACTTCTTTGGTTGCTAACGCTTGATGTGTTATATCTAATCCCATAACTGTTGTAGAAATCCCACTATTAAATACTTTCTTTGCAGCTTCGGGGTCAGCCCAAATATTAAATTCAGCAGTAGGTGTCCAGTTACCAAAAGTACCACCACCCATAAGGACGATCTCTTCAATATTGTCCTTAATCTCTGGCGCTTTTGATAAGGCTAAAGCAATATTGGTTAAAGGTCCTGTTGGCAGAATAGTCACCGGCTCTTTTGACTCTTTTGTCAGTCTTATAATGGTGTCAGAACCATGTTCCTCCCCCCAGCTCAGTGAAGGCTCAGGCAGCTCTGGACCATCCAAACCTGAATCCCCATGAATCTCAGGGGCGTTTTCACGCCATCGAACTAATGGTTCACTCGCCCCTTTTGAAACAACAACATCAGTTAATGAAACCAATTCACAAATTTTCAACGCATTCATCGTCGTTTTATCAATATCTGAATTTCCGGTGACAGTAGTGATCCCCAGAATATTCAATTCTGGCTGAGCGGCAGCTAGTATCATCGCAATCGCATCATCATGTCCTGGATCACAATCCATAATTATATTTCTCGTTGTCATCACTTTCACCTCTATATTAATATTAAATAACTAATCCCATAATGGTACCTGATATGACGGAAGCTAGTGTAGCTCCTAGTAATAGTTTTAAAGCAAATTTCGAAACGTAACTCCCTTGTTCTTCACTGATAGATTTAATTGAACCTGATATAATCCCCACAGTACCAAAGTTAGCAAAACTGACTAAATAAACAGATACAATGGCGACGGTTTTTTCAGAAAGATGCTCTGAAATATCACCAAAGCTTAACATCGCAACAAATTCATTAGTAACAAGTTTGGTAGCCATTATACCCCCTGCTTGTACGGCTTCTCCCCATGGGACCCCCATTAGGAAAGCGATTGGTGCAAAGACATAGCCCATCACCGTCTGGAAGGAAACATCAAATAAGCTTTGAAATATCACATTAACCAATTCCATCAGGGCAATAAAGCCTAAAAGCATGGCGGCAACGGTAATTGCAATTTTAAAACCATCCATAACGCTGTCCCCAACCATCTGGAAAAAAGGGACTCTTGCACTTTCTTCAGTCTGTAGTAAATCATCTTCGTCATCCAAGTCATATGGATTGATAATATTCGCAATAATAAGCGCGCTAAAAATATTCAATACAACTGCAGTGACTACGTATTTTGGCTCCAGCATGGTCATATAAGACCCAACCATTGCCATACTGACAGCACTCATGGCAGACGTACAAATAGTGTAAAGCCGTTTTTGCGATAGTAAAGGAATTTGTTTGATAATGGTTAAGAACACTTCCGGTTGTCCAAATACAGCCGTGGATACGGCAAAGTAGCTTTCCAGCTTACCCATTCCTGTGATTTTACTTAAAACTAATCCTATATATTTGATGACAAAAGGCAATACTTTGATATAGTTGACTATACCTATTAATACCGAAATGAAGACGAGGGGTAATAAGGCTGTAAAGAAAAACGTCGATGCTCCTTCGTTCACCATACCTCCAAACACAAACTGGACGCCTGCATCGGCAATGGCCATTAACTTCTCAAACAACTCTCCCACTTGAGCAATAGCAATAAGACCGATACTCGTATTCATCATAAAATAAACTAATAGAATTTGGACTGCCAACATTATGAGAATACGTTTATATTTAATTTCTCTCCTATTATTACTAAATATAAAGGCAATAACAAAGGCAAGCAAAATGCCTGTTATCAAGAATATAATATTCATACTCAGTTGCTCCTTTTATATGATATCGTTTTCAAACACTGTTAAAAACAACTTCTATAAAGTATAGCGGTTATCAATGCCGTAACAATTAACTTTATAGAAGTTGAGTGGCTCTTATATCAGAACTGATTTGGTATTATTTGAGCTTGGTTATTAAAACAAACTGCGATTTGTGTACCGACTTTTGTATTGTGTTTAACTAATTCTATATTCGCATCAAGGCTTTTACCGTTCGTTAATTCCTTAACTTTCGCTAGCAAAAATGGTGTGCTGTCTTTACCGGAAATTTGATTGTCTTCTGCTTCTTTAATAGCTTGATTGATAATGCCATCAATATAAGTTTGATCCATGGCATATTCCTCAGGAATTGGATTAGCGATGACAGCGCCACCCTTAAGGTTAAGGTCCCATTTCGTTTTTAATACATCAGCAATAACATCAACTGAATCCGTGGAGAAATTTAGCGGATGGTCACTTGTTCTTGTATAAAAGGCTGGTAAGACTTCTGTTTCATATCCAATGACAGGAACCCCTTTTGTTTCGAGGTACTCTAATGTTAGAGCTAAATCTAGAATTGACTTGGCACCGGCACAAACGACCGCGACGTCCGTTTGAGCGAGTTCTTCAAGATCAGCCGAGATATCCATAGTTGTTTCAGCCCCTCTATGAACCCCGCCAATACCACCCGTCACAAAGATTTTGATATCAGCTAAATCAGCACAAATCATGGTTGTGGCCACAGTTGTTGCGCCTAGTTGTTTTGTCGCAATAATATGGGGCAAATCACGTCTTGAAACTTTAGCTACATCAGAACTTTGTCCAAATAGCTCGAGCTCTTCAGCAGTTAAGCCAACTTTGATTGTGCCATCCATGATAGCAATGGTCGCCGGAACGGCACCGTTATCACGAACAATTTGTTCAACCTCACGAGCCATTTCAATATTTTGTGGATAAGGCATGCCGTGAGAAATAATGGTGGATTCTAAGGCAACAATGGCCTTCCCTTCTGCTTTTGCTTGTTGGACCTCTTCGGATAGTTCAATATATTGCTTCATTTGAAAACGCCTCCATGTCTGAATAAAATTGGTCTTCTGATAATTTTTGCCGGACTGTGTCTTTTGACATGATTGTTTTGTGTGCATTCATCAATCCAGATTTGATAATAAAATCAAATGGTTGTTCTTGTAACCAGGCATAAATAACACCTGCACAAAAGGAATCTCCTGCACCCGTAACATCGACAACCCTTGGTGTCTCAATAGCCGGAAAGTAATGAATCTCTCCATTCGTGGTCCCTGTCATGACACCCGCTGATCCATTCGTTACAATAACTTGTTTAACACCCAAATCAAGCCACTTCTTAACAGAGTTCTTCCAATCCCTTTTATCTTTTATCTCAATATTCATGAAATTTTCCGTTTCATCTTTATTTACAATCAGCCAATTCACAGCATTCAAGGTATTTGAAAGCCTATTCATTTTTGGAGACGAAACAGGAATAATGACGAATGGGATATCGTGTTCAGTTGTGAATGTACAAAGAAAATCAATGGTCTCACTTGGGCAATTCAAATCGACTACAATACATTTAGCTTTGAGAAGAATATCAGTATTTTTTAAAAGGAGCTCAGGTGTCATGTGATCAAAAATGTCCATATCCGCCAGGGCGATCGATAAATCACCGTTTTTATCTAAAACGGCTGTATAGGAACCTGTGGCGAAATTTTCTAAATCATGAACATAGTCCACATTCATAAAAGGTGAAGACAGCTGTTCAATATCCAACCAATCTGAATCATAACCTCTCGTTGAAAGCAATATCACGTCTTCCCCTAAACGCCCTAAGTTTTCAGCTATATTCCTTGCTACTCCACCAACCGATTTAGAAGAGGTGACTGGGTTAGATGTTTTGTTAACGATTTCATTTTTGATATATAATTTTTTGTCAACATTCGCTCCCCCTATACAGACAACGGGAGATGTTAGTTCTTTCTGATTAACCGCGTTAGACACATGCAACACCCCCTTATTAAACAAAAGTTTATCACAAGGACAATTGTTTAGCAAATAGAAAATGCTCTTTTCTTAATACAAAAAAAGCCGATACCTCCCTAATGTAAGGAAGTATCGGCTTTTACTGAAAAAATCTATTCTTTTTGCATATTGTCCCGTTTAATCTATCATCATTCATAGTGATTATCGGCAAGTGAATAAAGTTGATCTGCTGAAAAGTCAGCATTTGTTTCTGAAGTTTGCCATGTCACAGCAGATGCTGCCATACCCAAACGCACAGCATGTTCAAAGGATTCATCATGACTGATACCGAATAGAACACCGCCGATGAAGGATTCCTCTACACCTGTTCTATCTATAGGATTAGTAGGTAGTGGGTGAAAGTGTGCTTGTTCTCCATTAGCATTGACCCATAAGACGCCCTGTTCATTTAGGGTAATCATCACTTCCTTAACCCCTCTTTGTATTAACTGTTCCGCAGCTTTCTTACAGTCTTCAATCGTTAACGTCTCCATTTCCGTTAATGCCGCTACTTCATCACGAGTGGCAACCAGCACATCGATGCCCTGTAAATGAGAAGGCAGTTTCAGCGCTTTTGGTGCAGAAACGGTATGAACCCATAGAGACAATTGCTCATTAGCACATCGATTAATGAGATAAGTTAACGATGCTTCTGGAAGATTAGCGTCAGCAAATATGATATTGGATGATGCTAAATGCGACCAGCGGGCTTCAATGAATCCAATGCTGAACTGATCGTATACTTTCATATCAGCGACGGCTAGAACCATTTCTCCGGTATCATTAAGAATTGATGTATAAGTCCCTGTCTTTTCCTGATTCATTGCTAAGCATTGGCTAACATCGACGCCGTGACGTTTGGTTTCATCCAAGAGCCATTTACCGTCCCGGTCATCCCCGATTAAGGTCATCAACGAAACGTGACATCCAAGCCGCCCAAGGTTCTCCGCTACATTTCTAGATATACCTCCAGAGGACTGCCTAACCGTTGCAGGGTTGGACGTGCCGTACTGAACAGGTTTTAAGGTTTGTGACTTGCGATCGATATTTGCTCCACCGATACAAGTGATTTTTGCCTCTTCCTTAACGATATAAGCACGGCCAACGATTTCCCCTTTTTTCGTTAAGGTGGATATATATCCAGCGACCGCTGATCTCGAGAGCCCTAATTTTTCTGATAATTCTTGTTGCGAAATAAATGGGTTTTCTCTAATTAAAGCCAAAATATGCTGATCTTTGACCATATATTCCCCTACCTTATATTCAACATATCATTGCAATGTTGAGTATAAACTTAGCATTCGCCTTTTTCAATATTGATCACAGGTTGATAAGCAGGCGGAAACAACAGCAATGGATCACATTTAATCCATTATAGCCAAGAGTCATTTATGGGTTACTGTTGTCCTGTGATTTCACTTCCAAACCCGCCTTCTGATAGTATTCAATTTTCGCCTTGTTGTACTGTTTCGTATAGCGGTTAAATTGTTGTTTTAGGCTCTTCATATCGTCGTAGACATGATTGATCTCTTCAATTTGCTGATCGAGTTCGGACACTTTATATTCCTGTTTTGCGAGCTGCTTATAGAAGTCGTGATTAAGCGCCAACGCGTGACTGTACTTTTTATTATAAGACTGGTATAGATGATGGCGTTTCTCCATGAGTTCTACAACTTTCGAGGCTGCCTTTTTTTGCTTGGTATCATTGATTTTTTCGACAACGGGTTCCATTGAAGAGACTTCGGTAAAAGCCTGCTTGAAATGCTTTTTGGCTGTTTTTAAGGCCTGCTGCTGTTTCTTATTATATTTTTGTGCTTTTTTTATTGCGGATTGAATCTTATCCGTCTGATTAACATTCAAAGAAATGATTGTTTTATAGAGATTATGTTCCTTGCGGTTGACTTTACCTAATGTTTCTTGATTCTCGGCAAATGTTTTCTCAATTTGCGCCGATTGTTTCAAATCATGATGAATACTTTCCACCTGTTTTTGGTCATGATGACAACCGCCCACGAGCAATACGAATATCACAGAAAGTCCGAACGGCACAAATCTTTTGATGATGGTCATACTTACGATCGCTTCTTCCTTTGCTAAAATATGAAGCTATGAACTGATTGAATGGCAGCGCCCTTCACATTGGAAGGTCAAAGGGGGCATTTTATTCGTTATTTTTTTGGTTTGATAGCCGTGTTGCTCAAGATAGTTTAAAAGTTGTGGCAAGTAGCGAATCGTCGCAGCGCTATCATGCATAAGGACAACCGGTACTTCGCCTTTCTTTTTGAGGTTCTGAATATCATGAATCGTCTTATGCACGAATCGCTGATCTTTTAACTCCCAATCCTTACTATCTACATTCCAATCCCATATTTTAAACCCATTTTGATCTAACAAAGAACGCATGCCCACTGTCAAATAAGGAATGCTGCCATAGGGCAAACGGACAAGTCTAGAATGAGAACCTGTTATATTATGTAATATTTGCTGGTCCTTGGTCATTTCTTGTAACGGTGCTTTCTTTGAATTGTAGATCTTGTGAACATCATGAGTGATGCCATGTAATCCAACGCCGAAATCTTCTTTCACTATTCGCTTCACAACCGATGGATGGCTTTGGATATTGGGGCCCAACATGAAAAAAGTCGCCTGAGCATTGTATTGGTCAAGGACGTCAAGCAATTGGTTCGTATTGGATGACGGTCCATCATCGAAGGTTAAATAAATGTCCTTATTGTCTCGGTCCGCTTCTAATAGGTTCTGTGCTTTTTGATGTTGCCTTTGTTCTCGCTTAATTTCCTGTTTATATTGAATCGATTGATGCAGCTTCGAGCTGGCAAAGGCTTTTTTGGTTCCAGAAGACAGTGATAATGGTTTCGCCGGGATAGAGGAAATCTTGGTTTCTTGTTCCGTGGTGTCTGCTTTGGTAATTGTGCCCCACCCGACAAGAAAACTCGTTATAAATGTCAACAGGATGAGTACAGCCTTCTTCCCTCTACGATTTAAACGTCTGCGCTTCCTCATTGCTTCTCCCCCAATACTATCTATCTCTTATTATTCTACAAAATAATAAGATATATGACAATATCATTACAAATGTTTCAAAAATCGACATACTTATTTAATGTAGTCCATTCGAAAGGGGATATTTTAGGTTCTCTATTTGGGAATAGGTGTGTTGATTTTCAGGTGTTCAAATCCAAAGTTGAAAAGAATCCGTACCCTTTTTTATTTATCTTTATTATATTCAAGAAAAGGGAAGTTATGTAAAACAAGCCCACCCCGAAAATCAAGGTGGGCAATCATATTGCCTTTCTACGTGGCTTGAGATCATTGAAATGGATCATTAACTCTATTCACATCATTCGGCTGAGTCACGGTATAAATGACTGCCTGTGCAATATCAGTCGCTTGGGTTTTTTTCCGATCACTTTCAAAAGGACTCTCCGGACTTAGCTCATCCCCATTTGCCCAGCATTGTTGACATATATGTCCACGCTTCCAAACGCCGTTTTCGTGCATTCTGCTAGGGCGTCCACATCTTCTTGCTTCGTCATGTCTGCCTTAACGCATAGCATTTTGTCTTTTTTGATCAATATCCTCTGCGATAAAAGTAAGCTAGTCTTCACAGTCCGGTGCAGAGATAAAAAACCACAGTAAAAAATCACATGCTCCGTCTTGACAGTTAGCGATATATCGGATACTATTTAATTAACGATATATCGTTAATTTTTAATAAAAACTACAGGAGGATAACAATGTTCAAAAGACCTGATAGGCCTCAACATCCTTTTTTTAAAGGGAAAGATCATTTTCATCATAATGGCTTCTTTAAAGGTGGCAAATTCGATAAAGAATTCTGGATGGAAAACGGTAACTTCGGAGGAAGACAAGGTGGACCTCGTTTCTTCGCAGGCAAAGGACCCGGCGGAGATCATGGTGGCGAACGTTTTTTCAAACGCGGTGATATTAAGATCGTCTTGTTAAAGTTGTTACAAGAGCAACCAAGACATGGCTACGAATTAATCAAGGTACTTGAAGAAAGGTTCAAGGGCTTTTATTCGCCCAGTCCCGGCTCTGTTTATCCGACTCTGCAAATGCTCGAAGATCAAGATCTTGTCGATATAACCAAGGAAGGACGGAAAAAAGTTTATCATCTTACAGATGAGGGGCAAACTTATTTAGACAATCACCAAAACGAAGACCCCTTTATCTCAAGAATGAATATGTTTGAAAATGTGGATCTAGATGAAATGCAGACTTTAAGATCTGACATTAAGAATTTATTCCATGACTTTATTAAGGTCGGTCGTCATGCTATGGAAACTCCCGAAAAAAAGGAACAACTACAAAAGCTACTCGAAAAAACAAGGGCAGAGCTTTCGGAAATTGCGGATGACGACAAGAAAAACACTGATGAACAATAATGTCCTGAAATAGAAGTGAGATCTTAGCCCAGAGGCTGGGTCAATAGTATATGAGTCACAGAATCATCCGAACTTGTTTTATTAATCCGTTCGGATGATTTGTTGACACTTAAAGAAAGTATAAAAACTTTCTTCAAACAAGGATGTTCGGCTAAGAACGTTACGTCCTATAACAACGCCGAACTAACTCGCATCCTGCGAGTCCAAGTGCAACTAAGACTTTCGCCATTAAGGCTTGGCGATAAGCCAAGTATTCTTTAAAGTAGTCATTCCTGTCATTGCTTCGTCAAAATCCTTCGCTTTCCGCGGGAGTCTACGTATTTTGACGACGCCTAGAGCTTGCTTTCATATCTTATGGTTCGGCTTCCTGAGTATCCCACCTCATGGCTTTATTATAAAAGCCAAAAGACATTCAACAATTTCCTGCTTAACGTTACGATTTGAATAACTTTCTATAAAGACTCACAATCTTGCCCACAGGATCTATATTCGAACTTATCGTTCTAATTAATTGAGCAATGATTGAAACGCAAATGACAATGATCAATATACTTAAAGCTAACTTTAATGTATTCATAAGAAACCCCTCTTTTGGCGAACTCGACTAATCAACAAATGGACCTTATGTACAATACGGGCGCTGAAACCTATTCAGGAAGTGAGCCTATTTTATTTAAACGAAGATTATATTTAGGTTTGTCTATAGCCAACAAAGACATAGCCACTCAGGCATAACTGAATAAAGCCTAAAATCAAAAACTCTACTGTCGCAAGATACCATTCCCCTAAAATAATCACTTGAAAAATCAGACTCAAAAAGAATAGCCCTCCCATAAAAGCGGAGGCTATCCATGATCTGTTATGTTCCTTTTGCAAACAAAGGATCGCAGCGATCAAATTCCCCAATCCAAATATAAGGATTGCAAGGACACCGGGCATAACCCAACTATCAAAAGGAAGTCTTGAAGCCCACAAATTTGGATATTCAGTCCACTTGGTCATCTTGGCACCCGTCCAAACTGCACCCGCAGCCAAGATTAAATCATAAAAGCCTAACATTTTCGCTCTTAACGCCTGCTTCATCTTCCTGCACCTCCTGCAAACACATTAAACAGCTTTGCTCCATTAAAATCATCAAACATCCAAGAAAGAGAGCAATTTTTATTAATCATTATTAGAACATGCCCACAGATACCTTATTATGCAAAAGGTTGAGGAACTAAGCAGTAATCAGGTTAAAATCGCGTAAGGCACATTTACGGGGCCATTGAAAACTTGTTGTAACAAAGAATGCAGCATATGATCAACACAACCAAAGATCTCTTGAATTTATAAACTTGGAGGGAGTACGATGAGAAAATATAAGTTGTTTCATTGACTATGATAAAGAAGAAAAATGGTTAAGAGAGATGGCTAAAGAAGGGTATCAGTTGGAAGATGCATCTTTCAGATATAAATTCCGTTCCACAGAACCAGAATACACTGTAATCAAAGTTGATTACAGACACTTAAAGAAACACGAAGATTTCATTGATTATTGCACTTTATTTGAAGACAGCGGCTGAAAACATATAGCAGGTAAAAAGAATTCCGGAACGCAATATTTTAAGAAAATTGATGGGAACAGTGAAGTGTTATTTTCTCAGACAAGATTTCATGACCGCCAACATACAAACGGTTATCTGATATGTTTATACAAATGGCAATTTGCTATTTCCTGATTTTCATAGCCTTGATATCTACAGATGTCATTAATATCGATGCGATATTGAAACCTAAACAATTATATTTAACGCCGAGATTGTGGGAAATGAACGGTGCATCGTTTTGGAGAGCCTTTTTATTCAAAACTCCGTTTTCATAGATTTATTCTTGAAGCAGACAATCTTAATTATCCATTCAAAATAAGTTCTTCATCAATTTTATTTTCATTTAAAATTCTGAATTAGTTATAACAGGTCGATGATCGACTGATACTTACGGTTTCTGCCCATTTGATGAACCTGGCCTGTTAAAATATCCGTCACCACCGTTTCATACTTATGCCCTTTTAAAATGGCCATTTCATCAATACCAATCACAGGTGAGGGTTCCCTCTCAGTGAGTGTTTGGTTAGCCACATCATAGTCAATCGCTCGATTGTTTCATAACTCATCTTCAGTTGAGACTGACATAACTAATGGTGCTATCTTGGCACATATCGAAAACATGTTGCCGTAACCGATTCGTCTGATAGTTGCCTTTTGGAATGGGTTGATATAATCACTAAAGATTTCCTAGCAATTTAAAACACCGAAAACGCTTGGCGTGAACCCATAAATATATGTGGTGTTCAAATAGATCAAGATCTCTCACCCTAAAATTTCAAATTCCGGCAGTTCTTGTGGTAAACTTATATGTTAGTTTTCACTCGCTATTCCCTCGAAGTTTTGACTACTAAAAGGATGCTAGGAAATAGCGAGTTTTTCGTGTTAATTATCACTTTTTACAGAAAGTGACGATGAATCAAAATAGGTGTTAAACAACTGGTTGATTTAACAATACACTAAGACAAATACAGGCTAATTTGAAGCATTAAAAAGCATTACGATGTCAAAAATACGCTTTCCGGTACGGTAATGAACATTATTGAGCTGAAAATATCCCTTGAAATAAGCATTGATCTGTTTTATGAAGGTGCATTGTTTAAAGATTTTCTTCTAAGCCTTTGAACCCTGACTTGGGGGGGCACTCCATTTTTTTATGCTTAAAATCCCTTCAGCCGTAAAGGTTCAGTGTTATAAAATTCATTCAACTAAAAACACCGAGAGAAATTCATTTCGATATTTTGCGTGTCTTCCGGTCGTTTCGTTAACACTTATAAAACTTTTGATTCAGGAGGACTATGGTTAGAATTTGCCACATGACGTGTTTTTACACTACTATAAATCGAATAGATCATAGATAAGACGGCTAAGCCAATTAACACACCTGATATTGGCCTTGTAATAAACAACAACAAATTAGAATCAGTCGAGATGGCTTGACGTAAATTCGTCTCGACCATTGGTCCAAGGATAACACCTAAAACAAATGGTGGGAGTGGGAAGTCGTTTGATTTCATCCAATAACCAATGATTCCGAATAACAACAATACCCATATATCAAAAACTCGGTTATTAATAGCAAAACTGCCAAGGGCACATAATAATAAAATAGTTGGAATCAAATAATGTTGCGGAATTTGATTGATTTTTAAAAACACTTTAATGCCAAAGATCTGAACAACCAACATGAAAATGGTCGCTATGAAAAATGAGATAAAAATACCGTAGACTAAAATGGGTTGTGTTTCCATCAATAAAGGACCTGGCTGAATGCCGTGAATGAGTAAGGCACCGAGCATCATCGCTGTCACTGCATCTCCGGGAATACCAAACGCCAGCATAGGTACTAATGCGCCGCCTACCGATGAGTTATTGGAAGCTTCAGATGCAATAAGTCCATCTTTTATACCCTTACCAAATTTATGGGGGATTTTAGAAAACTTTTTTGCTACATCATAACTTAAAATGTTTGCAATACTCCCACCTGCCGCCGGTAAAATCCCTACAAATGTACCTATCAAACTTGAACGAATCAGATTGACAAAAGATCTTGATAGATCACCGACCGTTTTCGTAAAGGAATAAGACACTTCAGTTGTTTTATCAACTTGATAAGATTTGGGTGGTTTTTTGATATCCCCTAGCAATTGAGAGAACGCAAAAAGACCAATTAATACCGGTAAAAAGTTAAAGCCAGCCTGTAATTGAGTAAAACCAAAAGTAAACCTCGGTGTCCCCTGAAGTGGATCAATCCCTACAAGGGCAAACATTAAACCAAGGCCACCAGCAACTAGTCCTTTGATTAAAGAACCGTCACCCAGACTGGCGATCGCACTTAATCCAAAAAGCATAAGGGCAAATAACTCCCAAGGGCCAAACTCAGTTGCCCATTGTGCCAGTAGTGGTGCCATAAAAATTAAAATAATCCCTGCAATAATTGATCCGACAAACGATGCCCCTAGACCAATGGCCAGTGCTTTCCCCGGTTGACCGTTTCGTGCCATTGGATAACCATCAAAGGTTGTCGCCATTGCGGAGGGTGTTCCCGGTATTCCCAATAGAGATGCGGTAATCAATCCGCCTGAAGAGCCCCCAACTTGTACACCCATCATTAATGCAATCCCATTAATAGGGTCCATACTAAAGCTGAAAGGCAAGGTGAGCGCCACACCCATAGTAATGGTAAAACCAGGAATGCTGCCTACAATAATACCGACGGTGACACCTATCAAGAGAATCACCAGTGTTTGTACATTTAATATGGTCTCAAGGCTCATAAGTACGTTCTCCATAAATGATCACCTCCTAAAAAAATGTTCCTTTGGGTAAAAATACTGAAAGGATATTCTGAAATATAAAAAATACGATTAACGTTAATACAATATACCCCAATCCAACGATCCAAACTTTTTGTATTTTAGGTGTCAACAACAAATATAGTGTCATTAGAAACAACATGGTTGAAATAATGTAACCAATCAATCCAAGCAATACGACATAGGTTCCAAAGATGATAAACGTTAATAGCACTTTTTTGTTTTCTTTAATCAATTTAGGAATAGAAAGGTTAAGTTTGTCTGTTGTCTCTTTTTTCATTCTAAAAAGGCTGTTAATTAAGAGACAAATGCCTAGCAGCGCAACAATACTTATAACAATCTTCGGAAAAAAGGCCCCTCCGGTTTTACCAAAAGCCGGGGCTGATATTGACAAAGTTTCGAAATAAACAAAGCCACAAAATACTAAAATCAGAATTGCATTCATGCAATCACGTTTCGCTTTTACCATTTTGAATCCCTCAAATTATTGTTTTGATAAACCACTTTTTTCAAGCGCGTCTTTCATGTTTTTCTGATTTTCATTTAAGAAATCACTAAACTCTTTATAACCTTTATAGTTGACATCAGTACCTAATGATTTCATTTTATCCTTAAAAGCTTGACTGTTAGCAACCTTTTTTAAAGCTTTACTCATTTTTTTAACAATAGATTCGGGTGTCCCTTTCGGAGCATAAACACCCCTATTTGTCGCTGATACAACGTCAATGCCTTGCTCTTTTAAAGTAGGTACATCTGGGAGAATAGGGCTTCTTTCTGGGCCAAGATACCCTAAAAGTTTCATTTTGTCGTCTTTTAAATATTCCTTTCCAGCAACAACTGAAACACCTCCAAAATCAACGTGATTACCAACAACAGCCTTCATTCTTTTTGCTGTTCCTTCATAGCCTATGATATTGAATTTAATGTCGGCGGCTGTTTGAATTAGGGCAGGTTCCAGTTGAGAGGTCGAACCAAGTGACGCAGCAAATGACAACTCTCCATTGTGTTCATTAGCATCCTTAACAACATCTTCCATGTTATCCCACGGATTCTCAGGACTTGTTGCAACAGCATCATAAGTCGAGGTCATTAATGCGACTGGTTCAAAATCAAAATAGCCGAAATCGGCACTTCCGACTAACCTTGACATGGCAATCGAATCATGTCCAGCAAGAAGCGTATATCCATCATTATCAGCATTTAATGCTTTTTGTGCGCCGACAGTGCCACTTCCACCTTCGACGTTTTTAACAACAACGGTTTGGTCTAATTGTTTTTCTAACCCTTTTGCCACCAAGCGAAAAATGGCATCAGTGTCTCCACCAGCTCCCCATGGGACAATTAATTGAATGGATTTTGTTGGATACTTTTCACTATTCCCATCTTGACTGCCGGATGAATCCTGTGAACTACAACCGGATAAAATGAGAATTAAAACAAAGAAATATAAGATAGAACCTTTAAAAAAATTATTCACCTTTACTCCTCCTCTAGTTTTCACTAAATTCTCCCCTCTTCAAAGAAAGGAATACCAAAATACTCTTCACAAAATGAAAACGAGCATGCAAATATCCTTCCAAAAGAATGAATATTTGCGATATAAACTCCCTTTGTTAAGGAAAACCATCCTTTCACTTAATATTTGTCTGTATATTGTATTATTCATGATTATAGAATACGGCAGAACAGATTTTCAATGATTTTATCAAAAAAGTAACACTAATTATTTTTTTTGAAATATTTTGAGTATAATTCTAATAGATTTTGTTACTGTGCTGCTCAATACAATGGTTAAAGTTCGATTGAACGTTGATTAGAATTATAATATGGATGAAGAGTGCCCCCCCCCCCCCCTTTAGAAAACAGCTGTTCAATGCTCGGGAGGATAATGCTCCATATCAATTTTTCCATAAAAAAGGATCCTAAACTTTATTGTTTTTAATTTGCTCTCGATCCGGAGCTTGGGGAGGTCCATCCATTTTTAATCATGATCTTTGCGGCATCTTCAGCATAGCCTGCAATTTCAGCGTAAGCCGTGTGTAAGTTGTAACTAAATCAGCCCTTGGCTCTAACCAATCGCCGCTCCATAGGCCGATCCCCGAAGCGTTCATCGTCGCAATATAGCTTGTCTGAAAATGGAGTTTCTGGTGAATCCGTAGCTTGAGCGTCCCATGTTGAAGGCGTTGGCAGATGGTCATTCCTTATGATTTTACCGATAATTTCCAGATGTTTTTCAGCAATATTTCGCCCTCTGGCCATGTACTTTCGAACTCTATGATTGAGGCACTTGACTGAATCCTATAATCAAGGCAGCCCCTACCGTATTTCTTTCAATGTTATAATACAAACTAGACATTTCAACCACATTCAACCGAGTGCAAAAAGAACAAAACAATCCCTCGCAGCCGCAATTGCGAGGTACGTAATCACTTACTATTACTCAACTGCTCCCCAATTATCCCATGCACCTTCTGAACTCAGCATCACTAACAGACAAGTAATAAATCCCGTCAATCTTCGTCCCGTGTCCTTTAACTTCATACGTTTTAAAATAGCCCTGTTTTGTCGTTAGATAGATAAAACAGGGCTACCTTTTTTACTTGTCTATCATCAAATATTATTTTTTAAACAAATTCCACGCCACCATCAATTAAAACAGACTGGCCAGTCATGTAATCAGAATCGGACGAAGCCAAATAAGAGACAAAGTTGGCAACATCTGTTGGTTCCTCTGATCGACCTAGGGTTATTCCTTCAGAAAACTGCTTGAAAGCTTCTCCCGGTTCAAGATCCATATAGTCAACCATTTTGTCATCAATACGATCCCACATCGATGTTCCGACGATTTCAGGACAATAGGCGTTCACATTAATATTAAATTGAGCAAGTTCTTGTGCTGCCGTTTGCGTAAATCCACGGACGGCAAACTTTGTAGATGAATAGGTCCCTAGTAAACTATAGCCTTTATGCCCCGCAATACTGAAAGCATTAATGATTTTGCCACGGCCCTCTTGTTTTTTCATCTGCTCGGCAGCTGCTTGGATGCCGTAAAGGGTACCGAAAACATTAACTTTGTACATTGATTCTAAATCTTTTTCTGTGACCTCTAATAACGGTGCCACTTGATCGATCCCAGCATTATTAACGAAGACATCCAGTAATAACTGCAACTTTATTCTCTGCCATAATCATTTACCACCTTATATCATTAGAATATGAGGGTGTTCAATATATTTTTTTACTGTCTGAAGAAATTGACTAGCTGGCTCCCCATCCAGCACTCTATGATCAAAAGTTAGACTTAATGGTAAAAGAAAACCGCGTTCAATCTCTCCATCTGAGTTGTAAACAGGAGATTGTTGAATGGATCCAATTCCTAATATTCCAGTTTCTGGTGGGTTCAAAATAGGCGTGAAAAATTCGATCCCTGATGAACCGAGATTGGTGATTGTAAATGTCGATCCCTTTATATCTCCAGTTTCATATTGTCCAGATCTTACTTTGGTTGTAATCGATCGAATCTCCTTTGAAAGGTTGCTTAGTGAAAGCGTCTCTGCCTCTTTCACAACTGGGACAGTCAATCCGTTATCCAGCGCTGTGGCTACCCCAAGATGAACGTGATCATAAGTGTAGATAGTTTCATGTTCGTAAGTGCTGTTCATTCGCTTGTGTAATTGGAGACTTTTTACGACAGCCCTTGCGATAAAATCTGTTAAAGTTAGATGAGCTTCATCGCCTACATGCTCAAAGTCGTCCTTGATCTGCTCTCTAAGTTGTACCAGTTGCGCCGCATTAGCTTTAACCGTCAATGTCAATTGCGCACTTTGTTGCAAGCTTTCATGCATCCTAGAGGCAATCACTTTACGCATCCCTGAAACTGGCGTCCTTTTTTTAGCCTCTTCAGTTTTTTCCTCCGTTACCGCTGAACTATGGTATTGATATTGACTCACTTCAGGCTTACTTGACTCTATCCCCTTTGCTGATACTTCCCTTTCAATATCTGTTTTTGTAATTCTCCCTTTCGGCCCAGTTCCTGTTAATCTATCAATATCTATCCCTTCTATTTTAGCCAACTTGCGGGCTGCAGGTGAAATGCGCACCTTTCGGGATGATTCCTGTGGCAAGGGATCATTTTTTGCTTCTTCAACCTGAGTCGTAACGGCCACTTCCTTATTGGACGCCTGCCATTCAGTGGTTGAAGAAACAGGATAATCGTTCTCAATTTTCTCATTTACTTCTCCGATGTAAGCAATCGGATGCCCAACTGAGACCATATCGTCTTCATTCGCATTTATATTGATTAAAAAACCGTCTCCAGGGGCTTCAATCTCTTTTTCCACTTTTTCCGAACTAATTTCGACAACGCTTTCTCCTTTTTCCACCCACTCTCCTTCCTCTTTAAGCCACTTAACGACCGTACCTTCCTCCATACTCATACCCATCTTAGGCATAATGATTTGGGTTGCCATATGCTCACTCCTCATCCGAACAATAAAAGTTGAGGGATTGGATTGAATCCAATCCCAAGTTTCAAACCAAGGGGTATCTTATAACGTTACGATTGATTCATCTTCAATCATTTCAGACACAGCCTGAATAATTTTCTCGGGAGATGGCAAATAAGCATCTTCTAGCACAGGAGAGAATGGAATGGGACTGTGAGGTGCCGTAATCTTTTTAATGGGAGCATCCAAATAGTCAAAGCCCTTGTCAGCGACAAGCGATGAAATATCTGCAGCAACCCCACAACGTGGATTCGCTTCGTCGACAATGATTAACCGTCCCGTTTTCATCACCGAAGACAGAATCGTCTCTTCATCCAAAGGGGATAAACTTCTCGGATCGACAATTTCCGTATCAATGCCTTTCTTGGCTAACTGGTCGGCTGCCTTAAATGCTGTGTTTACTTGTTTACCAATCGAGACAATCGTTAAATCTGTCCCTTTCCGTTTAATTTCTGCTTGGCCAAGTGGAATGAGGTAGTCATCTTCTGGTACCTCACCTTTTATATTGTAGAGGGTTTTGTCTTCGAAAAAGATGACCGGATCATCATCAAAGATGGCAGATAATAATAGTCCCTTTGCATCATAAGGGGTCGAAGGAACAACAACCTTTAAACCGGGGATGGCCGTAAACATACCGTAAAGAGACTGGGAATGTTGAGCTGCCGCACGAAACCCAGCGCCATGCATTGTCCGAATGGTGACAGGTACTTTAGCTTTCCCTCCAAACATATAACGCAATTTGGCTGTCTGATTCATGACCTCATCCAAGCAACTTCCCAGAAAATCGTTAAACATTAATTCAGCTACAGGCCTCATTCCCGTTGCAGCAGCGGAAGCAGCAGCCCCAATGTATCCAGCTTCAGTAATCGGTGTGTCAAGAATACGGTCTCGACCAAATTCACCAACAAGGCCTTTCGTAACGCCCATAACACCGCCCCAGGATTCTTCATCTTGCAAATGATCGACTTCTGCCCCACCGGCCACATCTTCTCCTAGCATCATGACATTGCTATCCTTCCGCATGGCTGTTTTTAAAGCTTCATTGACTGCGTCGGCAAAAGATATCTTTCTACTCATTATCGCTCACCCCTTATAGATTGTTGATAAGAAGAATAAACATCGTTTAACAAATCACCTACTTCGGGATCGGCACTATTTTCCGCAAATTCAACCGCTTGGGCAACAGCTTCTTCGGCACTTTTTTCAATCTCATCCAGTTCTTCATTGGACATCACTTGACTATTTGACACTCTATTTCGAAACTTTTGGATGGCGTCTAATTCTGTTAAATGCTGTTCTTTCTCCTTTCCTTTATATGATTGAGCATCCCCTTCAAAATGGCCATAATATCCGGTAAGTGACGCATTCAATTAGAGTCGGGCCTTCTCCGTTTCGTGCACGTTCAATTGCTTTTTGCGCGACTTCATAGACCGCTTCGACATCCTTCCCATCAACCTTCTCCCCGGGAATGTTATAGCCGACAGCCCTATCAGCAATGGACTTACAGCTTGATGCATAAGAACAAGGTGTTGCTTCTCCAAAACCGTTATTTTCAGCTACAAAAACGACAGGTAGATTCCAAATCGCTGCAAGGTTAATGCCTTCATGGAATGTACCGTGATTGTTTGCTCCATCGCCAAAAAAACACACAGCAACAGCGCCTGTTTTCTTAAGTTTTGCGGTTAGCCCTGCACCCGCTGCAAGAGGAAAGCCACCGCCAACAATGCCATTCGCTCCAAGCATGCCTTTTTCCACATCAGCAATATGCATCGAGCCGCCTTTGCCTTTGCAAAGGCCCGTGACTTTCCCATATATTTCAGCCATCATGCCGTCCAGATCACAACCTTTAGCAATGCAATGGCCGTGTCCCCGGTGGGTGCTTGTTATGGAGTCCTTCTCGGTTAGATGAGCGCAAACACCAACTGCAACCGCTTCTTCGCCAGCATACAGATGAACAAATCCTGGTAAAACCCCAGTTTCGAAAATGTCATGAACCTTATCCTCAAAGAAGCGGATCTGATTCATTTTTTCATACATCCATCGCACTTGTTCCTTGGGGATGACTGCTTCCTTTGTCTCAGACAATGCCATTTTTTCATCCTCCCTCATTTGTGTTTGTGAGTCGATTGCAACTCACGGTGTCTTCTCTTCATCTATTCAATTTTCATGCCAATATTAAAACGCTTTCAAAACGCTGTTTTATTTTTATAGATTGTGAGACAAATTGGGAGGGTCTCATTGTGTCTCATACTGTCCTTCACAAGTGCTTATTAAAGGTGATACTTTTTCAATTTACGGTAAAATGTACTTCGGGGGATATCGAGTTGTTTGGCGGCTTCATTCGCATTGCCATTTGTCTCTTCAAGCTTATGCTTAATTTTCTTTAACTCCAATTGTTCACGGTAAGATAAGGTTGTCGGTTCTAATACATTTGAAGATAAGTCAGTAGAAGGGATAACCCCTTCGATTTCATCAATCTGAGGTAATTGGTCACCGTACAAAATTCGCAGACGTTCTAATATATTGAATAACTCTCTAATATTACCTGGCCAATGATAATTTTGAAATGGCTTCATCATTGACGCGTCCCAAGATACATGCCAATCATGTTGCTTACAAAAATATTCTATAAAGTAGGGGATATCTTCAGGTCTTTGCGCTAATGAAGGAAGCTGTATAGGGAATACCATAATCCGATAATATAGGTCAGCACGAAATTGACCTGTTTTAACAAGCTCTGCCAAGTTTTGATGCGTTGCCGTCACTAATCGGATATCAATTGGAATGGGATTCATGCCCCCTATAGGTGTTAGGCTTTTTTCCTCCAAAATCCTTAGAAGGGCCACCTGCATGGTTGGACTTATTTCACCGATTTCATCAAGAAACAACGTGCCATGATTCGCTTGTTCAATTTTCCCTTTATACCCCTGACGCTTAGCTCCCGTAAACGCTCCTGGGGCATAACCAAATAATTCACTTTCTATTAAAGACTCAGGTATGGCACCGCAATTAACGGCGATGAACGGCCCATTTTGGCGGTCACTATTCGAATGGATCGTATGTGCCAACACTTCCTTACCCGTCCCCGTCGCACCAGTTATGTGAATGGAGGCGTCTGTTTTAGAAGCCTTCTCCGTATACTGCAATACCGATTCAAAAATGGCACTGGCGCCCTTGACACCCTTAAAGTTAAGATTATCATACCTATTTCCGCTTCTCTGCATCTTTCTTTTCTCACGATACAGATCCATCTTGTATCCGATGATCTGCGACTGAGAATAAATAGGTATTTGCTTTTCCGACTGAAATCCCTCTGCCATGATCTGTTCTAATGTCGTATGAGACCAGTTTTGGTAAGCTTGTCGAAAGGCTGGATTAGCCTTTATAATTTGACCCTTTCGATTACAAACAAGCGTAAGTTTGTTTGTAGACGGTTGTTCAGTTGCATATTTAAGGAGGGTCACTTCTTCTTCATCCATTCTTATCTTCCATTGTCTTTCAATTTTATATGCTGTAGCCACTAATGAAGCTAGCACATCATCATCTTTAACAGACTTATCAATCGGGATCGAAACATCTAAAATGCCAACGATCTCCCCATCATCATCGTGAATAGGTGATGCGGAACAAACCCACGAATGGGAAGCTTTTGCGTAATGTTCTGTCCCGATAATTTTGATCGGTTCGTCTATGCGAAGGGCTGTGCCGATCGAATTGGTACCTACTTGATTTTCCGTCCACCTAACCCCTTCGATGAAATTAATTTGTTTCGCTTGCTCCATTGCCTTTTCATGTCCTATCGTCCTAATCACATAACCTTCAGGGTCTATAAGCAATAGTAAAGCATGAGTCGCCTTTAATTTTGGGTACAAGTTTTTCAAATACGGTAATGCCAGTTCCAAAAGAAGGGTATTTTTTTCTTTGCGGTTCATGAGCTGTTGACTAGATAAAATGTGACTACCTTCTCCTTGATAAGGGTCGACCCCCTTATTACGGCATAGATACCATGATTCTACGATTCTCTTATTGATCCTTGTGGAATCGATCACTCCATCACTCACAAATCGTTTCCAAACAGCCTTGGTCAACCGTCCATCAAACAATTTGATCCCCTCACTTGTTTAATTATAACAATTTAAAATTATCACAATTGTATGTATTAATAAAGCATTCAATGGACCTAAACCATTCCGACTGATAAAAAAAGACTAGCTTATCTAGTAATCATGCCGTTGGATACTTGGGGTGGAATAAGCACAAGAGTGGGGCTCAAGTCATTCCAACGGCTGTTGTTGCCCATGCTCCTGACGTTTTTTCCCATACATCATCGCCCTTCTCTACTCATAATCATTTAAAAGGCGTTGACTTTTTATAATCAAGCGAGGTGTTTCAAAGTATCGCACGTATCGAACTGAAAAAAGCTCTTATTAAACAGTGTTTGAACAATCATTCCAAAAGCAGAGGTATCAATGATGAGTGAATTAGCCGTTTGGATGGCAGACAAGTTATGCCAATTGAATCTAACTCACAATATGAATCATTCAGAAGGTTTTTCACGGTTAGGATACACAGAAGAAGAGGCATCTGCCCAGCAAGCATTCGTACGCATCGCACAAGAACTCGGTCTAGTCACTTCGCAAGATCAAGCCGGTAATGTCTGGGCTGTATGGGACATTGATCATAAGGCCAAAACAATCGCCATGGGTTCTCACCTTGATACGGTCTACAACGGTGGCGGCTATGACGGAGTGGCTGGGGTGTTATGTGCATTAGCTGCGGTTAAGATTTTAAAAGATAAACAGTTTCGCCCCCATAAAAATATTGCTGTCATCTGCTTCGCCTCTGAGGAATCCGCCCGTTTTGGGATTTCAACGCTTGGAAGTAAAGCTATATCTGGTCAATTTGAAAAAGCAGCATTGGCTGAGGTGACTGATTGTGATGGGATAACAGTCAAACAAGCAATGGAAGATTTCGGATTGAAGTGGGACGAGATTGAGCAAGCGGCATTGCCTGAAGACCATTTGGCATGTTTTTTGGAACTGCACATCGAACAAGGCGAGCAATTACAAGCAGCTCAAGCAGATATCGGTATCGTCCATGGCGTTGCCCGACCTATAAGGTTAATGATTAAAGCTATAGGTATGTCGAATCATACGGGGACAACCCCCATGGATCGCCGTCAAGATGCATTCGTCGCCATATCACCTTTGATTCGTTTCATAAATGAGGAAGCTTTAAAAGCTCATACACATGAATCCCCTTCACTGGTTGCAACGGTCAGCACCATCCATTTAAAGCCAAATGCTATGAATATGATTCCAGGAGAAGTGGAACTAGGCATCGATATTCGCAGTGTTGACGACAACGCCAAGCAAAGTTTTGTAAAGAACATTAAGGACTATTGTTTCAATATAGAACAAAACAATGATGTGTCTATAGAAATACAAACATTAGTCAACGACAACTCTGTCACTTTAGATGACCACGTGATGCAAAAATTAATAGACGCCTCCAAAAAGTTAGGATTGCAAACACAAGTCATGGATAGTGGCGCTGGTCACGATGTTATGAATATGGCTCACAAATGGCCTTCAGGGTTGATTTTCATTCCATGCAAAAATGGAATCAGCCACCACCCCGAGGAGTCCACCTCTATTAATGAATTAATCAAAGGCACACAGGTCATACAAGCTTTCATAGAAAACGAGAGTCATTCATCAGATTGATAAATTTTATTCTTAAACGAGATTGGGGTCAGGTCCAATGAAAACATTTGTTGAAGACTATCTAAGCATGAATCAAGGGGTATTTGAGCGAGTCAGTGAATATATCTATAACCACCCTGAAACGAGATTTGAAGAGTATGCCTCTTCGGAGTTCTTGGCTGCTGAATGTGAGAAGCAGGGCTTTAGTGTAGAGCGTCATGTAGCTAATATTGAAACGGCCTTTACAGCTACCTATGGCAGTGGCGAACCTGTCATTGGATTTCTAGGTGAATTTGATGCCCTCTCTGGTTTAAGTCAAGAACCCAACGCAACCAGCTATAAGCCTCTGGATAGAGATGTTGGTCACGGATGTGGCCATAACTTACTAGGAACGGGTGCTTTTGCTGCTGCTTGCGCCGCCAAAGCCTATCTTGAAAAACATCATCTAGATGGAACGATCAAGTTTTTTGGTTGTCCAGGTGAAGAAGGCGGATCAGGAAAAACATTCATGGTAAGAGAAGGCGTATTTGACGGTGTCGATACAGCATTAACTTGGCATCCATCGCCATCCAATTCCATTATGAGCCTATCCAGCTTAGCCAATTACCAAGTGTATTTCAAATTCAATGGTGTCTCAGCGCATGCCGCCAATGCGCCCCATTTAGGTCGAAGTGCATTAGATGCCGTTGAATTAATGAATGTGGGGGTCAACTATTTGCGCGAGCATATCATCCAAGAAGCGCGTATCCATTATGCCGTTACACATACAGGGGGCATCTCACCTAATGTCGTTCAGGCGAATGCAGAAGTATTGTATTTAATCCGCGCTCCAAGGGTCCATCAAGTTGATGACATCTTCAACAGAGTGAAAAAGATAGCCGAGGGTGCCGCATTAATGACCGACACTGAACTGTCCATTGAGTTTGATAAAGCCTGTTCGAATTATATTCCTAATCGTCGTTTAGAAAAGATCTTATATAACAACTTTCAAGACGTTAATATTGATCAACCGACGAAAGACGAAGTCGCATTTGCTAAAGACATATGGTCTTCACTCTCAGAAGCTGAACAAGATAACTTTTTAGATTCCATGAAGGGTTTTGGTTATGTGGGTGACGGCCGTGAATTTTCCGGAAAGTACTTATCGGATGCTATCTCTTCCTATCACGCATCCAATGACATTCTTTCAGGTTCAACTGATGTCTCAGATGTCAGTTGGGTTGTTCCTACGGCGCAACTCACATCATCAACTTCGACACTCGGAACCCATCTGCATACTTGGCAAATGACCACTCAAGGACTCAGCCGCTATGCGCTTAGAGGGACTCTCCGTGCTGCAGAAACCATGGCATTGACTGGACTACAAGTATTAACAAATCCAAAAGATTTGGAAGCTATCAAAGAAGAGTTCCATCAATTTAGAGAAAACAATGACTATCACTGTCCGATACCGAAAGATGTGACACCTTCAAAGCTTTATGAACATTAGTTCAGAATGACTTTGTTCCGCGAAACGATATAAATCATGAAAGTGGGGGTTACATGAAGCAAAAAAAGGGTTTTTTTCAAAAGTTCCTTGATCTTGTAGAAAGAGCGGGCAATAAACTTCCCGACCCGTTTATTCTATTTATTGGTTTATCCGTTCTCATGATCATCGTATCTTATGTCTTCAGTCTATTTAATGCCTCTGTTGTTCACCCAGGTACCGGTGAAACATTGCAGATTAAAAACTTATTATCAGCTGAAGGTCTACAATTTATATTAACGTCGATGCTTGACAACTTTACTGGCTTTGCCCCATTGGGATTGGTGCTCGTTATGATGATGGGCATCGGTTTGGCGGAAAAAGTCGGTCTGCTAGATTATGCTATTAGAAAAACGATTTTACGATCACCGCCATTCCTCATCACATATACGGTTGTCTTTGTAGGTATATTAGGGAATTTGGCCTCAGACGCTGCTGTCGTCTTAGTCCCTCCTTTAGCTGCATTAGTTTTCTATAAGGTTGGCCGACACCCGCTTGCTGGTTTGGCGGCTGGTTTTGCAGGGGCAGGAGCTGGGTTCACAGCTAACTTATTCATAGCCGGAACCGATGCTTTACTTTCTGGCATTTCGACGGAGGCAGCTGCTATTATCAATGATTCCATCGTTGTGACAGCCATTGATAACTGGTATTTTAACATTGTCTCAGTATTTGTTATGACCATTGTTGGGGGACTCATCACTCGTCACTTCATTGAACCAAGACTGGGTGAATATGCAGGCGATGCCGTTGAGGAAGAGGATCATGAAGAACTGGCCCATGCAGGCAAAGGACTCAGAAATGCGCTTATTGCTGGGTTTGCCTATATCGCACTGATTGCTTTGGCTATCTTTATTCCAGGGAGCCCTTTAACGAATGAGGATGGGGGCATTGTTCCATCTCCCTTTTTAGATGGAATTATCCCAATTATTTTATTTTTCTTTGTCATCATTGGCGTTGCCTTTGGCGTGACGGTAGGAAAAATAAAGTCTGGTAAAGATGTTGGTGACTATATGGCTGATTCGATGAAGGATATGGCCAGTTACATCGTTTTAGTCTTTGCCATCGCCCAATTTATTGCTTACTTTAACTGGTCTAACTTAGGAACATGGGTCGCTGTCAATGGAGCAGAATTTTTAAAAGATATCAACTTTACAGGAATCGGGTTAATCTTAGCTTATATTGTTTTCACAGCCCTGATGAACTTCTTGATCACATCCGGGTCTGCGAAATGGGCCATAGAAGCACCTGTCTTTATTCCCATGTTCATGCAACTGGGTTATCATCCCGCCTTTATTCAGGTCGCTTATCGTGTGGGAGATTCATCGACAAATATTGTAACACCGCTATTCCCATATATGGTCATCATTCTAGCGTTTATGAAAAAGTATGATAAAAGTGCGAGCATTGGCACTTATATTTCATTAATGCTCCCTTATACAATTGCGTTTCTAATTTCCTGGATCATCTTAATTTTGATCTTTTTCTTTGCAAGTATTCCGTTCGGCCCTGGCATATCCCCATTTCTGTAATTGTATAAGGAGGTCATCAGCAAATGGAGAAAGAAAATTTATCAAGACAATTAATTCAATGGAGACGCCAATTTCATCAATATCCTGAAACGGGTTTTCTAGAGATGAGAACTGCTTCAATTGTGGCATCGATTCTAGATCAGCTAGGTTTTGACTTACAAATGGGACAAGGCGTCATGTCCAAAGATCACTGCATGGGAAAGCCCAATGAGCAAACAACCTATGAACATTACCAATGGGCACTTGAGAATGGCGCTGACAAAGATTATATCGACTATTTCCGGGATGGTTACACAGGCATTGTTGCGACTTTAGATACAAAGAAAGAAGGCCCAACAATCGCTTATCGATTTGATATGGATGCGCTAGATATTCATGAATCACATTCAGACGACCATTTTCCAACCCAAGAAGGTTTTCAATCGAAGGTGCCTTATAAAATGCATGCGTGTGGACATGATGCCCATACTTCAATGGGTCTCGGTCTAGCCACTTTAGTGGCTGCACACAAAGACAATTTAAGCGGTAAAATCAAACTGATTTTTCAGCCTGCCGAAGAAGGTACCCGTGGAGCGAAATCCATGGTTGCAGCCAATGTGGTTGAAGATGTTGATTATTTTATTGCGACACACATTGGTACTGGCATTCCACATGATCACTTCGTTGCCGCTAATAATGGATTCTTAGCAACGTCGAAGCTAGACATTTCGTTCAATGGGGTTGCATCTCATGCGGGCGGTAAGCCTGAAGAAGGTCGAAATGCATTATTGGCTGCTGCCACTGCGTCGTTAAATATATATGCCATCCCTCGACATTCAGATGGTACAACAAGAATCAATGTCGGTGAACTTCACGCTGGGTCTGGAAGGAATATCATCGCTGATCACGCCCAATTAAAAGTAGAAACCCGGGGAGATACTGCTCATATCAATCAATATGTCAAAGATCAAGTCGAATCGATCGTCTCAGGTGCAGCCAAAATGTACCAAACAGATTATCATATTGAGACAGTCGGTGAAGGTTTAAGTTGTCAAGGCTCAAAAGCCTTAGCTTCCATTCTCAATGAATGCGCACAGGAATCTCCAACAATAAAAAGGAGCTGTGTTGAGAGTAATGAGAGTGCGGGTTCCGAGGATGCGACGTATTTTATGGAGGCTGTGCAAAATAATGGGGGTTTAGCGACTTATTGCGTTTTCGGAACCGAGTTAGCCGCGGGACACCATAATGAAAGATTCGACATTAATGAAGATACCTTGCTTCCGTCTGTGGACACTTTATATCAATCGATTGTGAAATTGAATCAGACATACAATCAGTGACTCTTTAACATGGGCTGTTCTACAGAGGACAGCCTTGATTTTTAAAGGCACGAAACATTAGCTTACGTTACACCTGGAAGCCATATGATCTTCCGAGTGCTCATTAGGTAACGTCCTTTAGAGACAGGGACTGATCAAAAAGGGTACCAGAAATAATTGGGCTCAATAGATCCAAAATCCAAATTTTGCAACATTTTATTTCTTGATATTAATAATGAAAGTAGATATCATACTAATAAAAAGACCCGAATAATCGGTGCCCTACAGCTAGCAAAACCAAGAGTTAGAAAGAAGTAGCTTACCCCACTAATCTTTGGTAGGATGCAGGGTGGCTACTTCTTTTTTGACTGAAAAATGACTTGAACAATCGAAAAATTAACACACCAAAACTGATGAGCAATCCAAAAACATCAAGCGTTCTGCCTTATAGGGATATCAGATTCGCCAGCCATTAATTGGACAGTCCTTTTTATTCTTGCAAATTCACCCATACACTTTTTACTTCCGTATAATTGTCCAGCGCATAGTTGCCCATTTCCCGGCCAATACCGGATTGTTTATAGCCGCCAAATGCAGCTGCTGGGTTTTCTTGGTTGGTATCATTGATCCATACCGTTCCTGCTTTTAGACGGCGTGCCACCTTGTGCCCTGTGCGGATATTTTCCGTAAAGACTGCAGCAGCCAATCCATATTCACTGTCGTTCGCCCGGCGGACTGCTTCCTCCATTTTGTCAAATGGGAACACCGTAACGACGGGGCCGAAGATTTCTTCTCTGGCGATGCGCATATCATCTTCTACATCTGCAAAGACAGTCGGCTGTACAAAGTAGCCTCGATCAAATGCTCTGTCACCGCCGGCAACAAGTTTGGCGCCTTCCTCTTTTCCAATCTCAATATAGTTCATAACGCGATCAAATTGTTCTTTGGAAACGAGCGGCCCCATGTCGATACCTTCATTCATCCCGTTACCCATTTTAGTAGCTTTAGCACGTTCAACTAGTCCTTCCACAACACGGTCATAATGTTTGCGATGCACGTAGACGCGTGATGTTGCGCTGCAGTTTTGTCCGTGATTATCCATGATCCCTGAAAATGCTGCGTCAATAGCTTTTTCCACATCAGCATCCTCAAGAATAATGTTTGGCGATTTGCCGCCAAGTTCAAGGGTCACATGTTTCACTTGGTCTGCAGCTTTGCGCATAATCGATTTGCCTACATCAGTTGACCCAGTAAATGCAAGTTTGTTGATATCGGTATGATTTACAAGCGCTTCACCTGTCGTTTCCCCATATCCTGAAACAATGTTAACCACACCATCAGGGAATCCAGCTTCTTTAAACAGACCAGCAGCATACAACATTGAGAGCGGCGTTTGCTCAGCCGGTTTTAATACAGATGTACATCCTGTTGCCAGTGCTGCACCTAATTTCCACGAAGCCATGGACAACGGAAAATTCCAAGGAATAATTTGACCGACAACACCAACCGGTTCATGTTCTGTATAATTTAAATAATCAGACGAAATCGGTGTTGTCTGTCCTAAGACTTTGGTTGCCCACCCTGCATAGTAACGGAAATGCTCTACCGTACCATCAATATCATCTTCCAAGGCAATTGTATATGGCTTGCCATTATCTAAAGATTCTAATTGTGCCAGCTCTTCTCGATTTTCTTCGAGCAAATCAGCAAACTTATAAATAAGATGGGATCGTTCCGCTGTTGTCATAGTGGCCCATTCACTGTTTTCAAATGCGTTTCTAGCAGCTTTAACAGCTTGATCAACATCTTCTTCCTGTGCTTCACTGACTTCAGCCAAAACGTCCTCCGTTGCCGGATTATATACTTTGAACGTTTTGCCACTGGCTGCAGGTATATAGGCACCGTTCATGTAAAGTTGTTTCTCCCCTTCCAGAAACCCCTTTACTTTTGGCTTTAATTCTACCTGTGATGTAATCAATAGAGTATCCTCCTTCTGAATGATAAGTATATAGTTTCATATCAACTTTTGCTGTCAGTCACCGATTCAGCTTCTCAGAGCTGGATTCTTATCAAGTTCATTTAACAATCCTTGCAACGTTTTATCCTCATCCCCTGTTAAACCCAAGCGTGGTTTTCTCGATGGGCCGCCTGCCAACCCTTTAAGATCCATCGCTCGTTTAACGATTTGCACATACTTGCCGGACCCTTCTATAAAGTTGCAAAGCGGAAGAACTCTATCATACAATTCCCAAGCGCGTTCCATGTTGTTTTCCTGTACACTATTATACAAATCCGTTACTAATTCCGGTACAATATTTCCGGCAACCGAAATCCATCCGGTTGCTCCGACTAAAAGTGATTCGAGTGCTAGGTCATCGGATCCGCAAAACGTTTCAATGAATCCTTTCCCTTGTCTGGATATGTCACGCGCTTTACTTATATCCCCGCTTGATTCCTTGATGTGAGTGATATTATTGACATCACGGGCAACCTTTAAAATAGTCTCTGTCCCAATATCCACACCAGATGTGAACGGATTATTGTAAATCATGACCGGAAAATCGACCGATTCTGCTACAGCTTTGAAGTGTTCGTAAACTTCTTCATCCTTTGGGTGTGCGTAATAGGAATTAATGAGCAATGCAGCATCAGCACCTGCTTCCTCCGCTTGCTTCGTATACATAATCGCATCTTTTGTAGTCTCTGCCGCGGTACCGAGAATCAGAGGAATACGGCCATTCACCTGTTTGACCGCGATCTCGGCAATTTTAAATTTTTCCTCATTCGTTAAGCTGACGAATTCACCGGTACTTCCATTAACAGCAATTCCTGCTACACCTTGATTAATAAAATACTCAATATTCTCCTTTAAGCCTTCATAATTAATCGCTTCATCCTCATGCATCGGCGTAGCGAGCACAGGAAATGCTCCTTTTAAAGCTTTCATTCTAAAGCGCCTCCCTAAGTAGTAGTTTTTATTTTTATAATTTAATGGACACAACAACACATAGAAACTACTTCAGTAAAAAACCCCTTTCCAATGGGTCATCCGGATCATACAAAAACTGATGTTCACCCGTAATAAATGCTTGTGCTGCCATAGCATAACGCTGTCCCGACTTCTCTTCTTGAACAGCCGTCAGCTGGCTCCCGAAAATACTATGATTGATAAGTTTTGACGGTTGTTCTTTTTTTTCTGCTAATGCGGTACACAATGCAAACGTGCTGTCCACCCCCGGCGACCGCAGTATAGCCCCATCTTTTTCAAATGTGACGGACCGGATTTCGCCTGAAGATATGGTCGACATTTTTAAAATAACACCATCAAGTGAGTTCTTAGCCATTTCTATGGTTATTTGCTTTCCCCAGTTCATAATGGAAGATAGATAGGTCATGTCAATCGCTGGTATCGATTCAGGAAGAGGATAGATCGCATAACGTCTTGAAGAATCGACTTCCACCAGTTGAAATTCCTCATTAGTCGACTCTATCAAGCGACAATCACCACTTTTAACTTCTGTTTCCTCAACTACCTGATTGTGATATGATGCATAAACTGTATAAATGCCGTTTACCGTCTCCACTTTGTATAAGCCATTGTCTTTTTCAGCTATATTGCCTGTTTCCAGCAATACGGTTAACGTCGCGATCAACCCACTATAACTGAATCGGTTTTCGTTATTATGATTCACAAACAATACGCCATAATCTGCTTTATTCGACGGTGTGACAATGCATCCATTAACCCCTCGGTGACCACGGGGTTCATTGAATAAAAGTGCTTTTTCCTGTCCATAATGCTGTTCCAATACAGATTGTTTGGATGCGATATCCTGTGTATGAAATTGTAATGGTGAATGCAAAATTATTCGAAACACCTCTCCAGCTACATGTGTATCAATGGCGGTAAACATTTTTTCAACATTCATCCAAACCCTCCTTTCTAATGGCCTTCCATTGGCGGAATCAGCAAAAAACCTTCTTTAAGGGAATCGCTTTCATTATAGAAAAAGCGATGCATCCCCATCAGCCATGCTGAGCCTGTTACTTCAGGCAAAATCGCTGGATATCCTTGAACGTTTGTCAATTCCAGAATACGTGCTTTAAATAAAGTCCCGACGATACTTTCATAAACAAACAGATCATCGATACCAAGTTCATCCCGGTTCTGTAATGTCGCAAGTTTTGCTGATGTTCCTGTGCCGCATGGAGACCGGTCAATACCGCCTGGTGGCACAACAACCGTATTTTTTAAATCGGCTTCCGAATGAACCGGATCCGTGAAAAATTCGATATGAGTTAATCCATTAATGAATGGAAATTCCGGATGGACAACTTTCTCTGCCGCATTGATCGCATTTCGTATGTTAATAGCTTTGTTGGTGATGACGGAAGCGTTTTCGGTCGTTAGTGCCAGCCCGAGTTTACGTGCATCAATAATGCCGTAAAAATTTCCGCCGTAAGCGATATCACATTCAACGCGACCAATCCCCTCAACATCAACTTCAATTGATTTCAGTAGAAATGAAGGAACATTGGCAAACGTGACTTCTTTTGCTTTTCCATCTTCCACCTTTATCTTTGTTCTCACTAAACCGGCCGGGGTATCCACATTTATTTCGGTATATGGCTCTTGAACCTCAATCATCCCCGCTTCAATCAACGCGGTGCAGTATCCAATAGTATCATGCCCGCACATCGGTAAATAGCCACCCGTTTCAACGTAAATCACACCGACATCAGCTTCCGGATGACAAGGTGGAACCATGATCGCGCCGGACATCACATCATGGCCTCTTGGTTCATTCATTAAAAATTTCCGGATCCAATCATAATTTTCTTCCATGTAGAGCATTTTATCTGACATCGTTTCACCTTGTAATTCGGGCATCCCGGTAAGGACGGTACGGGTTGGATTCCCTCCGGTATGCGTGTCAATAGTTGTAAACAGGCGCTGAAAGTCCATTTAATTTGTCACCCTCTCTTTGAAACGGTCATAACGTAACGGTTCCAGCGGTATCGATGCCTCTTTTCCGGAAATCATTTCTTCCATGACTTTCCCTGTAATCGCCGCCAAGCTTATCCCGTCACCCTCATGTCCAGCGGCAATGTAAAAACCAGGGACTTCCTCGACATGCGAAACAATTGGCAAATGATCTTCCGTCCATGGTCTTAATCCAGCATACGTCCTAATGGCCATCATATCTGCCATTTTAGGATAAAAACGTACAGCCCGTTTTGCAATATATTTTGTGACTTCTTGATTGACTTTTAAGTCAAATCCGTTAAATTCCCTGCTGCTCCCAATTAGGAAATTCTGGCTTTCCGTTGGCTCAAACACAAGAGCCACCCCATATTTGTCAGTTACCGGATCAACCACCCGTTCCCCACCAAATTTTGATATTAGATACCCAAACTCCATCACTTTTCTGAGTCCCACGGGTTGTTCTCTTGAAGCAACAATTATTTGACCTTTCCGAGGTTTGATTGGGACATCCACATCAAGCATTTCTCCAATAAATGGCGCCCAGACACCACACGCATTGACAACTTTGTTCGCTGTAAAAGTCTCGCCGCTCGTCTTTAGGACAAATTGACCCGTGTTGTTTCTGGAAACATTTTTAACTTCGGTATGTGTATATAATGTTGCACCATATTTTTGAGCACTATGAAACATGGAATATGTAAGCATATATGGATTAACCGTCGAATCCGTCTTACATTCCAATCCCCCATAAAGATCGTCGGCAAAATAGTTTGATTCATTTCGCAAATCTTCCCGGTCAAGCATTTTAAAATCCAATCCTGCATCCTGCTGCTGATTCACCCATTTCTGTGCTGCATCAAGCTCCTGATCATTTTCACAAACAAGAATACTCCCCGGATTACGATACTCAAATGAAAGTTCCAAGTCTTTATTCAATTCATGTACAAGCTGTTGACTTTCTAAGGACATTTGACTATCAAAGCCAGGGTCTTTATCAATAGCCAAAATATTTCCGTCACATCTGGAAGACGTACCACTTGCTAATTCCTTTTTTTCAAGGACTGTTATATCCAAACCCGCTTTTGAGCAGTAATACGCAATTGCTGCGCCCATAATGCCGCCACCGATAATAACAATATCCCGATGCTGTGTATCTCCCATACAATCCTCCTTTCCACTATCCTTCAATATTAATCATGCAAATACTATGCCAATAATGAATGGTTCCTTCACTATTGATTTTATTAAGAAAATGTGTAAAGATATTTTTGAATTGTCTAGAAATTTATACACATTATAAAGGGGTTGAACCATTTGCTGACATTTCAATCAATCGAACCATTTATGAATAAGCAATTTTTTTTGGCTGACAGTGAGGTAGTAGCTGAAAGGCAATTACAACAATCGGCCACCGTAACTTCTTCAGGGAAAATACTGCTGAAATCAAACATGCTTTATTTTGACGTCCAGTTTTCAAATGACACGAACCAACCCAACTATGTGTTATGCGGAACGGCTTCTATTGATGACAATCTGGAAAACATATTAACTCACCTGACAGAACGGGAATGCTTAGTCGTTTTAGATAAACAGCAATGTGTGACTGGCTATATAAGTGCACGTGACTTATGTCAACATTTATATACAAACTATCAAAAGCTGAATGCCTATATTGACACGATTCTTGATACAACAGATGAGTCCTGTACGGTTATTGACCAAGATCAACGTGTGATTGCTTGGACAAAAGGCGCCGAACAACTCTTTTCCTTAAACCGGGATAACATCATTGAAAAACCAATCACCGAATTTTTCAGCCCTAATCGGTTGGAAATCCTTAACACAATTAAGGAAGGAACCTCTGTCCATCATCAGCAGCATAAAGCAAAAGAAAATCAAGTTGTGCTCATTAACTCAAACCCAGTCTACTTTAACAATGAAATTATTGGTGCCGTCGTCTCTGAAACAGATATAACGAGTCAGATTAGATTAAACAAAGAGCTGTATCATGCCAGTGAAAGATTATTTAAACTGGAAAAGGAAGTAACAAAATTAACAGCAAGCGAAGACCCTTTTCAGAATATACGCGGTAATAGTGCGCCTCTCAAGAAAACAATCGATAAAATTGAAAAGGCTTCCTCAACAAATGCGAGTATTTTAATCCATGGGGAAAGTGGTGTGGGTAAAGAACTTTTTGCCAAAGCAGCCCATAACGCACGCGAAGACAAAAAGGCTCCATTTGTTGCCGTCAACTGCGGTGCCATTCCATCTGCTTTGTTTGAAAGTGAAATATTCGGATATGAAAAAGGAGCTTTTTCCGGAGCAGATCAACGGGGCAAAAAAGGGAAAGTACAGCTAGCTCAAGGCGGAACCTTATTTTTAGATGAAATTGGTGAAATGCCCATGGAGATGCAAGTAAAAATGCTTCGGTTGCTGCAAGAGAAGAAATTTTATCCTGTAGGCGGCACAAAGGAGATTGAAGTCGACTTTCGTGTCATTGCAGCCACCAACAATGACCTGCAAGAACTTGTAGAGGAGCAAAAATTCAGAGCTGACTTATTTTATCGGCTGAATGTCGTTAGCATCGAAGTACCACCATTGCGTGAACGACCAGAAGATATCATTGAATTAACACATTACTTTTTACATGAAATATCCATTAAATATAATCGCCCCATTCACGGAATATCTCAGGACATTATGCAGGCACTGCTTAAGCACCATTGGGCTGGAAATGCAAGGGAGCTAAAAAATGTTATCGAACGATTAATTGTGTTTTCAGAAGATGGTGAAATAAAACGTGATGAAATTCCATTTGATTTTGATACACCCCAAACGCCTTCTTCTTCTAACCCAATAGAATTCAACCACAACGACAGTCGCCCGCTAAATGATCGATTGCTGGATGTTGAGAAAAATATTATTTTAGACGAGCTGGAGAAAGTTGACGGAAATAAACTTCAATGTGCTAGAAACCTTAACATCACTCGAGCTACATTATATAACCGAATCAAAAAACTGGGAATAACATGACTTGGCATTATTTTTGCATGTAATTAGACGAAATTTATTTACTATTTCTGGTGGTGATCTAATTGACTGAACACGAATTAATGGTATGCCGATGCGAAGAGGTAACCTTTGAAGAAATTACTGAAACGGCTTATAAACATGGGTGCTCAGCCAGGGAGCTTAAACTTCGCACCCGTGCAGGTATGGGCTATTGTGGTGGTCGAACATGCCGACCGCTCGTCGATAAAATAACACGCGATTTGGAAAAGAAAGGACAACGTAACGTAACATTGAAATACCAACCACCCATTCGCCCAATCAGCTTCGGTGACTTAGGAGGCGAGCCTAATGAGTGAACGAATTACTGACCATCCCATCCTTGGTCCATTGGAAGATAAACAGGACGTAACGTTCACATTCAATGGACAAACGTTAACAGGCAGAGAAAATGAATCAATCGCAGCGGCACTGCTTGCCAATGGCATTCGCACATTGCGTTATCATGAAGACAGCGGTTCCCCAAAAGGCATCTATTGCAACATTGGTCACTGTTTTGAATGCCGATTGTCAGTAAACGATAGGCAAGGTGTCCGCTCCTGCCTTACCCCTTTAAAGGACGGAATGACGATTCAAAGTGGGGGGCAGCTCCCTTCACCAGTAAGAGAATGGAGGAATACACATGAATGACGTCATCATTATTGGAGCAGGTCCTGCAGGATTGTCAGCCGCAATCACTTGTGCTCAGGAAGGTTTGCACGTGCTAGTAATAGATGAATACATGAAACCAGGCGGACGCTTGCTGGGACAGCTTTACGAAGAACCGGACGGCTCATGGTGGAATGGTATCAAAGAATCGGACCGCTTATATCAACAAGCAATGAACCTTGGGGTGCACGTACAACTAAACACACCTGTGTATAATATAGAACAATATAACAGTCAATGGACTATCTATACAGACCAAGACGCACATTCTACTAAACATTTGTTACTGGCAACCGGTGCTGCCGAATCACCTGTTCCTGTACCTGGCTGGACATTACCAGGGGTCATGTCGGTCGGTGCAGCACAAGTGATGACCAATGTCCAACGTGTGAAACCAGGCAACAAAGGTGTCATCATCGGTGTTAATGCCCTCTCGGCTGTCATCGCTTCAGAATTGCAGATGGCAGACGTTGATGTGGCAGCGCTAACATTGCCGAAAATGAACCAACTTACAAAAAGAGCGGCAGAGCCAAAAGCCGTGATGAATGATTTGCTCCATGTAGCACATATGGCTCCCTCTGCTATGCTTCGATTTGGCAGTAAGCTGATGAAAAGCGACCTGATGAAACAGTTGGGAATTACCTTTTATCCTAAGAATGGTTTTAAAATGTGGGGAATTCCGATTCAGCTTCGCAAAGCCGTCGTGGAAATTCACGGTGAACAACAAGTAGAAGGGGTCAAGCTGGCACACGTTCGTCCCAACGGGGATATAGTTCCTGGTACCGAGGAGAGTATCTCCTGTGATTTTGTATGTATCGCAGGTGGTTTATATCCATTAACAGAACTGGCAGCAGTTGCAGGTTGCCCATTTTACCTAATTGATGAACTTGGCGGCTATGTCCCGTTGCACAATAATAGAATGGAAACAACTTTAGACGGTCTATACGTTGCCGGTAACATTACGGGGATTGAAGGTGCAAAAGTCGCAATTGCTCAAGGGGCCGCTGCCGGGTTAGCCATTGCCGCTAATCATGGCATCAGCGGACTTGGGGAAAAGATTGACCAAACCATTCAGACGATTGAACAAACAAGGGATCAGGCACCATTCCAATTCGACCCGAATATAAGAAAAGGAAAACAGGTCATGCAGGAAAAGTGGCAGGAATATCAAACAACCAATAGCAAATCCCTAGCTGAATAAACAGATGTGTGGAAGTAGCAGTCAGCGAATCACTCAAAGTGAAATGCCCATGAAAGGAATTCGCTAGTAGCGATTATGATGCCTGCTCTTTATCCCTCTTATTTTTGTTACCCTAACTTAGTAAGCAATTTTTATGCTAAATCATAGATTATCAGTCGTACAACTTTTGCATGTTATAATGGAGACAAAATTTGGAGGCATTCGATGACAATTAATTACAATAGCCGCTTAACAACGTTAGAAAACTATTTAAAGGATCAGGGTATTGACGCTGCAATCGTTACTGATCCGGCTAACGTTTTCTATTACACTGGTTTTCATTCCGATCCGCATGAGCGTTTCCTAGCACTGGTATTGAATAATCACAACCAGACATTCACCCTTTTCATACCGGCATTAGATAAAATAATAGCTGAGCGAGATTCTTACATAAAGCATATTGTTCCGATTGCTGATGCAGAAGATCCATTTGCCAAGCTGCAAATAGAACTAGGATCAAATGTGCAACAACTCGGAGTGGAGATGAAATCGGTTAGCATGTATCGTCACCAGCAACTGCAGGCGGTTTTTCCTGATGCTTCTTATACCGATATTAAACCCGCGATTAACAAGCAGCGTCTCAAAAAATCAAGGAATGAAATAGACTATCTAAAAGAAGCCGTGACCATTATTGAACAAGTACTTTCTGAAGGTATTAAGAAAGTAAGAATTGGTATGACTGAGGCAGAGCTGGCTGCCGAATTAGAGTTACTCATGAAAAAATTCGGTGCGGCCGGGCCTTCTTTTTCAACGATTGTTCTCGCCGGGGAAAAAGCCGCCTTGCCACATGGCACGCCCGGTGATCGTGCCTTTCAAAAAGGTGATTTTTTGTTAATCGATTTCGGTGTTATAACAAATGCCGGCTATTGTTCCGACATCACAAGGACGTTTATTATTGGAGAAGCAACTGATGAACAGCGAAAAGTCTATGAAATTGTTTTAAGGTCCAATCAGGCAGGCATCAATGCTGTACAAGCCGGTGTCCCACTTAAGACATTCGACGTTTCTGCACGAAAAGTTATTGATGATAGTGGGTATGGCGATTATTTTAATAACCGCGTTGGACATGGACTTGGAATCGAGGTACATGAGGAACCATCCATTCATGAAAAAAATGAAACCATCGCAGAAAATGGACTCATGTTCACCATTGAACCGGGGATTTACATACCTGATTACGGTGGCGTTCGGATTGAAGACGAGGTTTTTATAAATGAATATGGGGAAGCAGAAGTTTTGTCTGCGTATCCAAAAGACCTGCAAATACTTACATAAGCATTTACGGTGAAAGGAAGAAGGTTATGAGTCACCTTCTTCCTATTATTTGATCTTATATCAATTAACCGATGCTCAGCACATTATAGTACACAAAGTAAATAAGATATCAAAACGCTAAACAAATAAAAAGGCGCGATACATACCTAAATCACCAGTGTATCTAGAAATTAATAAAATGGAATTTTAGTGTATAAAGGCGCTTAACCGCAGTTATATATATTTTAAGTTCGATAAGTTAAAAATGACATAAAGTACATACACACCTTTTATATCAAAGGAATGATTGTAAAACGTGATGAATTAATAGCATTATTGTTTTGATGATTCAGCTTAAACGCGAGAATCAATTTGCTTCTGATTAACATCTCTATCATCTTCATTAATAATATGGGTAAAGTGATCTGGGGCTATCTGCGCTTTTATTTTCATTGCTATATAATAAACTATCCCTGTAACAATTAATGATTGTACAGCTGGGATTCCAAAAACAATCACATATTGCGTTAAATAGCCTACTAATATCCCCACTACCATGGCAATGGTAGCCATCCAGTTCCATCCATGATTATCTTTCCAAGTCTGTTTTCTGATAAAAAAGAAATCGGCCATCATTATACCTGCAATTGCAGGATATACGATTGCTGTCATATTCAAAAAATCCATAAAGTAATCAAGAATCCCCGCGAGTGCCACGATGATAGCCAGTAAAGTTCCCCCGAAAGTGAGAAGTGCTCTTCCTCTATTCGAATTAACATTAAGCATATTGGAAAGGGCAAGTCCCATACTGTAATTGTTCACTAGTTGACTTGTCCATGTTGCAAACCATAAAATTAAAAAGCCCCAAAAAGGAAATCCTAAATTCATCATTACATTAACAATATCAGCATCCCCAACTCCTACAGACATAACTGCTCCGACCAAAAATAGAGGAAAACCTACAAGAACAATACCTGTTGGAATCAGTGCATTATCTTTAATTGTTGGCTTTGCATAGCGAGTGTAGTCAGCCGCTATCACCCACTGTGAAACGTTTGCACCGATAATAAGACTAATCGCTGCAAGAATTCCAATTGTAGGCTCTGGATCCCAACTAGTTATTGATTCCACTCCGTTACTATCTAAAGCAAAATAAATACCAGCAGCAACTAATAATAGTCCAGCAGGGACTGCAATATAATCCGTCCATTTCATCGAACTATAGCCAATAATTGATGGTACAGCAAATAGCAATCCAGCCACTGTTGTAATCAATGCCCACATGCCCCATTGAGATGTATAATCAACACCCAACATTGCGGAAATGGCATTTCCGGCAACGGAGGTCTGTACAGCCCACCAGCCAAGTGACACCACGAAAATAGTTAAACCAACAATAAATCGTGCCTGTTTTGCCCCAAAACTGGTGCGTGCAATGACCGAAGAAGCCCGCCCAGTTTTTGCTCCAATATAACCTTGTAGGGCGTTACCAATCCATTGAATACCAAATAGAGCAATAATTAAAATAAGGAAAATCTCGCTGAGACCATAGCTGCCTACTAAAGTCGCTGCCACCATTAAAACAGGAATAGTAAACTCTAATCCACCAAAAATCATAGCCGGAGTGATCCAATGTTGTCTTTTGTCATCTGGTATGGCCTGCAATGCTTCATCTTTTTTGATGCTACCTTCATTTACTTCACTCATTGATTACACACACTCCTTTTTATTTGTATTCTTTTATATTCATTATTGTTTTTTATGATATTTAATAGTTGAATTTTCTGAATAAAAATATAAATATAGTAGTAGAAAGATTAGACCTTTCTACTACTGATCCTCAATTTGACTTTTTTTGATAAATGTCCAGACTATTTGAGATCATTCATCACACGAATTGATAGTCCAATGTTGCTCTTCGCGGATATAAAAGTTGCACTTGATTCAGATACCTTAAACCACTATTATCTAAGCCGTACTAATTTAATTTCCATTTCGCGTCGTCTTTTCAAATGACTTTCGAGTATTCAACTCTTGATATTCGAATGTTGTTGGGTCAATTTCCACGCCAAATAAAGACTTTGCTTCTTCAACAGTGTAATATTCATTTTTCACATCGTTTACAACTTGTTCTGTTGGACGCTTTAATGGATTTCCATATCCGCCACCAGTTGCAGTCATCAATTTTAAAACATCATTTTTTTGTAATGAATAGCGTGGATATACCCCAAACGGACCATCTACTTCTCCATTAGCTTTATTAATGTAAAATTCATTGACGGATCCTTCTAATCCACCACCTGTCCCCCATAGTCTATATTGATTGCGCCCAAAGGTAATGGTAGCTTCTTGTCCATCTGTGAGAGCCCGGTATGATCGGATGACACCCTTCCCACCGATATACTCACCAGCTCCCGTACCATCCACTCTCAAACTATACTCATCAATGTTTACACCATAACGTGTTTCAGCAACTTCTACTGGGACATTATAAGTTTCACCATCTAAAATACAGAACTGTCCACTTGCCCCGTCTTGACCATCGGCTCCACCCCAACCCCCAACAGAGGGCTCTACAATCAAAAATGGTTCATGAGTATCTTGATGTGATCCGGTTAGAGTAACGGAACAAACTGATAGCAAGTGTGCTGCTGCAAGCCTATGTGGTATATATGGAGCCAACGCTTTCCATATCAAATCCGTACATCCAAGCATCGTTTCAAAATAATTCGACGTAGGAGCAGGTCTTTCAGCAGACATAATTGACTTTTCATCAGTAATTATCTTTAACTGTCTGAATACACCATCGTTTACATTTTGATCCGGATTTGTAATCGCTAAGAAAATGGTTCTGACAGCAGATGCAAGGCCAGTATACGAACAATTTACGGGGCCAGGAACTTGTGGGCTGCTGCCCCTAAAATCACAAACAAATTCGTCATCCGTTACCGTAACTTCCACTTGAATTGGAAAAGGACCATTTCCAATTCCATCTGTTTCCACATAACCATTCGCTGTAAATGTACCTTTTGGTAATTTTTCAAGTTCCTGTTTTGATATTGTTTCACCATGATCCAATTGGTTGTTAATTGCGGAAAGCACAGTTTCTTTCCCATGCTTTTCACAAATTTCCTTAACCCTTCTTTCTCCCGTTTTAAGCGCTGCAACTTGTGCCCACATATCACCAAGAGATAAGTCAGGAAAACGAACGTTTGAACGAATGATTTCAACAAGTCCCTCATTAAGTTGACCTCCATCATACAATTTGACAGATGGAAATTGTAATCCCTCCTGGAAAATATCTCTTGAATCGTTAGTAAATGAACCGGGGTCTTTTCCACCGACTTCTGTCCAGTGTGCTTTATTCGCAGAAAAAGCGACTAGCTCATTTTCATAGAATATTGGCATGACTAACCCCACGTCTGATAAGTGAGAACCACCTCCACCATACGGGTCATTGATGACAATGATATCCCCAGGTTTCAACTCACCTTTATCACTATATTTTTTCAAAGTTTGCTTAACCATAAAAGAAAGCATTCCAATGAATCCTGTAACCCCATTACCTTGCGTTAACAGCTGACCTTTTGAGTCCGTTAAACCACTCGCATAGTCCAATACTTCATAAATGATTGGACTCATCGAGGTTTTCGCCAAGGCAATAAACATTTCATCTCCAGTAGCAAGCAATGAATCTTTTACAATCTCTAAACTAAATGGATCAACCTTAGTCTCATTCAACGTCATTTATCTCGCCCCCGTTTCAATGATTAAGTTTCCATAATCATCTACTTTAAGTGTTTGGTCTTGATAAAGTACGGTCACCGCTGCTTTTTCTTCAATAATTGCTGGCCCTTGAATAATTTCATTTGACGGCAGCATTTGTCGGTTATAAACGTCTGTTTGAATCCATCCTTTTGGGTCTTCAATATAAATATTTCGGGTTTCTATTTTGGCATCTTCCAAAGTTGTACTTATCTCTCTCTTCTTTAATTTAGGCTTCTGAACTTTGCCAAAAGCTGTAACATGTAAATTAACAATTTCTGTTTCTGTATCATCAAGCCTGAATGTATAGTTTTGCTCATGTAGCTGGTGAAATTGTTCAACAATTTCTTGCTGATGTTCTTCAGACCAATCACCATCCGGAATAGGCACTTTCACCGTATGTTCCTGACCAAGGTAACGCATATCCGCAAAGCGATTGAATATGACATTCTCTTTTTTGATACCTTCATTACTAAACTGATCGTATGCCTCATCATCAATCTGATCCCACTGTTTCAAAATTTCACTTCGATCAAGTTTTTTCAGTCGCTTAATAAATGTTTTTATATAATCATGGCGGAGATCACTCATCAACATGCCCCATGCAGAGAATACCGGTGATGCTACAGGGATCACGACTTTCTTGACCCCTAATTCTTTTGCAAGGGCAGGAGCATGCATTGATCCACCGCCACCGAACGCAACTAAGGTGAAGTCTTGGGGATTATGTCCTTTTCTGATTGAAATCAGTTTAAGTGCGTTCAACATATTTGAATTAGCTATTCGAAGAATACCAAGTGCCGCCTCTTCAGCAGTCATATCGAAATAATCAGCTATTTTTTCTTTAATAACTTCTTTCACTAAATCTATATCTACATCATAGTCGAAATTATCTGCTGAAAGACGGCCGGTTATCAAATTGGCATCAGTCGTTGTCGGCTCTGTTCCACCTTGACCATACGAAACGGGACCGGGAACAGCTCCAGACGACTCAGGACCCACTTTGAGAGCGCCAGCTTCATCCAGCCAAGCAATTGACCCCCCACCATTGCCGATTTCCACAATATCAACTACTGGTGCTTTAATTGGATAACCTGCATTACGGTCATTTCGCTCAATATAATAATCCGTAGAAACTTTTACCTCACCTTTTTCAATCAGGGAGCATTTAGCTGTTGTTCCACCAATATCAAATGCAATCATATCCTCTTCACCTATTAACTCCCCAAGTACGGCTGCACCATAAATTCCTGCAACAGGTCCAGATTCCACCATGTTAATCGGAACGTTCTTTGCTTGTTCAAATGTTGTTGTGCCGCCATTAGATTGCATTATGAAATTTTGACTCGCGGCATTGAAGTCTGCCAATTTATTGTCCAGCCTATTGACATATGAAGTTGCGGTTGGCTGAACATAAGAATTCAATGCGACAGTATTTGTCCGTTCATATTCACGCCATTCTTTAGTCACATCATGTGATGCAGATACGGAAACCTCTGGCCACAATTCTTTAATTAGTGCAACTGTCTCTCTTTCATGATCCCGATTTACGTAAGAGTGCAAGTACGACACCGCTATTGCATCCACACCTTGCTGTTTGAAATAGTCAACTACATCTTTCACCTGTGTTTTATCCAAGGGAGTAAGAACTTCCCCCTTATAATTAAGGCGTTCGCTTACTTCCTTTCGCAAATGTCGTTCCACAAACGGTTCAGGTTTCTTATAGCGAATATTAAATAAATCAGGACGATTTCCCCTAGCAATTTCCAGAACATCTCTGAATCCTTTTGTCGTAATTAATCCGGTTTTAGCCCCTTTTCTCTCTGTTAAAGCATTAATGATAACGGTAGTGCCGTGAATAAATGAAGACATGGCTTCTTTATCGATGTTACTCCTATCCAATATATCAATTACGCCCTGTTCAAAGTTTGGAGGTGTCGTGGGACCTTTGGCAACTTCAATCTTTCCATTATCATCAACATAAACCAAGTCTGTGAATGTTCCTCCAATATCAGTTGCAACCCTCATACTTTCCACCCTTTCCTAGTTTCAGCTTATTAGATAAGTTTTCTAAAAAATAACTGGTGTTAATACACTCAACAGTACTGCTTTTTCATTCAAAGGGTTTTTCCACTCATGTACTTTCTCAGAAGGGAAATGAATCGAGTCACCCGCAGTTAAAATGTATTCCTTTTCTTCTATTTTGAAGATAACCTCACCTTTTACCACATGATAAAACTCCTCTCCTGGGTGACTGTGCTTTTCAACGTACAATTTGTTTGGAGGCAATGTTACTAGCATAGGTTCCATTTTTCGCTCTGGAAAGTTTCCAGCTAAACGAATATGCTGAACATCGGAGCCTTCCAATTTAAATGGTTTTTGCTTCGCTTCATGGACTGCATAATTATGATTTTCAATCTCCCTAAAGAAATAAGTGATATTAATGTTGAAAGCATCCGAGATTTTTTTTAAAGAAGTTATCGCTAGTGAAGATGATCCCCTTTCAACTTGCGAAAGAAAGCTTACTGACAACCCTGTTTTTCCGCTCAAATCTTTAAGTGTCATTTCCTTTTCTAATCGCAAACTCTTAATTTTTCTATGAATATTTTCCATTACGTTTTACATCCTTTTAAGTATACTAATTTCAGTATTAACGGAATTTTTACACATTCATTAAACTTTTTCTCATGTTAACACATGAATCGTATAATTGAAAGAATAATTTTTTAATTTTAAAATTTATAAAATAAAAGCTATGGCAAATAAGCTGTATTTGAAACATTCACTTGATATAAGGATAAAATAGTAAAATCCCGTTCCACTTTTTCAAGGAACAGGATTATATTTGAGCTAGATGAACCCGGACTACCTTTTGGATCAGTTTCACTAATCATTTTTCCGGATGCCGAAAACCAACACGTTTATTCCGCCTTAAATACCTCTGATTCTTTTTCGGCATCTTCTTCAGTCTGTTCTTTATTCTTCCAAAAATACCACCCCATATAGCCATAAAGGAATGTAACAATAATCCCTACAAAGTTGTACCACAAAAACGGTAAGTAGGAGATGGTGGAAATGCCCAGAGTGGTAGCCATAAAAACACCAGCATCCGACCATGGTATCATGGGAACTGTTACTGTTCCGCCACCTTCCGAATTTCTTGATAATACTCTGTGGTCAATATTTCTGTCATCATACAGTTTTTCTGTTGTTTTTGACCCTGTAATAACACCTACATAAGCGGCACTCCCGAACAAGTTACCAAAGAAGGCGGTTGCCATCGTTGAAAATGTGAGTTTCCCAGTACTTTCCTTTACCCAACCATCAAACAGATTGGATAGAGCCTGCAATATACCTAATTTATCAAGCAATCCCCCAAATCCAAGAGCCAACAAAATCAAGGCAATAACGCCCAACATGGATTCAATTCCACCTGTATTCAATAACTCATTTAAAAATTCACTATCAGAATTGATTTCAAAGCCAGAATATGACGTCGTTATGGCAGAAACAACATCCACTCCTTGGAAAATAGCTGCCCATATAATTCCCAGCAAGGCACCAAAAGCTATAACAGGTATCGCTGGTTTATTCATGGCCAGCAAACCAATGACGATAACAAGCGGGATCAAAACATACCAATGAATACTGAAAGTGCTGATCAAAGCCTCAGATGCAGCATTGGCCCGACTCATGTCAATTTGATCTCCAACATAGAAGAATCCAACTAATGTAAATAGAATACCCGTGATAAGTAATGAAGGAAGACTGACAGGCAACATTCCTTTCACATGCTTGATGACCGGCACTTCTGTCAGTGAAGCTGTCATGACTGTTGTATCTGATAAAGGAGACAATTTATCACCGACATAAGCACCCGATATAACGGCTCCTGCTACCAATGGTAATGGAATGCCGAAGCTTTCGCCGACTCCCATCATGGCAATCCCGCTGGTACCAACTGCCCCAAAAGATGTACCCGTTGATAAAGCCGTAATAGCTAACAGAATCATGGCAACCACTAAAAATACGTTTGGATTGATAATGGCCAATCCGTAATAAATGAGTGCTGGCACAATGCCACCTGCTATCCAAGTGCCAATCAAGGCCCCTACAGTAAATAAAATCATGGTTGCTTCCAGACCTTTTGATATACCCGTTATAATCGAGTCTTGAAGACTTTTATACGTGTGTTTCAACTTTAATCCAAGGCCAATCATGATAAACCATGAAGCAAAGAGTGGAATTTGAAATGGTATGTCGAAAACAGCGACTGATACCGACATCATGGCTAGAAATATAAAAAGGACGAGAAATACTTCAATAAATTTCGGTTCTTTTGGTTTCATTTTTAAATCCTCCCATTTTTATTAATAAAGTTATTAAGCACTTACAAAACACTTTATTATTTAACTTGAACCCCCCATATAACAGAATATTCCTTCTTTTTTCAATATATTTTTCCATTAATGATAGCTAAAAGTAATGATGCATTTAAAAAAACTTTACACATTTAAATCTGACTGTCATAAAAATTTGACATTTACAGAAGGTACTCATTTTCTCTGAAATAGTTGTCAGCAGTACCTCGTTTCTTATCGTCTGCAACACTATTTATCCTGATTATTTAAACCATGCACATCTCCAGCCACTCCATAAGTAAGCGCATTCAAATAAAATTTTATCTATTGCTAATATGCAATGTTTGTGCCAATTATTGATTACTAGTTATTAATACTCTGGATCCACAAATATACAACAAAGAATTAGATGAATGTAAAATTACACCTTTAAAATGGATACAGCCTCAAAAAGATAAGAACAATCAAATCAACCCATAAAATCGGGGGTAAAAAGAATAAACGAATTCACGGAAAAGGATAAAACAAATGATAGGAGGGCGTTCTATTGGGGAAATCCAAGGGTGAGGCGACATCCAGAGAGCTGGCGAATCAAATTCTTGAAAACTACCAACCAAAATCTGTGGAAGATAGCAGAATGCACTGAAGGCTGTATTCGGACCCATGTTCGAATCAAATTACGTTATCATTTTTTTATTTGAAATTAGTATTTCCTAGAGTTAATCCGCCATCAACTGTAATCGATTGCCCCGTTACAAAGTTTGATTCTTGCGTAGCTAACCAAAACGCGGCTTCTGCTATATCCTCAGGTTTTCCGATACGCTGCACTGGATGACGTTTGGCTAACTGATTTCTTGCTTGTTCGGGGTTACTTTGTGTTTTCATATAGCTTTCTGTCATTTCAGTTTCTATGTATCCTGGACATAGGCAGTTACACAAAATTCCATCATGAGCAAAATCTAATGCAATCGACTTTGTTAGTGATTGGACTCCACCTTTTGAAGTACAATAAGCACCTAGGTTCGGTTCAGCCCAATATCCATCAATGGATGCTGTGTTAATGATTTTTCCACCACCTTGATATCGCATATGTGGAATCGCATATTTACTGCATAAAAAAACACTCTTCAAGTTTACATTCATCACTTTATCCCAATCTTCTGGCGATGTATGTTCGATGTTTTGTTCATATTGCACTCCTGCATTATTTACCAAAATATCTAGTCGCCCCGTCTGTTGAACCGTTTGATCGATCAGGTTTTTAACTTCCTCTGGTTTAGATACATCTGCTTGAATAAAAGAAATTTGCCCTTGTGTATCTTTTACAACTTTTTCTCCAGCTCCCTTATTTCGACCAATGATAAAGACACTGGCTCCTTCGTAAGCAAGTTTAATGGCAATTGCCATACCAATCCCTTTGGTTCCTCCTGTAACAATTGCTGTTCTATTTTTTAGTTTCCGCTCATTCATATGTAATCTCCCATTGAAATTTATTTAATGTAGTTTAAGATTCAATTCATGTAGAGTTGCTTTTACAAGATTTATTTTTTATAATTCACTTTAAATTCATTAATGATGAAAATAATCTTTCATAAAAATTCTAACACATAAGAATAGGCTTTACTGGTAAAGTCATTGGTTGTAACGAAAAATCCCTCCTTGGCTTTTGAATCAATGATAGCACTGTGGAATTGTTGAATCTGGGGTCTTGTAACTTTCTGCACATTATTTCTCTTGCATTCTACAATACCTAGGTAATTCTTCTTTTCTAATGACGCATGCGTACATAGGCAATTCCATACGTTTCATTGAGACAAGTCATCTTCGGCCTTTCGATAATGTTCCACTTCTTCCCTTGACCCCCCGGACTTTTGAACGATCCATCTAACTCGACGGGCAATTGAGCGTTTGGTTTTACTCGGACAATCCTTAAGCTCTTTGATTTTGAGTAATGCTATTGTAAAATCCCGATAATCCACACCTTGGTCCAAGACATATTGATCGGCTCGGCGCTCCATGATACGGAAAATAAGGGGCGATAAAAAGCAGGAATAGAGAACAAAACAGATGACGTACATCCCAAAAGTGATCAATCCAGGAACGACCACCCCATTGGCATTTTCATACCAGTTGATTAAGGATGCCACCCCGTACAGTGGAAGCAAAGAAAACAGCAAAATAGCGTAGTGAATCAACGAATGCTTCTGTTTGATCTGACTGAGACCACGTATTACAACACTCTCAAGTTGCTTGACCGTAAAGTCCTCAAAGAGATCTTCTGCAAAGAAAAAACGCTTCGTCCGAAAGCCTGTCACGATGACATTTGCCTTTTCTCTCTTTTGGTTTGAGAAGGTATAAAAGTTTACGTCCCGAATACCTTCCCTTTTTACATAATCCTGAAGGTGTTGTCCAAGTTCCTGATCCTCCAGCGGCTTAACATCCGTGGTTTTCCCTGATAAAAGGTCGGTCAAAATTCCCATGCACAGGCCGGCAAGAATAACTAGAACCGTGAATCCATAATCGTCATAATGACGATTGACAAACCCATAGGCAATGAAACATACGACAAGTAAAAAAGCGAAAAGCATCAATTGTACACGTATGGTTCTCCCCAATTTTTCTTTCCTTGTAACAGTGAATCCTTGAATCGTCTGTGTTGCGTTAAATGAGATCTGTTGATTCACCATGGTGACAAGACAAAATAAAACGAACGCTGCCAATAGACTAATATAAACGACGACATCAGGATCATCGACAAGCACTTGAGATAGTTCCGTCCAAATCAGTAAAAAGTTCAAGACAAAGTCTAGAAAAAGCAATAGTAGGTTCATAGGTTTGTTAAAAAATTTGATCCGACTAATGGTATGCTCAGGAGACTTCGTTTGCTGATGGACATTAAGCGTATAAGTTGTTAACCAAAAGACATAGAGAAAAATCACAACAAGACCAGCAATCCCAAAAAGAATTTTATGGGTCAGCGATAAGTAAAAAAACCAAGCAATCACTCGATTTTCCCCTTTCTTAATATGCCAAAAATTGAATGTTATATTATCCATTATACCTTGCATTGTTGCATTATGATAGATTTGTAAGCAAACACGACACTATCTTCACAATTTAACCCAGTCCCATCCGATAAAGACGTAGGAATGATATCACCTTGAAGGGACATTACTAATCAACTTTTCCCCATAAAAAGTCTACTCGCCAAAAGCCGGACAGCTTTCAACAAGTAGACGCCCGATCAACCCAACACCGTGCTCACTAACCCTTTAAATATCTTAAAGCCAATTCACTCATCGCGGTCATCCCCGGAACCAGGGCCGCTTCGTCAAAGATGACACCAGGATTATGCAACGGTAGTTTGGAAGCTTCTGTGCCGTTATTCGTCCCTAATCGGAATAACATACCCGGGACATGATCCAGATAAAAGGCAAAATCCTCTCCACCCAGCGATGGCTCTTTTAACTCATGGAAATATTCTTTCCCCAAAGCACTTGTGACCGTATCTTCCAATAAATCCACAAGATCATCATCGTTAACGAGAGAAGGTGACCCCTTATGATATTGGATATCTGCTTCCCCATTCATGCTTTCAGCCGTCTTGCTGACGATTCTTTTCATAATGTCAGGGATCTCCCTTCGAGTTCCGGGATCCGTCGTCCTCACCGTCCCTGACATCTCAACGTCTTGAGCAATGACATTTCTTGCCGACCCGCCATTTATTTGTCCCACCGTCACCACAGCTGGATCCAAAGGTGCTACTTCTCTTGACACAATGTGCTGCAAGGCCGTCACAACATGGCCGGCAATAGGGACAGGATCAGTGCTTTTGTGCGGATGAGCGGCATGTCCCCCTGTTCCTTTTATATTGATATTGAAAAAATCACTAGCTGCCATAATGGGCCCCTTACGAACACCGATCGTCCCTGCCGGAAGAGGCGGCCAACAGTGCAAACAAACGAGGGCATCAACACGAGGATTCTGCAGGACACCAGCTGCGATCATGCTTTGTGCGCCTGACATATTTTCTTCCGCCGGTTGGAAAATAAACTTCACGTTATCTCTTAGTTGATCGCGACATTCACTTAAGATAAGCGCCGTGCCTAATAAAATTGATGTGTGAAAATCATGACCGCAGGCGTGCATGACATCCGCGGTTTCTGACGAAAAAGCAAGATCAGTTTGTTCACTAATGGGTAGAGCATCCATATCAGCCCGTAAGCCAATGGTCTTTCCAGGATGCTTTCCTCTTAACAAAGCGACCACACCAGTACCACCCACTTCAGATGAAATTTCAAAACCTCTATTTTCTAACGTTTCTTTAACCAATTTCGATGTTTGATATTCAAAGGAACTCAATTCTGGATGTTGATGCATACGTCGCCGAATCTCTATGACATGGCTCTCCAGACTTTTGGCCATTTCCTTGACTTCCATATAATCCTTCCTTCAGCTAAAAGATTGTGGATGCAAGGTCGTTGAGCGGGCAACAACCTTGCATCATTTCTATGAAAACTAGTCTTCTGTATTAGCTTGTCCTAACTCCTTAATTTTTTCGTACGTATCTTCACCCCAGACTTTTTTGCCGAGGCGATCTCGCACCGACTGGGTCGCCTGAATAAACGGTTCCAAATCCGGTTCAATAAACGTCGCGCCGTCCTCTTTCATTTCCTTTTTCATTTTGGCATGTTTTTTCTCCATATCTTTCTCCGCATATTTTTGCGCTTGCTTCGCAGCATCCGTAATAATGTTACGATAATCTTCCGGCAAATTTTGATAGAACTCTTCATTAATTGTGACAAAAGCCGGTTTATACATATGATGGGTGATAATCATATAATCTTGAACTTCGGAAAATCCTGCCGAATAGATGGTTTCAAGTGGATTTTCCTGACCATCAACCACACCCGTTTGTAACCCTGAGTACACTTCACCAAAATCCATCGGGGTTGGATTGGCACCTAAAGCTTCAAACGTTTGCACATAATAATCACGCGTCGGCACCCTGATCTTAAGCCCTTTCATATCTTCAGGTGTGTGAATCTCTTTATTGGCTGAGACAATGCGCGGCCCTCTAGGTAATAAGCCGATATTGCGAATCCCCTTATCGTCAACAAGTTGTTTATTCCACTTCTCTCCGACTGAGGAATTCAATACTTTCAGCCAATTATCATTAGACTTCATCAAATAAGGAAGAGCCAAATACTCTAGTTTCTTCATACCCGGATTCCCGCTGGACATCATTTGAATCGTGCCCATTTTTACTTGTTCAAGCTGTTCCTCTGTAGTACCAATTTGATTGGATGGAAATAATTTTACACTGACGTTACCACCGGTCTTATCTTCCACAATTTTTTTAAACCGCTGCATCCCGACATATGCTGGTTCTCCTTCATTCGCCCATGTGCTATAACTGATTTCATAACTTTTCTTATCATTGCTTGTACCGCTGGATTTGTTGCCACCACAACCAGCGAGAATGAGACTTAATCCTAAGACAACAAATACCGTAAGTAACAAAGATTTCTTTATCATGACCATCCCTCTTTCTTGTCTTTTGATTTTTATTCACGCATGTCCGTTTCTTTAACCATGCCTACCACAGCTGCGGCTTTATGGACTATGTGATCGATAATGGCTTCCCCCTTTTCTGCCGAAGCAGCTTGAGGATCTCCCAGAATGCCTTCCGAGGAGAGTTCTTCCATATTAAAGTAAATAGCGTATTCAGTGTTATCGGTTCTGACTTTTGACAACCCAGAAACGTCCAAGTCCCGCCATTGGCAGACTCTCTCCATGTTCGGGAGTTGATCCATTCTCATATCTGCCGGATAAAGGTATTGCATCACCGATGTTAAGGGCTCACCCCCATGCCCTGAAGGATCGTTCTCTCCATAGAGTTCCTGCTTAAATGCCGGGCTCAAAGAACGCCACAAATCAAGTGATGCCACCTTCAAACGTTTTTCCCGTTTGATTTCTCTAGCTACATGTTCAATCGTTGAAGCATTCCCGGCATGACCATTTATGAATATGATTTTTGTCACATTATGCTCTATTAAACTCTCACAAATATCCGTCAACAAACCCTGTACCGTTTGCGGTGAAAGCGAAATCGTCCCTGGATAACCGCGGAAATATTCTGAACAACCAAACGGAACAGCCGGCAGATACAGCACTCCGAGTTGTTCCGCCGTTCTCTTGGCAACCTCAGCCGCTGCTAGGAAATCACCTGTCAGCGAGTGAGGACCATGCTCCTCCATCGAGCCAAGAGGGATTAGAACGACCGGATCCTCTGAGAATGCCGCCTCAACTTCTTTCCATGTCATATGATGCAATGCGTGTTTCTTCATGACCTAACGTCCTCCTTCGTTATTCCAAGAAAAATAGATTGGGAATATACATCGTCAATTGTGGAATAAAAGCTGTTATTAATACTGCAATCAATAAAGGAATATAAAATGGACCCATGGATCGAACAAGCTTCATAAAAGGTACTTTGCCAATATCCGCTACAATGTATAAAAGAATACCAACCGGCGGCGTGGCTCCTCCAATTGTTAACGTTAAGACCATCAACACTCCGAAATGAATCGGATTGACCCCCACTTGAGCTGCAAGTGGTGTTAAGATCGGTGCAAAAACTAGAATCGCCTCAGATGGAAGCATGAACAGACCAATCAATAGCAAGAATAAAATTAATAGGATCATGATGATCGTCGGATTCGTGGAAAATCCTAAAACAAAATCAGCGACAACCGTAGAAATTCTAGCTCGTGTAACCACCCAGGCAAATATTGAAGCTGATGCCAGAACAAATAGTATGTTAGCGCTTTCAACACTGCTCCGCTTAACAATTCCAACAAAACCTTTGAGATCTATATTCCGGTAATAGAAAACCCCAATCACAATCCCGTAAAATACAGCTACAGCTGCGGATTCTGTTGCCGTGAATACACCGCTTAGCACTCCGCCAATAATAATCAAAGGCATGAGCAGCGCCGCAATACCCTGACCAAATGCCTTTCTTCCTTCCCGAAACGTCGCCCGCGGATATTGCGGATACCCTCTCTTGGCCGATACAAAATAGGTATAAACCATGAGGGAAAGCGCGATCATCACACCGGGTACAATGCCGGCCATCAATAATGGGCCGATTGGCTGCTGGGTTGTAATGCCAAAGATAATTAACGTAATACTAGGTGGAATAATCGGTCCTACAATCGAGGACGCCGCCGTTATCGCTGCAGCGAATCGATCATCATAGCCTTCCTTCTTCATCGACGGGATGAGAACCGAGCCTAATGCAACAGTGTCCGCCGTAGCAGAACCTGAGATCCCTGAGAAAAATAGACTCGCCAAAATGTTAACCTGTGCCAATCCGCCTTTGAAATGCCCAACCAACACACGCGCCATTCGAATAATCCGGTCAGTGATCCCTCCAAAATTCATCAATTCCCCAACCATTAGGAAAAACGGGACAGCAAGAATCGTAAATGAATTCACCCCGCCCACAATACTTTGGGTCACCATGGAAAGGTCGTAGCCTTCAATCAAAAGATAAACCAATGAAGATGTGCCCAAAGCAAAGGAAATTGGCATCCCCAAAATGATGAGGAACAGTAATATAGCAATAATCAACAAAATCAAAGCATGTCCTCCCCTTCATCGCCCTCTCGCGGATACAACCCTTTCATATACAACCGACAATCTTGGTACAGCCGAATGACACCATAACCGATGATGAACAAGAACCCGATCGGAGCAGCAACTCTCCAATAAGCATAAGATATTCCTAATGCACCGGATGCAATGTCATTTGAGACCCTGATCAAATGAAAACTCGATATGATGGTGGTTATCAGAAAGGCAAAGATGATCAATTGCAAGCACATCGACAGATAAAACCGTGGACGGACCGACAATTTTTGATAGATTGCGTCAACTGAAAGATGAACCCGATCATAGGTCACCACCCCAGCCCCGATCATCACCATCCAAATCAATAACAAACGGGAAAGCTCAGAAGTCCAAGTTAATGGGCTGTCCAAAACAAACCGACAAAAAACCTGAATGATCGTCAGCGCAAAAATGATAAACAACATGAGGCTGATTAAATAACGAGGGAGCATAGCCAGATCTCTTTCTTTCACGACAAATCCCTCCTTTCATACAGCATTTAAAACAAGACCATAAAACACCAATACATATACGATGTCTCACCTAGAACCAGGTATATTTCATTTAATAGATCTTCCTATCGATGATGACACAATGGAACCTAGATAACGGGCAGCGATAATCCAAATCTAACTTCTTCTTAGCACTGTCCGGGATCGCAATACTCGGGTTTCCAATACTGAAAGAATCACCCTCCTAAAATTGGTCTAAAATTCACTCTCTTTTTTGTGTCCCTACACGTCGCCCGAATGTCGCTCGATCACGTTTTCTTCATTTGTGATATTAAATCACAATTTTAATCAAAAAAAATCATCCATTCAAAATCTAAAATTTGTGCAATCCTTTGAGCCACCTTGACACTTGGAACAGTACCATTTTCAATTTTTGTGTAGTAAGACCTTTCAATTGACGAAAGCTTAGCCACTTCTTCCTGAGTCAGGTTCCTATTTGTCCTAAGAGTTACTAGCCAATGATTTTTCATGGCTGTAGACCTCCTCGTGATCTAACCTCACTGCAACTATAGTGACATATTATCACAATAATCACGTTTGTCAATATTTTTTGTGATTTTTTATCCCATAATGTGAATTTCAGTCACATATCTTTTAAAATGAAAGCATCATGCTGACGAAGGAGAGCCATCCCATGACCGTTGGAGAGCGATTAAAGGAACTAAGAAATAAAAAAGATCTATCCCAGCAAGAACTTTCTAACCGCATAGGGATTCGTAGAGCGACATATGCAAGATACGAAACCGACGCTAATCAGGCGGATTATGAAACGCTTCTGAAGCTAGCCGCTTTTTTCAATGTAACAACAGATTATATATTAACTGGCAAAAGCCAATTAGAATATAAACACTATGATCCAGAACTCCTTCAACTTATCAAAGACCCAGAAGTCCATACAGCTTTTAAGGAAATCCCCGGATCTAATGAACAAGTTAAGGATGAGCTTTTGGATATTCTGCGGTTTCTTAAATATAAGGAGAGGTATAGAGATTCTGAAGATAAGGGAGAGAAGTAAGAAATTTTTTCCAAACGACCATTAAAAAAAACGGTCCCGGAAGACTATATTTTAAAGTCTACCCGGGACTATTAGAAGTGATGTAAATTTAACAAGGGTTTCCTAAAAATGAACATTTTAACTCTTTTCAAACAATTCACTTACAGATAGATTATCATAAACCCTTTTTATAGCTTCAGCTAAAAGAGGCGCAACCGACAAAGTTGTCATATTGTCAATTTGCTTTTCATTAGGAAGAGATATTGTATTAGTGACTACAAGCTCCTCAATTTCTGATGACTCAATACGCTCAACCGCGGGACCGGATAGTACAGGATGTGTACAACACGCAGAAACCTTTCTAGCACCGTATTGCTTCAAAACCCGACTGGCCACTTTGATCGTGCCTGCAGTATCGATAATGTCATCAATAATCACAGCATGCTTGTTTCCTACATCTCCAATTATATTCATAACTTCTACCGAATTTGGCTCAGGACGACGTTTGTCTAGAAAAGCAATTGGGACGTTTAATCTCTCAGCCATCTTCCTTGCTCTATAAACTCCTCCATTGTCTGGCGCTACTATTATTAAATCATTTTTGTTCTTTTGCCTAAAATAGTTTGATAGAATGGGGACCCCTAATAATTGATCCACAGGTACATCGAAAAATCCTTGAATTTGTGGCGCATGTAAATCAATTGTGAGCACCCGGCTGGCTCCCGCCGTTTCGAGTAAATTTGCTACTAATTTAGCGGTAATCGGCTCTCTTGCACTAGCTTTACGATCCTGACGGGCGTATCCATAATAAGGGATAACAACGTTAATGTTTTTTGCGGATGCTCTCTTAAGCGCATCAATCATAATCAACAATTCCATTAGATTCTCATTAATGGGATCAGATGTCGATTGGATAACAAAGATATCACATCCACGAATACTTTCTTCAATATTAATTTGAATTTCACCATCACTGAATTTTTTTACTGAGCAAGAACCAAGAGGAATTCCTGTATGTTTAGCAATTTCCTCAGCTAAACATGAATTGGAATTCAAAGTGAAAAGCTTAATTTTTTGATTGGTGTTTTTCATAAGGCGTTATTCTCCTATTATACCTAATTGGAAAGTTCCTCATTGACTAAGTGTACAGGTTTATCTCCTGCCAGACTACGTATTAGATTTTCTGTATTAAGATATGCCATTCGCATCCGTGTTCCGTAGCTGGCGCTTCCGATATGTGGGAGTGTAATAACATTATTGAGTGATATAAGCGGATGATCAATAGACGTTGGTTCTTGGTTAAAGACATCCAACCCTGCCGCCCAGATATCACCATTTACTAAAGCATTATACAATTCGTCCTCATTAACCACACCACCTCTCGAGGTGTTAACAAGAACAGCATTGTCCTTCATCAAAGAAAATTGTTTTCTGCTAATCAAATTTTCTGTATCCTTAGTAAAAGGAACCAAAATACATAAAAAATCAGATTGTCTTAGAATGTCTTCAAACTCTGTATAGTGGATCCCTAACTCTTGTTCAGCATCAAACTTTCTAGATCTATTGTAATATAAAACTTCCATATTGAATCCCTTGGCACGTCTAGCAACAGCCTTACCAATTTGGCCTAAGCCTATAATACCAAGTGTAGATCCAAAAACATCTTGCCCTGTTAATAAAAAAGGAGACCATGTCTTCCACTTACCCTGTCTTAGAAATTGATCAGCTTCCAAGAGACGTCTTGAAGTAGCCATCAATAATGAAAAAGTCAAATCTGCTGTCGTTTCTGTTAAAACTCCCGGTGTATTTGTAACCATAATCCCTTTTTGAGTGGCATAGTTAATATCAATATTATTGTATCCGACAGCCATATTACTAATAACTTTTAAATTCTTTGCTTGATCTAACAGTTCCCGGTCAATCGCTTCTGTTAAAAGGCAAAACAATCCATCTACTTCTTTGACCTTTTCTTCTAAAATCGATCTAGGGACCGGTGTGTCTTCCTTTTCCCACATCTCTACCAAAAAGTACTTAGATAATTTGGCTACTATTTCATCTGGTAACCTTCTCGTTATATAAATCTTTCTGTCCAAAGAAAACACACCCTTTAAAGTATTTTTTCAGGATGACAAGTAACCATTTGCTTTTTCAAAATGTTGTTTTAGTGCAGGGTATAACCCGGCAAACAATTCATATAAATGTGAATACTGTTCTACTCTCTCTTCAGAGGGTGTACTCCAAAATAATGTATTGTTTTTTATTGTTGAAGGAAGCTGCTCTAAATGTGGTAAATATCCCAATCCCGAACCTGCTATTAAACAGGTCCCATATGCGGCAGCCTCATTAACTTCCAGCGTTTCAATGTTTTTATTCAACACATTAGATTTAATTTGGGTCCAAATTTTATTTTGCGATCCACCGCCAATTGATTGATATGAATCACTAAAAAGTTGGTATTCCTCCTCTATAATCTCCTGAATTTCCCTAAGGCCTAAGGCGCACCCCTCAAATATGGCTTGTAAAAAATCCGCCTTAGTAGTATTTAAATGCATTCCCACAAATACCCCTCGAGCATTCGGATCCCAGATTGGAGATCTTTCACCTTGCATATAAGGTAAAAAAAACAATCCATTCGCTCCAGTTTTTGATTTCTGGGGCAACTCCTCTAAAATAGTTGAAGACTCCCCATCATCTTTCAGAAATGTCTCATAAAACCAGCGAATACTAGCGCCTGGTGTAGACATTGCACCGTGTGATAACCAACTTCCTTTGGTCACATGGCATCTATTTAGAAAGCGGCTATCCAAGAAATCTGAGTTATCTATACAAACCGTTAGAACATTTGAGGTTCCAACTGATTCAAACACCTGATTATTCCCTATACCTACAGAGAGGGCGGAGCAGGCCGTATCTGCCCCACCAACAATGACTGAAATACCATTTAAAATATCAGTATCAAATCCACTTGTCATTCCTACGATTTCACCGGGAGCTACTATTTCAGGTAAAAATGATGAAGGAATACCTAGTTTAGAACACAAAACTTCCGACCATTCATACCTTCTTATATCAAAGACACCTGAGAAAGAAGCTTGGGTCCAGTCCATAATGAATTCACCTGTCAACTTGCCATAAATGAAAGTTGACAGATTACCCCATCTACACGTCTTCTCGTATAATTCCGGTCTAGTCTCTTTAAACCACAACAATGTTGTAACTGAAAACATGCCTGGTTCAATTCGATTCCTTGTAACTTGGTATAATTCATCAATTCCTATCGTATCTTTGACCCAATTTGCTTGCGTTTTACTTCTCTGATCCATATAAACAATTCCGGGATATAAAGGATTCCCTGTATCATCCATTATAACCGTCGAATTACAAAACGTTGAAAGGGATATCCCCACCACTTTACCGCTGTTCTCCTTCACTTTATGAATCGCTTTAACAAGCAATCTTTTAACTTTCTCCCATACTTCTACCAAATTGATTTCCACATGATCCCTATTAGGATATTTGAAGTAGTAACTTTCGCTGAAAACAAAATTGAGATTTGCTCTATCATCCATTACTGCAACCTTTATGCTACTACTTCCGATATCAATTCCAACAACGTGAGACAAGCCAATCACCTAATTTACTTTAACATTTTCATGAACCAATTGATTATATAACTCACTAGCTTCATTTACTGTGCCATTACCATGAATAATGTGGGCACAAGCTTTTACGACAGCAGTAGGATTACTGTTATTCCAAACAAAGCGACCAAACGTAATACCAGTTCCACCTGCATCAATTACATCATAAACCATTTGAAAATAATCTTCTGGATTTGAACCAATATTTCCTCCTGCCACTACAACCTTTCCAGGAGTTGATTCTACGACTTTATTAAATGTCTCTGGTGAACCAGTATATTTTGTTTTGACAATATCTACACCTAATTCTGCACCTGCTCTGACCGCGTATGCAGTATGTTTCCAATGATTCTTTTCATCATCTGGAATTTGATTTCCTCGTGGATAAATATGAGCGACAACTGGGATTCCATATGAGGACGCTTTCCCAGAAATATAACCTAAATTACGAAGCTGTTCAGGTTGATCATCACCACCAACAATGCATCCCATTGATACCGCGTCGGCTCCTAATTTTATAGCTTCTTCAACTTCTGAGACTTGAACATCATAATTAGGTTGCCATGGTGAAAAGGTGGAACACTTTAAGATTAACCCTGCTTTACCAGCGTTGGGGGCAAAGCATGTGTCAGCAAGACCTTTATGCATTGTAATTGCGTCTGGACCGCCTGCAATAATTTCGTTAACTTTCCTTTCAATTGGCATTAGTTCTTCAAAAATACCTCTTGCCATTGCCTGATCTACTGCTACTGCCAACAAACGACCATTCTCTGGATTCAATAAACGATTTAAACGGACTTTTTTTCCTAACAATCCCATGAAACTCACTCCTATTTTTTATATTTTATAAGTTTACACTATATATGAATTAGGGATTTCATTCCGATACCGTTCTTCACGTCAAGAATTGCCTTTTCAATGTCATCCAAGGAATATCCCTTAGAGGTTAGCACCTCGGTATTGATTTGTCCGGACTCAATCAATGCTAATGCATTAAGATAATCTGAGCGTTTTAACGCAGAGGTCCCAACAATATTAACTTCATTATAATGAATGAAATTTGGATCAATGTCAGATGTTACCCCTTTAGTAAAGCCAGCAAAAAGATTGATTGTACCTCCTTTTCTTAACAAGCTAATGCTCTCATTCACAATTGCAGGTACCCCTATTGCCATTACTACAGCATCAGCACCAAGATGTTCTGTTTCTTTTAACACTACCTCATTTAATGATTCCTCATCAGGATTGATTGCAAGATCCGCACCCGCGATCAGGGCTTTTTCCCTGCGATGACTGACAAGTTCGCTTACTATTACTTTTTTAGCACCAGCAATTTTCGCGAGTTGGACATGCATTAGTCCAATCGGCCCACCACCTACAACAACAACAGTGTCGTTGACTTTAATGTTTGACTTCCTATGTCCGTTAAAGCAGCAAGCCAATGGTTCAGTAACAACCGCTTGTTCATTAGAAACTTTATCCGGCAATTTAACTAAATTTCCGGCTTCAACGGCCTCTTTCGGTACTTTTAGGTATTCTGCGAAACCTCCATCAAATTCATAGCCGATCGCAACTCGATTAAGACACGCATTTTCCATTGCATTTAAACAGTAATAACATTTACGACAAGGGATTACGGGAATCACACCTACTCTTTCTCCGACGTTATACTCATCAATGCAATCCCCAATTTCCTCAATCACTCCCGTTGTTTCGTGGCCAATAATTGATGGAACCCTGACTCCTTTAGTCTTGTTTCCCAAGAAGATTCTTACGTCTGTACCACATACGGCACTAACGGAAACACGCACCAAGATTTCATTTTTGGTAATTTTCGGCGTTTCCATCTCTTCCACTGAAATTTTGTTTTTCCCCTGAAATTTGGCTGCTCTCATCGATTTCCCTCCCTTGAATCATTCAAGTTTTAATGATTCACAATATTACGGTGGTAATTTCCTTCATTATAACACACAAAAATCGCGAATATAATCTTCATATAAAATATTTTTTATAAACCAAACCAAGTTAATGGGACTGTAATCAAACTTGGAAAAACGATAAACGTAAATAATATCACAAATGTTAGTAGAATCCACGGTAACGTACTTTTAGTGATTGTCTCGATTGAAAGCCCCGTAATGTTTCCTGCAGCATAGAGACAGACACCAATTGGAGGTGTAATCAAACCGAATGATAAAAGAATAACCATGTAAATCACAAAAAATATTGGGTCAATACCTACAGCATTTATTGTTGGCATTAAGATAGGTACAAGTATAAAAATTGCTGCCGTAGCGTCCATAAACATTCCAACAACGATGAGAAAGACAAACAACATCGCCATGATAACAAAGGGATTGTTACTTACATCGCTTATGAAAGTTGCGATTCTTATCGGAAGCCCATCATACTCAAAAATCCAGCTAGCTGGTTTGGCTGTGACTGCAATAAACAAAATTGTCCCCGATAACTTTGCGGTTCTAAAAAAAACATCCGGTAACTGTTTAAAACTCATAATTTTATATATAAACAAAGAAACCACAAGTGTATATAAAACCGCTATTGCCGCTGCTTCAGTGGGTGTGAAATAGCCACTTAATATTCCTCCTAGAAGGACAACTGGTGCTAGTAACGCCGGTAATGCTTTAACAAATGAGCTGATCAACTGTTTAAAATCAAATGGAATATGCTTGCCGTATTGGTGCTTTTTCGAATAGAAGTAATTAAAAATCATGAAAGCAATGGCAACAATTAATCCCGGTATCAATCCCCCGATTAAGGCCTTTCCGACTGAAACACCTGCAACAGATGCTGCGATAACCATTAAGATACTTGGAGGAATAATAGTTGCAAGCATTGACGCAGCCAAAGTGATTCCCGTTGCATACCTTAATGGGTAATGATTCCTGGTCATCGCATTGATGCTAAGTTTCCCGATACTGGCCACTTCAGCAACGGACGAACCAGCCATCCCGGCAAATATTAAGTTTGCCAATATATTCACATGACCGAGTCCGCCAGTAATCCACCCTACAACATTTTTTGCGAAATCAAATATTCTTTCTGCTATTCCGCCCTCGTCCATTAACATCCCGGCCAGAATAAACAGCGGGACTGCTACCATAATGAAACTGTTCATCGAACTATACATTGATTGAATAATCAGACTTATCGGCACATCTGTAAATAGAACAATTGTAAAGACCGACGCAATACCCAAAGAAACGGCTATTGGTATACCAAAAAACATTAAAACAAAGAATAACATGATCAGAAATATAGACACCGTTACCCCCCTTTCTTAATTATCTCCTTATCATACAACAATGACTGAACGACATTTAACACACCTGTTAATGCAGCAAAAGGAATACTCATTCCTATAATCCACATTGGTAATTGAAGAGCCGAACTGGTTTCGTTAACCGTCCATTGTTGTAGGGTCAATTGGATCCCTGAGTACAACATAAATAAAAAGAAACCAATTGATGCAATTGCATATATCCATACAGCGATTTTATTAAAATATAATGGTAAATAATTAATTAGAAACGTTACTCTTGGAGATTCTGCCTTTCGAAATCCAATACTTATACCTAGGAAAATCAGCCAAATAAACAGAAATCTTGTTAATTCAACAGTCCACGGAAATGGATACCCAATCAATCGGCCGATAACTTGTAGAATTACCACAATAAAAATGCAAACAGATGAGAGCCCAGCTAGAACATCCGACAGTAGATTTATATATTTAAAAATTAATCGGAACATTGATATGCAACCCTCCCTCCCCAATAAATTGGTAAACAGCCCCTAAATGAATAAAAACTTAATTATGTTCAAATAAGGGGCTGTTTTTTGTAATATTTACCTATTCAGACTTCCCAGCAAATTTTATGACAGATTGGAAAAACTCATCATTTTCTACTAACTTCTTAAATGCTGGATATGCCTCTTTCGAAACCTCAACAAATGCTTTTTGCTGATCTGAAGTTAGTTCATTCACTTTCATACCGTTTTCCTTAAGAAAATCAACAGTTGAATTAAAGTTCTTTTCATCCTCTTTTAATTTCCAAGATTGCGTTTCTTTTGCGGCCTCTTGCAGAACCTTTTTCTGATCATCAGTTAAATCGCCAAACTTGGCCTGATTAATTCCCAAAATCCATCCATCTGCCATATGATTAGAGATCGTCAAATACTTTTGAACTTCATGTAGTTTAGCAGACTTAATAACACCTACTGGATTTTCCTGTCCACCGATCGTTCCTAACTGAAGGGCGTTATAAACTTCTGAAAAGTCCATTGGTGTTGTTACTGCACCCGTTCGTTTGAAAAACTCTACCCATAAAGGATTGTTAGGCACTCTTATTTTAATACCCTTAAGATCTTCAGGCTTCTTGATTGGATGTTTTGAGTTTGTTATTTGTCTAAATGGACGAGTCCATAACCCTAACCCCTCAATTTTCAGTTCATCCAGCATTGATAATAATTTATCGCCATGTTCTCCATTGAGAAATGATACAAATTTTTCTTTACTATCAAATAAGTATGGAACACTTATGGCATTGAATTCCGGAACAAAATTTGCATAAAGAGATGTTGATAATGCCAGCATGTCAATACTGCCTGCACCTAGCTGTTTTACTGCTGCAGAGGGATCTCCTCCGTACAGTGTTCCATTTGGATGTACAGAAACTTCAATAGACCCGCCACTCTTTTCCTTAACTAATTCTGCAAAGTGCTTTCCTGCCAAAGTAATTGATGAGGTGTCAGGATCCGGAGTTGAAAGATTCAACTTAATTTTTTTAGCCCCTTCATCGTTTGACCCATCACTAGTACCGGATGTTGATTCACTCCCACAAGCAGCCAATGAAATGACCATGACTAATGCCATCAACAGTGTAAAAAGCTTAAGCTTCAATTTCATTTCCCCCTTTTAAATTTGTTAATGTTAACGGTTTCATTACAGGTCAAAAAAAATAAATTGATATCGAATTCGGAAAATTACCACCGTTAAGAAAAGCTTATCATATGATGGTTATTTCCTTCAATACTTTTTTTAAAAAAATGAAGAAAACCTTCACATTAGGTCCTACATCTTTTTATGGCTCGTTGATCGCCTTGTTAATTGAATGTTGTTATAAAAATAATCGTAATTCGCATTGGCTACAGCCGCTACCAAAATATCAATAATTGTCAATTGAGCTATCCTTGATGATATGGCATCTGTTCTGAACATTGTTTCGTTTGACATGGTTTGTAACTCAATATCAGAAATCTTTGTCATCGGAGATCTCGACAAATTTGTTATACAAATGATGGTTACGTCATTTTCTTTAGCAAGTTTCATAGCATGTAGTATATCTGTATTAGATCCTGTGTGAGATATTCCTATTACCACGTCATTTTTTTCGAGAACGCTTGCTGACATTGATTGTAGTGTAGCATCCGTATAGACAGCACTCTTAACTCCTAACTTTAATAGTTTATGCTGAGCATCCATCGCAACTGCTCCGGAAGCACCAGTACCATAAAACTCAATCCGATTCGCCTTAGAAATTGCCTCAATTGCCTTTATTAGCATATCTTCATTTAAAACCTCAATAGAGTCGTAAAGGGCCTGAACGTTTGATTGAAATACTTTTTTCTTGATTGTCTTAACATCATCACCAGGCTCAATCACTTCGTGAATTTGTTTTTTCGGTGTAATAATATCTCTAGCCAGATTTATTTTTAAATCTTGGAAACCTTTATAGCCCAGTCTTTTACATAGTCTTACGACGGAAGACTCACTTGTATCACTTCTTTCTGCCACCTCGGTAATAGAAAGGTGAATAATTTCTTCAGGACTTTGATTAATAAAATCGACGACTTTTTTTTCTGCTCCTTTTAATTTTGAAAAAGCTGCTTCAACTCTTGAATTAAAACTTGTTGGTTTATCGACTTTAAACTCTACCATTTTAATGGGTCACCCTCTTGTAGATTTTGTCACTATTATAACCAAGAATATTATACTTTCGCTACTCCCTTTTAAAAATCCCTTGAGTGAAACGATTCTGTCTAATGTTATTCACCAGTAAAATTCTTAACTGCGTTTATATCTTTTTCTGGCGTTATAATATCGACAGTATAACCATATGTTCGTCACTTTTCTTTGAAAGCGATTGCTTTGCTTTCAATAGAGAGATCAACCAGCTTGTACGTTCGTGTTCATCTTCTTTAACTAAATTAGAAAATTCGTCCTTTCTCTTGGAACATAACCAATATAGCTAAGATTTAATTCCTTTATATTTTTCAAAAGTATGTTTGGTGAATTTCTCAATCATGTTAAGCAGCTGATTACCATTAATTAAGTGAATAGGTTTGTCTAACATATAAGAATAGGCTTTACCAGTAAAGTCATTGATTGTAACGAAAAATCCTTCTTTTGCCTTAGAATCAATAACAGCACTATGGAATTGTTGAACCTGTGGTCTTGTTACTTTTTTGTGCGTTATGTCTCTTGCATTCTACAATACCTAGATAATTGTTCTTTTCTAATAGCACATTCTTGGCTACCGCCTTTCCCTGTAATGTTAGTAACACTGGAGTCTCTTAAAGACATACCTTTTAATTCTTTAAATTTCTATCCACTGATTCAGGTATTTCTTCAATTGGTAGCAACCATAGCACAGGCAAGAACTTCAGCCATTAGTAGTCCCGGTATATCAAATCCTTTTGACTTTCGCCTTTTAGTCATAGTTTCACCTCAAATATATCTTGTACACTTTAGTACAAAAATAAAAAGGAAAACCGCATTCAATGTGCCATCGCTCTTTTCTTTATTTTTTTGAGGGTAACCCTGATATTGTTCTTCGCTTTTTTATAATTCATCGCAATATACTTCATTTCATCGAAGGTTAGGTTGGTTTTGACGTTATTACTGATAGCCTAAAAGATGTCTTTGTAGTGAGTAAAAGATGAGAAGTTGGCCGCTTTATCAATCACTGCTTTAGTAACTTCACGCTTGTGTTCATATCTCGTGAAGTCGGAAGTCGCCACCTTCAAGATAACGCATGCGCACAGCCAATGGGTTGGTCACCATTCAAGTTCAAATTACCTCATGATACAAGTAACCCTTTATGTAGTAACCGGGATCGTGCCAGCTGTCATTATTATAGACCGTGATCCCGCCAATCGCGTTAGCGAGATCGACCATGTGACTAAAATGCAGGCGTTCTAGCGCTCTTTTCCTGAGGTTGGCCGTTGATTGCGAAATGTTGGATCACTGACCTGTCCTCAACCATCGATTTTATACATCACACTTACAGGTTTATTTCTTTGCTTTAAATTTTCTTACAAACAATTATCCTTTATATATCTCCAGATTAATTCCCCTCTTTCTTTTCCAACTGAAAACATCGTTTGGTTGAACATGAAGTTGGATTCAGTGATTTCTTTCATTTTTGCGGCACTGAGTGGAGATCGAAGTATAGTAAAATCTTCAAGCTTCATATTATACTCTTCATCAGGTTTTCCTTCGTATTCTTCCTTATTAACAATTCCAGTCCCAATCCCCATGGCGACAATGCCTTTTCCACTTTTATAAAGAAAGACTTTATCATTTTTTTGAATGCGTTTAATTTTAGTTTTCCATTGAGAATAATACGCTGCAGCCTTGCCTTGATTAATCATATCCTCGTGTGCCTCGGGATTCCTTTTATAATTCGTATTAAGTATATAGTTAGACGCTTCTTGTTCAATGACATCCTGATAAGGTGAATAAGTGTTAAATTCAATCAATTGTTCACCCGCGTCCGTAACGTAAACGCGATAAACAATGGAATCAATATTAAGTCCTGTATCCTTCCAATAATTAATCGCATTCCGTGTTCTTATATCTGTTCCATCTGTTACAATTAAAAAGTGCTGATCACTATTAAATTGTTTTTCACTTAGTGCCTTATCTAAATTAAAGTATTCTTGATGTTCTTCAAAAAGGGACTTAGCATTTTGGTTAAATTTATGAAATAACCTATCTAACTCTTTATAGCTTTTTTGACCGTAGATTTGTCCATACCTTAAAACTTGTAGCAGGTTGCCAGAATTAGAGGCCCATCTTTTCAACTCAAAAATATACAATTTACCCTCATGATCTAATGCCATAATATCCGGCTCTTCCTGGAATCTTCGTTCAGAAAAAATCGGCATCAAGTTTTCTTCATCGAATACCCGATCCATATTTTTTTCCAGCAATTCTTCTAGATCTTTTTCCTTCCAACCTATCTTTTTCAAGTTTGACCTTTTTAACATCCTTAAATTTTGTTTATCATGATCATCTAAGTAATAAAGCATGTTATTCCCCCTTTGGAATTTAAATCCTTAACCCGTTATTAAATCATTCTAAAATTAAATGTATCCCCTTACATATCATCTTAGAAAAAAATTCCCGCAAGCGCAATTACGAGGTTTTAATCATTTATTTCCCAACCTTCATTTGCTCTTTGTCATCCTATGTACTTTCTGAACCTCAGCATCACTAACCTTTCTTTCATCGACGCCGATTATTAATAGAAATTTATTTGAATGAACCCCAATTTCCCCGTATTTGTAATAAGACAAATTCTCCCTCCCATATATATTTGGGTACAAAGGAGGATATCAATGTCCGACATCAGGATTAAGGCATCTCAGATAAAAGAAATATTTTTTCCATCCAGCTTTCCAGGAAATAAAGCAAAATTAAAGCGCTTTTATGAGTATTATAAGCACCTTGAGGGTTACCCAGTAATTGAGAAGATTCGAGGAAATACTTACCGCCTCATCACCTACTACGAGAATTATTTGTTTTACAAAGCCAACTATCCAAATACATTTTTTGAATGCCAACTAAAATCATTTAATAACGACATTGAGCGATATCTAGAAGTGTTAAAACAATTATTTGACGGAAAGGCTACATCAAGCTTCGCAGATAGGTATGACATTATACAGCGATTAACTTTAAGGGGATTAACGGCCAATGACATTTCAAAACGTATTAATGTACCTCGACCTAATATTAATCAACATATATATAGCAATGATAAATACAAACATTACCGTGAAAGAGCGTTGGTTATGAGGGTAAAAACGACAATGGATGCCGTTGTTAGCTACCTAAAGAAAGTGAACCACATTAAGGAAACAGCTGAAACCTATTTACTTGATATAGTGCTCAATGGTAATCATTATATAGGCTTTTCAGGGAGTAAATGGAGGACGATTGTCAAGCCGATCCTGATCGGGATTTCAGAGCGTTTTAAGCTTTTAAACTCTGAAAAACAATGCCAGATCATAAAAGAAATATGCCGGGATGGTTGGACGGTTCTTATAGATGAATTTAATACTCGGTGCGATGCATATTTAGACGGAGATAACCCTTTTCCTCCTGATGATGACCAACCAAGTATGCCATTGCATTAATCTAATTAAAATGTTCCTAGAAATTTGTTTTTCCTTACACAACGACATATAGAAATTGTACCTTGCAACCAGAAGATAAATTCTGATTGGCCTTAAAATACGAATAATCCCTCATATGCGTTTTTAACCGGCGCTGAGGGATTATTCCCGAAATGCTGCCTAGCCCCTCTTGTTGGGGTTCGGTCTATTGTGACCGGCGATGTTCCCGCATCGACGGTCTTTAATATTATACGTTTGTTTAATTGTTTTCATGTATATTATATCATGAATTATGAATTTGTACACATTTTAGGATATTAGTAACTATTGACTTAACATTATTGCCAATTTAGGGGGGCTTTGTTAGTAAAAAGAACCTTCACGCTGGCGCTCATTCCCATGACAGGCTATTTAATTAACCAACCACCCACGTATACCACCCTGAACGGTGTCTAGAATAATATTAAATCCGAAAAACAACGCCGTCGTAAGGGGACTTAGAATTGTTTCTTAGAAAATGGATCTTAAGAGGTTTGCCAGTGATATATATGATGTTCATCTGGTTCCAATCAAGCCACGCTATCCCTCAACAACTATTAGACATTCATTTATTCGCATTTAATATTAGCCTAGCTCAGACCGCCATGGCGAGCACTAATGGGGCAGCTGATCCAAATATGGACATCAACTTTGGTTTGGTTCTGGAGGCTGCTCATCTCATGGAATTCGCGATACTCTATGCATTATTAATCATTGCTAGCTCTACATTGGGACCCTTAACTTTCAGAAAGGAATTCGTCGCCATAATGATTGCTATCTTATATGCCTTTATGGATGAAATCCACCAAAGCTTTGTCCCCGGTCGGTCGATATCCTCTGTGAATTTAATTAAAGATTACATCGGCATATTTGTTGCGTGGCTCTTGATTCGCCAAAAATTCACTCATAGAAAAAATCAAAATCGAAATCGAAAAATGGGTAAGAATCTCAGTTAGATAACCCGAAGATATTAACCTCACCGCACAAGTAGATAAGATAGCGCTTTATTCTGGATTCTTATTAAAATTGAACTCCGTCAGTCTCTTTTCAATATTGCCGATAAGATCTTGAGCTTTCAAGTCCTTAACATTCTGTCCCAAACGGTAAGCATCTTTAAGAATTGCTAAAAGCTGTTGCTTATCCAGGTCTTTTAATTCTGCCATAATAAGCACCTCCTGAGGTGTATGTTTATTGACGCCAGCAAATATCCTCTGTTTAAATAACGCTCAATCTTTGTTACCCAGTCGTCTTTCCCTTTGGTTAATGGCATAGCTTATGGCTTGCTTGATATCTTCTAATTTTTCTTCTGAGGCATCTTGCTTAATATATCGAACGGTCTTTTTGACTGATTTCGGTAAATGATCCAAATCCACTGTAATCACCCTGAACTGTTTAAGACTTTTTCATGTTGAAACGTTAATTCGAACAACGGTACAAAAAAAGGGAAAGTCCCGTTGACTTCCCCTAACCCTCCATTTTCACGGCCCTAAAGACTTCAAGAACTATACTTCTTAATCATCTTATGAACCTTTTGGACCTCTTGATTGGGCACCTGAAGATAATAAATTCCGTTAATACGAGTTCCTTGTCCAGATACTTCGTAAGTCTTCATATTTTTCCGGGCGCTGCGATAATCCGTAGCCAGATGGCGCATATCCTCAAACTGCATATTGGTAGTCATGTTCTTGCCAAGGACATCCATAACATCGTCAATTTTGTTCACCACATTTAGATGAGCGCCTTGATTAATGATGCCTTTAATAACCTGTCTTTGACGTTCATTCCGACCAAAGTCACCGTCGGGATCCTGCTTTCTCATGCGGGCATAAGCTAATGCCTGATCGCCATTCAAGTCAAGCTCACCCGTGCCGAATTGATGGCCATTTTGAGTAAAGGCAAGGTCATTTGTCACTGTTATGCCGCCGACAGCATCAACTAATTGATCTAGCCCTTCCATGTTCATTTTGACATAATAATCTAAGCTGATGTCGAGAAAGTTCTCCACTGTATCCACGGACATCTCACTGCCACCGAAGGCATAAGCGTGGTTAATCTTATCCTGTTCGCCACCATGCGGACCTTCGCCCACGAGTTCTGTCCGCGTATCGCGAGGAATGCTCACCATTTGCATGCGATTATCATCCGGATCCAAAGTCATTACAATCATCGTATCCGAACGGCCCGTATCATTCTTCCGTTCATCAACACCTAATAATAAGATATTAATAGGATCCTTCTTGTCTACCTTTTTCTTCGTGAGCTTATTATCAATCCCTGAGACCGGCTCATGCAACTGTTCATCTACCGTGCTCTTCACATCACTATAGATCGAATAAGCATAGGCTCCCCCTCCACCGACGAGGAGAAAAACAACTAATAAAACTAACCAGAGCCATTTTTTCTTTTTGGGCTTATGTTTTTCTTGTCTTGTAACCATTGGTACACCTCCCTAACCAACCAACTTGCATTAAAATGAATCTACGCTTTAACTAAATTTTCGTAACCACGAGGATTTTTCTGCTGCCACCGCCAGGCATCTTCACACATCTCTTCAATGCCTCTTTCCGCAGACCATCCCCATTCAGCCTTTGATTTCATCATTCACTATTACTCAACTGTTCCTCAATCATCCCATGCACTTTCTCCACCTCAGCATCACTCACAGACAAGTAATAGGTTCCGTCTATCATCTTCCCATTGCCTTTAACTTCATACGTCTTGATATTGTTCTTCGCCTTTTTATCATTCATCGCAATATATTTCATGTCGTCAAAGGTTAGGTTAGTTTTGACATTATTACTGATAGCTGACAGGATGTCTTTGTAGTGAGTGAAGGATGAGAAACTGGCGGCCTTTTTAATCACGGCTTGAATGACTTCGCGCTGGTGTTCATTTCGCGTGAAGTCGCCGCCTTCGAGATAGCGCATGCGGACATAACCGATAGCTTGGTCACCATTAAGGTTCAAATCACCTTCGTGATAAAAGTAGCCCTTCTTATAATAGCCAGGATCGTGCCAGCTGTCGTCATTATATAGCGTAATCCCACCAACCGCATCGACGAGGTCGACTAACCCTTCCATATTCATCTTAATATAATAGTCAAGATTAATATTTAAAAAGTTCTCAACTGTGTCCATCGACATTTTGGTTCCGCCAAAGGCATAAGCATGGTTGATCTTATCAACGGTTCCATGGCCAACAATCTTCGTCCTTGTATCTCGGGGGATACTGACCATCTGCATGGTTTCCTTCTTTGGATTCAGTGTCATCACCATCAAGGCATCTGAGCGACCCTTGTCGTTCTTCCGTTCATCGACGCCCATTAATAAAATCGAGATCGTGTTCGCCTCTTGATCCTTGTTATTCTCTTGTAAAGATTTCTTTGGTTGCTTTTCCTCAGATTGATCGACCGGCTCATGCATTTTCTGCGCCGTGTCTTTCACAGAACTATAGACGTTATACGCATAGACGCTCGTCCCTATCACCAGAACCCCTATTATACTACCTAATATAATCCAAAATTTCTTCATTTAAAAAATTCCCCTCTGTAAAAAACCCTATTCCGCAAATCCATCCGGATGATCCTTATGCCACTGCCAAGCATGTTCAATAATCGTCTCCAACTCTGCATATTTCGGCTGCCAACCCAGTTCAGTCTTGGCCTTTTCTGATGAAGCCACCAACACCGCTGGATCACCCGCACGCCGTTCTGCAACCTCCGCAGGAATCGCGTGACCCGTTACCTTACGACACGTATCAATCACTTCTTTGACGGAAAAACCAGAGCCGTTCCCGAGATTATAGATACCACTTTCACCCGTCTCAGCGATTTTCTTCAGCGCTAAATAATGCGCCTGAGCGAGATCCATAACATGAACATAATCGCGGATGCAGGTACCGTCCTTTGTTGCATAGTCATCGCCAAACATATAAATCTGATCACGCTGGCCCAATGCCACCTGCAACACCAAAGGGATCAAATGCGTTTCCGGATCGTGATCTTCCCCAATTCGGCCGTCTGGATCGTCACCCGCAGCGTTAAAATACCGCAACGCAGCAAAGTTCAATCCGTAAGCCTGATCCGCCCAGTGCAGCATCTTCTCAATCGCCAATTTCGTCTCACCATACGGATTCGTCGGTTCCGTTACCTCAGTCTCCGGAATCGGCACCTGTGACGGCTCGCCATACGTCGCAGCCGTTGATGAGAACACAATGTTCTTCACATCATGCTCTATCATTTTCTCCAATAATGCATGCGTCCCGACAACATTATTCCGATAATACTCAAGTGGCTGCTTCACACTCTCACCAACCACCGAACTCGCGGCAAAATGAATCACCGAATCAATGGTCTGCTCAGAAAAAATCTGATCCAGAACCTCACCGTCAGAAATATCCCCTTCATAGACCTTAACATCCTGCAATGCCTCGCGATGCCCCTTGGTCATGTTATCCAAGACGACAACGTTTTCGCCTTTCTGATGTAAATAGAGAACCGTGTGCGAGCCGATATAGCCCGCACCGCCTGTGACTAGTATCATAAAATCGCTCCTTACACAAAAATGGTCCGGGGAACCCCGGGGTTGATCAACCAACATTCTTTTATCTTCGTCAAAAAACATGGATTATTGAGATCCTCTTTATTGTAGTACTTCAACGGTTCGTCATTGTTTGTCTGTTCAACAGTACAAGCAGAAATTTTAACAATTGCCTAACGGTTAACACATACTTACCGTCCTTAGTGAAATTCATTCGTTCCGACCAATAGATAACACTTTAGGTTTTTACAATTCGCCTACTATTCGCCTTAATGTAATGCTTGGTTTCTTTGGGAACCGATCAGACATCACCTAGTTGTACTTTTGTGAAGTTACCATTAGCAATTCATCTTTAACAATCGTCCAAACTTCTTTGCGCTAAAAATGGGCGTGTCGAATATCAAATTATTCTAAGTTCTTTTATCATTCTAATCCCAAAAAACAATTAAATCCAATTGAAAGTCGATTCTAGCCCCATATATATCTATTCAAAATACTTATTTTTTCTTCTTTAGTAAAATCAGGTTCATAAAATATACTCCACCAAAAGAGTAATTTTAAATCTTTGGGTAATTCTTCCTCAATTTTTTTTACAAAATCGATACAACCTTGCAGAGAATCAGTTAAAAAATCCATATCAACGTTCATGAAGGGCTGCAAATTTGATATTTGATTTGTTGGATTGATAAAGGCCGAGGTATGTATAAAACGATCACGTACATCCACAATTTTAATGTACTTTTCATAAAGTTCATTATATCTTTCATCACCAGTAATATTTTCACAAACTTTATTTATTAATCCTTTTAGAATCTCTTTATCATTTATTTTCTGGGGATTTCTTTTCATAATCTTTTTCAACTTTTGTGAGTTTCCATAACTATCTGTCTTCCTAGCATTATAGAACACATAATATAAATACGATTCAACAAAGGTAACACCAGATATTATTAGCCATCTAGCAGACGAACTTATACTGAGTTCAAGCTCTCGTATGGCTTTTTTATCATCACTCTTATCATCAATTAGCCTGTGAAAATTGTTCTTTTTATGGATAAGGTCATTCCATAGGTTAATTAGATCCGAATAATTTATAAACTCTGGATATGTTGGTGTTAGGCCATCCTTAGGATTTATATCTATCCAAATGTGTTCTTTTAGAGCTATTCCTTTAGCCTGAGCCATGTAACTGTCGATATACATAATAGGTTTAAACTCTGGTACTAAGTAAAGCGTTTTTCCCTTATTCAAATAATCATTTATATAGGATCTGAAGAAACTTATAATTTCATTTACATTACTTTTCCATTTAAAATTGTTTGAATCCAAAATGACCTTAACATCATTGATTTTAGGCTCAAAATTAATTTCTTCTAAGTTATCATCATCAAACCTATTAATTAAAAATTTAATTTCAGAGTACCAATGGGGATGTGGATGATTATATATGAATATACCGTGATTAAAAATATCACAGAGTAACCCACATAAAAAATATTTATAGGCTTCCCGAGATTTTCGACCAAATTTGCTCATAGTATCCCGCTTTAGCATATCCGATATTTCATTAAATATTTCTTCACTCATTTAATCCCCCCTAAAAAGGTATAACAATGCCCCAGGAATCAACCTGGGGCATACCTTATTTTAACTTAAATTAATTCGCAACAACTTCCTTAGCATTTTCAAGATACCATTGATAAATATTTTTTAGTCCTTCATCTAATGAAGTTTGAGCTTCCCAACCTAATTGATTTAATTTGGTAACATCAACAAGCTTTCTTGGTGTACCATCTGGTTTTGAGGTATCAAATTGAATATCTCCGGTATATCCAACAACTTCTTTAATCTTTTCAGCTAATTCACTAATAGGGATATCCTTACCAACACCAATATTCACAATTTCATTACCTTCGTAATTATCCATTAAATATATACTAGCATCTGCTAAATCATCGGAATATAAGAATTCTCGTTTTGGACTACCTGTACCCCAGACAGTAACGGATGAATCGTTGTTGATCTTAGCCTCATGGAACTTTCTAACCAACGCAGGTAGCACGTGTGACGTTTTCAAATCAAAGTTATCATTTGGTCCATATAGATTTGTTGGCATAACAGAAATGAAATTCGTACCATACTGTCGATTATATGATTCACACATTTTTATACCAGCGATTTTCGCTATTGCATAGGGTTCGTTGGTTGATTCAAGTTCTCCAGTAAGAAGGTGCTCTTCTTTCATTGGCTGCGGGGCAAACTTTGGATATATGCATGTGCTACCTAGAAATAATAGTTTCTTCACATCATATTGATGTGCCGCATCAATGACATTTGTTTGAATCAATATATTATCTCGTATAAAATTTGCTGGATACTCGTTATTAGCCACAATTCCTCCGACTTTTGCTGCCGCTAAAAACACATAATCTATATTTTCCTCTGAGAAGAATTGATCCACTGCTTGCTTATCAAGTAAATCAAGTTCACTGCTTTTCCGATAGACTAGATTTGTATACCCTTTTGACTCCAAAGTCCTCAGAATAGCAGATCCTACTAGTCCGCGGTGACCCGCTACATAAATTTTGGATTGCTTGTCCATATTTTTACCTCCTACACATATATTATTTATTACTAAGACGACTCAAATCACTATCAACCATCATTTTGACCAAATCATCAAAACTAACTTCAAGTTCCCAATTTAATTCGCTCTTCGCCTTTGAACAATCACCAAGGAGAATATCAACCTCAGCAGGACGATAAAATTTTGGATCAACAACGACGTAATCTTTATAATTCAGATCTACATGTGAAAAAGCAATTTCCAATAGTTCTCGTACTGAATGAGTCTCCCCAGTGGAAATAACATAATCATCCGGTTCTTCTTGCTGAAGCATTAACCACATGGCCTTGACATAGTCACCAGCATAACCCCAATCACGTTTGGCATCAAGATTTCCCATCCTTAATTCATCCTGTTGACCAAGTTTAATTCTGGCAACTGCATCTGATACTTTTCTAGTTACAAATTCTAGACCTCTTCTAGGGGACTCATGGTTGAATAAAATACCTGAACAGGTAAACATATTAAAGCTTTCTCTATAGTTGACTGTAAGCCAATGGCCGTACACCTTTGATACTCCATATGGACTTCTTGGATAAAACGGTGTTGTCTCTTTTTGTGGCATTTCAACGACTTTTCCAAACATCTCGCTACTTGAAGCCTGATAGTACTTTGCGTCGGGTTTTATAAGACGTACAGCTTCAAGCATGTTATTGACACCTAAAGCTGTTATTTGAGATGTAGCAGAAGGCATTGGCCAAGAATCTGCAACATAGGATTGTGCTGCTAAATTATAAACTTCATCTGGCTGAGCTTGTTTTATTGCTTCAATTAATGATGACAAATCGGTAAGGTCACCTGGAATCCATTCAATTTGATCTTTAATATGGTCTACATTTTCATAATTGGGTGTACTAGTTCTCCTGCGTAACCCATATACCTTATAATCCTTTTCTAATAATAACTCAGATAAATATGAGCCATCCTGGCCAGTCACACCTGTTATTAATGCACTTTTCATTACGTAAAAACCACCTTGTATAAAGTAAAACACCACATTAGAGATAGAAACTATAACTAAACTATCATACTTGTTGATTTATTTAAGCAGTGTTTTTTGATTTCTTCCCAATTCATTATTACTCTTTTAACATCTTCTTCAACCAACTCGCTACCAGCCTGAACTTCGATAAACTCTAAATCAGTAGTACCATAAATAGCATGTTTCGTCCCCGGTGGAATTTCAACAATATCTCCTGGTTTTACTGTTCGAAGCGCATCATTAATTGCAAGTTGCCCTTCACCTTTTAGAATGGTCCAAGTTTCTTTTCTACGATAATGAATTTGATAACTGGAGCTTTTAGCTTTATTTATACAAATCCGTTTGGTTAATACTTCATCACCTTTATCATACTTTGTATAATCTAATACCTTATACCAGCCCCAACGTCTTTCTTCATACATTGGCCTAGTTGCTTCGTTTTGCTTAAGCATCTCTTTAATTCTTGTACTAGCTGATTTATCAGTTACTAAAATCCCATCAGGGCTAGCAGCCACAAGAGCATTGGAAACACCCAGAACATTAACCGGAATATCCAATTCATTAACAAGATGTGTGTGTTCACTATCCTTACTTATTTGGCCTTTACCAATAACTGTACTACTCATCTCTTCCGTTAAAGTGTTCCATGTACCAAGATCCTTCCAATCTCCTTCATAAGGCAAAGCCACGATGTTACTTGTTCGCTCAACAACTTCATAATCAAAGCTATTTTCGGGTATGAGAGAATATTGACCTAATAATTCTTCGTATTGAATTGGGAGATTATTATCTTTTAATAAATCAATAATAAATCCAAGTTTAAAACCAAAGACACCGCAATTCCATAAAGCCTGCTGTTCAATCAAGTGAACAGCTTCGCTTTCATTCGGCTTTTCTTTAAAATGGCTAACCTTTATATACCCATCTCTCACCTCAGCAGGAACCATATAACCATACTTTGCAGAAGGATAAGTCGGCTTCACTCCAACCAAAGCTAAATCAGCATCACCATAGTCTAATGTTTTTTCAATATCTTTGACTCTAGAGAAAAAATGGTTTTCCACATAAGGATCTACCGGTAAAACAGACACAGTTTCATCTAGGGAGACACCTTCAATTGAATACAAATAGGACGCCGCTAAAGCAATAGCCGGAAAGGTATCTCTTCTCTCCGGCTCAACTATTAACGGAATATTATCACCAAGTTGACTTTTAATCATATCAACTTGGCTTTTACTCGTAGCAATAACTGTATCCTTGTGTAAATTCACTTCGGACAATTGATCCCAAACTCTTTGAACCATGGACTGTTGCACATTATCTACATTCTTTAACACCCGTAAAAATTGCTTCGAGCGGGCATCGTTAGACAAGGGCCAAAGCCGTTTACCTGATCCCCCTGATAATAATACCAATTTCACTATATCACGTCTCCAAAACAGATTTTAATGTATCCCGATACTTGTTAATAGAAACTTCCTTACGTAAATGCTGTTCAAGATACTTTCTACCGTTTTCCCCTAAAGCTATACGTTCAACTTCACTTAAATCTAAAAATCGATCAATTTCCTTCTTTATCCCATCATAATTTTGTGGTTCAACAACTACTCCGCAATTACTTTCATTAATTAAATTGGAGGCCTCACTACCATCTTCTAACACACCGAGAATGGGTTTACCAGCTGCCATTACACCATAGATTTTACTTGGTACTGAAACACCTTTTATCCCTTTTTGATTAACTACAAGATGTATATCTGCAACGTTTAAAGAATATTTAATAAAATCTTTTGGCTGATATGGAAGGAATAATACATTTCTAATATTATTTTTTGCAACAAATTCCTTTATATGGGATTTCATAGCCCCTTCTCCTATAAAGAGGAAAACAAGATTTTCGTTATCTTTATAATCCGTCGTGATTTTTATTATATTTTCTAAATCATAAAACAAACCTATATTTCCGGAATACATAATAACCGTTTTATTTCTAAGATTATAAGTTTCAACAAATTCCTTAATTTGTTGTTCCTCTTTATCTAAAGGAATAATATTTTTATCATCTGTCCAATTATTTATAACCGTATGATCCGGAACGTTGCAATTTTTAAATCTTCCTTTCAATGTTTCAGCCATATCATTTCCAACAACTATAACCTGATCAGATAACTTACAATTCATTTTATCGATCGACTTGGCGAGTTTAACTAAAAAACCACTACTATAACTTATTGCGGCCGCCTGCTCTGGATTAAAATCTTGAATATTGTAGATATGCTTACTTCTTTTAAAAAACTTGCCCAATGTTCCAATTAAACCGCCTAAAACTGGCGGCTGAGAAATAGTATAAATCGCATTTAGTTTTTTAACCTTTAATAAGGCTATTAAAGCAAGAAAAAAGTAGGCCAAAATATACTTTAGCCTACTTAACTTTGAATTCTTATTTACCTCAGGCAAACGAATACGTATGACATCCATATTTTCTAATTTATCTTTTTCAAATAAAGGTTTGCTACTTACATTTTCTCCTGCGTAATTAGGTTGTGCTGCAATCACAGTTATTTCAAAATCATTTTGCAGTTCCGTACATAAATCGGTCATTAGTTGTCCTGTTGATGCTAAGTCAGGATAAAAGTAGTTTATTATAAAGGTAATATGTTTTTGCAAATTAATCCCTCCTAAACTTTTAATCATCATTTAAAATTCTAATTAATGATTTTAAATATTGCTCTTCAGTATAATAGCCCTCATAAACCTCTCTACTTTTTACTCCCAACTTTTTTCTATGATCATCGTTATTATAAAGATATTCAATCGCCCTCATAATATCTTCTATTTCTGTGTTAATAATAATTCCACATTCATTTATTAATTCAGGGATAACTCCTCGATTTGTTGAAATAATTGGCAAACCTGCAGCCATACCCTCAATTATTGAAATCGGCTGTCCTTCAACTTTATATTTCGTTGGTAATACCATTATATCTGACTCTAAAAAAAACGCTTTTTTTTCTTCTCCTTTTTTTATTCCATGATAAATAATTCTGTCTTGAAGTTTTTTATTTTTAAGGGATTGATAAATTTCATCAAACTCTTCCTGATTTTGTATCGCACCTACTAAATGAAGATTTAAGTCAAAGCCGTCTTCAATTAGGTTACAGGTAGCCTTAATTAGATTTATATACCCCTTACTATTCATCAAATTACTTAAATATAATAAGTTACATCCTTTATCATCTGAATATTTCCTTTTCAAAAAGTCATCTTTAGTAATAAAGTCACTTGAAACTCCATTAGATACATATTCAATCTTGGATACAAGACCCTTATAATTATGTTCTAATTTCTTTCCTAAAGCTATACCTTTGTCCACTTTAGAAATTGAATTTTCAATATAATTTTTGAACGGATTTTTAATATGATCAAGCACGGTTCCCAAGCTGTTGCCATGTAAATGTGTAATAACCTTATGTTTTCCTATAATTTTAAGAATATTAATTATGACACAGTCTCTAATTAAACCAAGTTTAGTTTGAGAGATGGAGAGGTATGCAGTTGAATATCTTTTTTTGATGGACCATAATAAAATATAAATTATACAACATAAATCCAACAAAATTTTATTAATAGATAATTTTCCTGGTTTAGTTATATTTTTTTTACTCGTATTTACTCTATTTACTTCAAATTTTTCGTGAAGTTCATCTGAGTTATAAATACTTTCAAAAGCAATACTTTCACCATGGATTGGCGGGGGAAATGGCCCAATCATTAATAGTTCCTTTTTGCTTTTAGCATTAAACATTAATTTCACCAAATTTCATTACGAAATTTCAATTCCTATTCCAAGTTAGACATTTCTTAAACTTTGTTTAATTTTCGTAGAAGATATATTTTTTGTTCTCTCTAAATAAGTCACCTCACAATATCTAGTTAAAAAGTTAAACTCACCCTCCCAATCATCACCTATTACGAATACATCAATATCATAATCTTTTACATCATTAATCTTTTGTCCCCAAGTTTCCTCTGGAATAACCTCGTCCACATATTTAATAGATTCCAAAACTAGTTGTCTTTCTTTATATCCAAAAAACGCACTTTTATGTTTTTCATCATTAAATTGGTCTGTTGATAGACCTACTATTAAATAATCACCTAAGAGCTTTGCCCTTCTCAGTAAATTTATATGTCCATAGTGTAATAAATCGAATGTACCGTAAGTTATTATCTTCCTCAAAAAAACACTCCCATAAATATAATTATGTTTCCTAAAATAAACATTGCCTTAAAGTTATATTATTTTCCTCTGAAACTAAATACAAACTACTATCCAGTAGAACTTTTCATTATTTCTTTATTAAAAATTAAGGATAAACTTATCCAAAGCAAAGGCTCTGAAAAGAAATAATTGGATGCCATAAAACTAAACAGTAATATACATATAACACTCAAGCATAATGGTAAGCTATATTTTAAACGAATTATTATAATTATAATAATTTGGGCTAATAAAATTACTCCAATTATCCCATATCTATACAACAAAGCCATAGGTAATAGGTGAATATTATGCACTTCACTGGCCCCAAGTAAAGCTGAGTGTTTTACAGACGTGTCATTTGATAAACTCATATTAAGAACTGAACCAGATCCCGTGCCAGTTATCCAAAAAATTTGATTCTCATTAAGGTTATTGAGAACTAATTTTGATTCAAATAATCTATTACTGATCGAAATATCATTTCTTATACCTTGATTCTCATTGCTGAAGACATCAACCACTTTGTCAACCCTCTTACCTAATGGGGTATTTTGAAATGTGGGATTTTGATACAACGTAAATGCCAAAACAAAAATTATTGGTATGAAGTATATAGCCTTTAAAGGAATTCTTTTGGTTAAAACAAGGGAAATATAGTATATTACAAGACATATTATTAGAGTCAATAAAAAGGTTCTATTTGAAAAAACTGAAACAGCAATAATTCCAATAATATTTGTAAGCATTAACATATTGTTATTCTTTTTTAATGAAATAATAAGTAAAACAACAGACAATAGTTTTATGGAAGTTATGTTCAAACTAAGAATACTTGAAGCTATGATAAAAATATAGAATATAATACAAGTTAAGGGCGAGAACTTTTCCATCGAAAAAGGACTCAAATAACAGCTTATTTTAATTGTAATCATAATTAAAATAATTAATAGTAAATAAAGTGAATCCGAAATAACATAAATTAATGGATTGCCATTTATAATCCCAATTACCAAACCTTCAATAAACAAAAAAAGCAATAATAAAAATATGATTAACTCATATTTTGAAAAGCGTAAATGAATTTTTTTAGCATTTAAAATTAAATAAACTACTGTTATAACACCTGTTATTCCGACGTAAATTCCATTTGTGTAAGGAGTTAACGCAAAACCATTTTTATTTAAAATTATAGTTAAAATATAGGCGACTAAAATATTTATCATAATATAAATTGTCGTCAATATTTTGATCCATCTATTCAAGGGAATTTTTATCATGTTTATTTTCCTTTATATTTAAGTGATTAGCTATACCAGTTATTCAAATTTATATTTATCATATTTTCCAATTTGTTTATGTCTTCTCTATACTCTTGTATTAATTCCCTTTCGAATTTGTTTTCTACTTTAGGCTTTTTTAGATTATTATTATATATCTTTGCTCTTATATTATATCTTAGTTTCTTATTGGGTATTAGTTTTTTTAATGTACTTTTAAACAAATTTTTATTTATCATTAAATCATGAATAAAATGATTCTTAGGAACGCCAGATACATTATATCTTGTTTTCATATTTGGAATAAAGCTATCATTTACTTCCAGAAATTTTAGAACCTCCCTGTAAACAGATATTGGATTATCAATAAAATCATCATATAAAATTACTTTAATTTGATCATTATTAAAAATTTCATAATACCTTTTTAACTGTTCGTAATAATAACCTGCTGATTTATAATGCCATATTAACCCCCAATTTGCCTCAATTCTACTTTTCTCTTCACTTAAAGCCTTACCGAAATCTTTTGGATATGGCTCTCGTTTATCCCGACAGCAATGTAAATAACTTGAAAAAGCTCGATCTACTGGGTTTCTTAGTATAGCAATTAATTTTGCATTTGGAATATAGCTTTTTATATTTTCTGGAGCATACTGACTATACAAATATAAGGGAGAAGCCTCCCCTATTGCCTTCTCATCTTGAACACCCGAAAACAGTCCCCTATAATCTTGCATATTGTTAATTGAATCTTTATTCACCCCTTCATCTTGAGGTCCCTTAAAATTAATTTCTTTCCCCTCTAGTGCGAAAAAATTTGGTTCTTTTAAAGAGGGCATAAATATTTCAGGATGTTGTTTTAAATAATGATATAACGCTGTGGTGCCACCCTTTGCAGCACCTAAAATTAAAAAATTAGGTAGTGTCATTTAATTTGATCTCCCCCCAAAATTCTTAACCTGATAAGAATTTTCCTTAGTGAATTTTTTTCTTCCTTTGTGCAACCTATTACTAATAACAATGTGAAGTGAATAAAAAAGGCGACAAGATTTGAGGCTAAAAGATTGTAAATGCTTAAATCTCTTTCTGTCATTAAAAATAGTAAAATATTTATGAAGAAACTTATCATGAAAGCCAAATGAAATCTAGAGAATGGGTTTAGTTGCAACCTATAATATACAAAATAGAAACCTATTAAATTCACCAAAGAAAGCCCTAATGAATACGAAACAGAAATTCCTATTGATTCATAATTATATAAAAGTAATAAACATAAAATCACTATTAAATTAGATAATATATTTATTTTTAAGTTAATATAAGAGTAACCGGTCATGATTAGTAAATATCCAACTGAACCAAATGAAATATTAATTATCTCTCCTACAGAGAAAATGAATATAACAAGAACTAAACTATTATTTTCATAACCAAATAAGTTAAATAAAACCTCACTATTAATAATTAACCATATAGACACTAAACCACCAATTGATAAAAGTATTTTAACACTTAATATATAATAATGATTTAATTGTTCAAAATAATTTTTGTTATAAAGACGTGAAATGATAGGGCTTAACACCATATTAATAGCTATAAGTACAAATGAAATTAAGCTAGCAGTTTTAATCCCCAAACTTACAAAACCTACCACTTTTGAAGCCACTAAAATCCCAGAGATTATAATTAAAATTTGCATCTTATTTTGATTTAATATATTGTTTCCCATGTTGATAATGGCATACTTAATAAGATCTTTATTTAGTTGCGGTTTAAATTCAAAGCAAAAATTCACTCCTATTAACTTTAAATTTCTGCTAAATAAAATAACAGCTGTAACAAAAACTACAAAAAAGGTAATCGTGTAAGATAAAGCAACTAAAATTTCTGAATTACTATTTTCCCCGTAAATAAAATATAAACCAAATAAAATAAAAAAATAAAGTGTCGGTCTTATATAATCTTCCGGTATTACTGCATGGATGTGTTTGTTTATAGATTGATTGAAGGCCCTGAAAAAGATTGATAGAGAATTGAAAAATACGGATAATGACATAATAAAAAATATTTCTATATGTCCAGGATCCAATAAATAAATTATGAATAGATATACAAAAACAACACCTATAGCAACATAAATCACAAAAGAAAGTATGTTATTAACCTTGTGGCGGAATTCTTCATTATTACCTTCTTCCCATACTGGAACATATTTGACAATTAGTTTATCTAGGCCAAAAACTCCTAATACCGAAAAAATCAGTACATAAGATAGTGCTATATTATAATAACCAAAACTACTTGGATTAAGAATTCTTGCCAATAGCACTAAATTAACATACCCAAACAAACTTGTTATTACCTTACCACCAAAAACAAGAACGGTTTTTTTACTTTGATTTAATAAGTTATCGGTAATCTTGTTCATAATATCAACTATTTATACCGTTATTTTTTTTAACATTATTATCACCAAATATGCTCGTCTTATTATATTGGCTAACATGAACAAACTAAATCCAATAAAATAAATTGAAATAATATAAATGAAAAACTCCGAAAAAGAGACTGAAATTAACATGAATATTGTATAAGACAAAATACAACCTGGAAAAGTTAATAATTCCTTCATAAACATTTCTAATTTCTTTTTATAGTTTCCCTTTTTGTTTATTATAATAGCTCTTTCACTAGTAGATTCTGATAAATTAAGTATATTATTCTTTCTCAACTTATCTATCATTTCATTATTACTATAGATTTCTTTTATTAGAATCTGTGCAAGACACAATCTTGGAAAATTTGACATACCGAAACATGATACAATTCCTAAATATATATAAAGTTCATTTGAACTATAATAAAATAGTCCAATTCCAAGAAATAAATACAAAATATTTGTCGAAAATGAATGAACTAAAAAATCGAAATAACCACCATCTAATGATGGATTTTTTCCATTTTTATTGATGTAATATCTTGCTACCTCACCATCGCAATGGTCCAAAATAAAATATAGATTTATAAGAATAATTGATGATAATCCAACCCAAAGTAAGTTTAGTGAAAGAAATAACAAAGACACACAGGACAAAACAGCACAAATCAGGCTTAAAAAAGTAATTGTATTTGGCTTAAAATTTAATTTAATAAAAATTACACTTAAAAATACTGATATTTTCCTTCCAATATATTTCGAATAATAAAAAGGTTCATTATCGCCTTTACCAACAATCGAAATAAGTTCGCTGTAATAAGACATTTATATCTCCCTATTAAAAATTGTTTGTTAATCGATCAAAAAGAATTAATTTAAAAGGCTCCCCTTTTACTAAAAACAGTTAAAAAAGTAAGTATAAATATTCTCGAATCCATTCTAATAGATTGGTTATATACATAATATAATTCTAGGTTAACCCTTTCAGGGTATCCAACAGAACTTCTACCACTAACTTGCCAATATCCTGTTAATCCTGGTTTAACCGAAACAAAAAGCATTTTTTTATTTCCATATTCTAAAAGTTCTTCTTCTACAACAGGCCTAGGGCCTATTAAACTCATGTCTCCTTTTAGAAGATTAATAAATTGGGGTATTTCATCAATACTCGTTTTTCTTATATATTGACCTAACTTTGTTATTCTAGGATCTTCTTCTGGTTCAAGTTTATAATTATTTTTAATATATTTTTGATAGAGTACTTTATTTTCTTTTAGCCTTTTATCCGCATCGACAACCATTGATCTGAACTTATAGATTTTAAACATCTTACCACTTCGGCCTACTCTTTGTTGAGTGAATAAAACAGGACCTTTATTTTCACCAAAAGCGTAAAAAATTGAGATAACCAAGAAAATGGGGGAAGATAATATTAATCCAACAATAGCCCCTATAATGTCTATTGTCCTTTTCATGAAAAAGAATGTAGCTGAAGGGGAATTCACTTCTACGCTAGTATAACTTTGATTTAATTCAGCGGTGTTATTGTCGTCCATCAATATATCACCCCTTAACTAAATCTTTCTGTTTCATTTCTTCTAGAAATGCTAAAATCTCCTCACGCATATCCTCTCTTGCAGCAGCCATTTCTATCGTTGTTTTAACAAATCCCAATTTCTCACCAACATCATACCGATCACCTTCAAAGTCATACGCAAAGACATTCTCTAACTCATTGACATATTGAATGGCATCTGTGAGTTGAACCTCGCCGCCTGCACCAAGTTCTTGTTTATCAAGGTAAGTGAAAATCTCTGGAGATAGCACATAACGGCCCATAATGGCTAAGTTAGAAGGCGCGTTTTCTTTAGGCTTTTCAATAAAGTTATTAACTTTATATAAGCTCCCATCCTGGGATTCAGGATCAATAATACCGTAACGATGAGTCTGATCATCCGGCACTTCTTGAACGCCGATAACGGATGATCCAGTTTGTTCGTATTGTTCAATAAGTTGTCCAATGCATGGGTTGTCCGATTGCACGATGTCGTCACCGAGAAGGACCGCAAACGGCTCATCGCCAATAAATTTACGAGCGCACCAAACCGCGTGACCGAGGCCTTTGGGTTCCTTTTGTCTGATGTAGTGGATGTCCACTTTAGACGGTTGTTGGGCTTTTTCAAGTAGCTCGAATTTTTCTTTCTTAATCAGATTATCTTCGAGCTCGAAGTTATTATCGAAGTGATCTTCAATCGCACGTTTGCCTTTACCGGTCACAATGATGATGTCTTCAATGCCAGCTTGGACCGCTTCCTCGACAATATATTGGATCGTTGGTTTGTCTACGATCGGCAGCATTTCTTTCGGCATAGCTTTCGTTGCGGGTAAAAATCTTGTTCCTAGTCCAGCTGCAGGGATAATCGCTTTTCTAACTTTGCTCATCTTAAGTCCTCCTACTATTTGTTCTACATAACAACCTTGGCTACATTTACCATGAGCCGTGCGGTCAACAAAGCCAAAGTTATTATCGAATAATTGAATACTTTGGTTATGTAAATCATCGGGCATCTAACCCATCCTCACACCGCGCTATTGACGACAAGCGTCTAAGGGGCAAGTTCGCTTGCCACCCACAGCGTAGCCGAGTGTCTCCATTGATAAAGGTTAGGAAACATCACCTATGACTTTAGAGCTAGTGTCAAGCCGTAACTGAACAAGGTTCGGCGCTTATGCCCCAACCATGTTCACAACTTTGCTTAAAATAATCCGAGAAATTTTTTCGTCTTCACGGGCGACGGTGGTTCTTGGTTAATCATGTTGCCTTCGACGAGGCGCTGACTGTTTTCCTCAAATATATACCGGACACTGGCACCATATGCATCCTCTAGCGCTTCAAACGCGGATCGCATGTGGAACGCGCGCGTGGTTGTGTTGTGTGCGTCGGACGCAATAATATGAGTCAGCTGGTGCTCAACGAGATCGAACGAGAACTTTTTCAGTTTACGTCCGAATTGACCCGTTAAGCTGGCTGCGGTCACTTGAGATACCGCGCCGCCCGCAATCAGGTTATATAACACGTCTGGGTCTTGGATGATCCGGTTATTCCGTTCGGGATGAACAATCACTGGTGTAAGTCCGGCTATCTGCAGGTCGTAGACGAGCTGTTCAGCGTAGCGCGGGACATGACCCGTCGGGAATTCGATTAATACATATTGATCCTGGTTGTCAACGGTTAATAGATCCCCAGATTCATAGGCTTCGAGAAATTCACCGAACACGCGAATTTCTTGACCGGGGAGCACCGTTAACGGAATACCCGCTTCTTGGAGTCGCTCATTCAAGCGATCCACTTTATTGAGAACTTCCGCTTTCGGATTGTCATAATGACGATTCATATGATGCGGCGTGGCGACAATGTGTGTGATGCCTTCTTGGATGGCGGCTTGCGCCATCGCTAGAGCCACCGTATCTGTTTCCGCACCGTCATCAACATTCGGCAGTATGTGACTGTGGATGTCAATCATGTGTCGATCATCCTTTTTCAACAATAGGTGTCATGATATGACAATGTTTTCCTATTAAAAATTTTAACACAACATGAACAAACTGACTAGTTCTTTTTAACTAACAATCTATGACTGGCCGTAATAATAGTAGTAACTGTCTTTCTTCGACCGTGGCTGATCATTCAGAACTACCCCAAGTAAGTTAGCGCCGCTTTTATTTAGCAGATCCTTCGAGCGAACGGCTTCTTCACGGTCGGTTTGTTCACTTCTAACCACCAAAATTGTGCCGTCACAAAGGTTGGCCACCACTTGGGCATCCGTCACCGCCATAACTGGAGGTGTATCAAACACAATGACGTCGAATTGTTGCTTAAAGACTTGCATCAGATCTGTCATGGCTTTTGAACCAAGCAGTTCTGAAGGATTGGGCGGTACAGGACCGCTCGTCAAAGCATAGAGATTGTCAATATGTGTCTGTTCCACTTCTTCCTCGAGTGTCGATTGCCGGGTTAACACATTGGTCATACCGTTGCGGTTCCCTAACATAAAGGTGTAGTGACTGGTTGGCTTCCGCAGGTCAGCATCAACGATAAGGACCCGCTTGCCTTGTTGGGCAATCACAGCTGCAAGATTAGCGGCAGTCGTTGATTTCCCTTCAGATGGACCGGTCGAGGTCACCATGATCGTTTGCACATCGATATCAGGACTGGCAAAATCAATGTTCGTCCGGATCGTTCGGAACTGCTCAGCAATGGGTGACTTTGGATTCGCGTGCGTCACGAGACTGCGCTGCTTCATATTAAAAATCTGATGACGATTCTTCTTATTACGCTTCAAAGCCTTCACCCCTCTTCGATTGCTGACTAGCTTGTGTTAAGGTCTGCGTTTGCTTTAGATCCTGGGAGCCGATCCGCGAGACCACACCCAGCACCGGCGTGTCGAGCACTTCCTGGATATCTTCTTCCGTCTTAATCGTTGTATTCATGTATTCAAGCAAGAAGGCGAGACCGACAGACACCATGAGACCAACAACAAAGGCAATCGCCATATTCAGCATCGGCTTCGGACTAACGGGCTGCGGGTCATCCGGAACTTCTGCCGCTGAGAGAATATTGACATTATCAACGTTCAAGAGCTGTGGAATTTTTGCCTGGAACACTTCCCCGACCTTATTGACGATCGCCGCAGCTTGTTCAGGATCTTGTTGTTCGATCGCCACATTGAACACTTGTGAATCTTGTGAACTATTGACCGTTAATAGACTTTTGAGCTGGCTTGGTGTGTAGTCCAAATCAAGATCTTGAATCACTTGTTCAAGCACTTTCGGACTTTTAACAATCACACTATAAGTATTGATGAGCTTAACGTTCGTCTGGACTTGATTCATATCTAAACCTTGCTTCTGGTTAGATGATTGGTTAACTAGAATCTGTGAAGACGCTTGGTACTTCGGCGTCATAAAGAAATAGGTGGCAACTGCGCTCACGAGTACCGCAACCAATGTGATCAAAACGATCAACTTCAATCGCTTACGAAGTGTTGCGAATATCTCGCGCAGACTGATTGTTTCTTCCATAGAATCCTCCTGGATGGGCTGATAGTGGATAGATAAATAGAATTTCCTGACGATTATAACATATCACCCAGGTGCTAAGTGTAGACTTCTGTAAATTTTTATCGAAAACAGATTAAACTTAGGGTTTTGTGTCACTATACTCATTGGCCCACGACTGCATTGTGCTAAGTTCGCCACCGGTTGACCCGGGATAACGCATCTTCTTCTTCATCAGCTTGTTCGATGAGATAGATAAAATTTTCTTCCTTCTTCAACAACCGTTTCCGAACGTAGTAAGCCCGGTACCCGACCTTTTGCAAGGGTTCATAGTTGGACAATTTTAATTTCTGTTTCTTGCCAAAGCTATGTACGGCTTCATAGACATTCGCTGCGTTAATCACAGCCTCGGGCTGACGGTTGGGATTATGATATTGGACCCGGTCTTCATACTCAATATAGAAAGAAAACAGCGGCATAATGATTCCACCTTTGCTATTCGATTAGAATTGACGTTTTTTGTAAGTCGATAGGACTTTTCAACTATATCATAATTCCTGATTGAATTTAACCGATTCGACAATATTTGGACATAAAATTTATGTAACTGTCCGTCACACCTCACTGTGATCTTCTATATCTTGAGTATAACATGTCGGCTGACCGGAAAAGTGGATAGCTGATCGATGATTCAGTGTTAAATGGTTCGACGCCAAACATCAGAATTTGTCGATAACTTATTCTTTCTCTTGCTTTTTCACGAGTTCCTTACGATTGGGAGCCTCAGGTGGCTGCTCCATCCATCCATAGTTAATCATGATATTGGCGCCATCGTTCGCATATTTCGTAATCTCGGCTGTCAGGCGAGCGTAATGGACACTCAAGTCATGTCTTGGGCTTGCTGCCATGGCAACACCGTATTGTCCAATACCAGACGCAATCAAAGTCGAGACATGATACATCATCAGTTTGTCCGAAAAAGGTGAGTTCGTTGAATCTGTCACCTCGTCTGATAAATGATCCACTGTGGAAAGACTATCCTTCTTCAACAGCGAACTAAACGTTTCAAGATGTCTATTGGCGAGTTCTCGTCCTTGCTTAAAATACTTAATAACTGCTTTGTCTCTAGCCACCTGGGCAAACCCGGTAATCAAGGCTTCGCCCAATGTATTCCGTTTGGCGTTATAGACGAGATTAGCTATTTCTATAGCCAAAAGGGGCCTTTGCTCACCTATCCATCCGGCGAGGAAACTTTGTTTTTTAACAAAATCAACTTGCTCGGGATTGGGTATAGATGGTGCCTCTTGAAACACCCCTTTTTCCATGGCTAACTTTTTCCCACGATTGTGAAGCTTCTTCGTCTGTTCCAGACAATCGGAGTAATAATCGATGACATCCTGACGAGAGGCCAGAGACAGCGCCAGGCTATATGAGGATAGGCCGAATTTACCCATATTGACTAAATAATATAAATACAATTTATCTGAAAATAAGCGCGGCGCATCCAGATTAACGTCCTGCTTGGTGAATCCGACAGGTATCGGAAATTCCTCCTGCGTAAATATATGTTTGACTCTGCGAATATGCTGCCGCGAAATGCTCAGAGCATACTGCAGCAAGGAATGAATTGCTTTGTCTTCAACATTAGACAAAAAGTACTCAATGCCACACATAGCCATCGTATCATTCTGATATGAGACCCAAAGATTAGCCTTTTCCGATGCTGTTAATGGACGCTTCTGTGTCATCAATTATACCTCCGTTACCATTTTTTCTTAGATTACCCAATTGGGAAAGTATTATTGGTGCATCAGACCTAAAAATCATTGATTGCTTAACAACCGTTGACCTGTTAGACTATAATATGATATTAAACCTCACTAAGTTTATAGGAATTCACATATTTAAAGGATGACGACTCCAATGTTTTTACAAGCGTCTGATTTAACCAAAACATTTCCACAAAAGGATCAACAAACCCTTACTGTGTTCTCAAATATTGATTTATCTGTGGAACAAAATGAATTCGTTTCAATATTGGGGCCATCAGGTTGCGGGAAATCAACATTGCTTTCGATGGTCGCTGGTCTTGAGGCGCCGACATCGGGCACACTCACCCTCGAGGAGGAGCCGATCTCTGGACCCGGTGTCGAACGTGGCATGGTCTTTCAACAACCGGCCTTATTCCCGTGGCTAAGTGTCAAAGAGAATGTCATGTTCCCGCTGAAGCCCATGCATGGCAAGCGAGAAAGTGAAGAAATGGCTTTAAAACATTTAAAGATGGTGCACCTGAGCCGCTTCACCGATGCTTATCCGCATGAATTGTCAGGCGGCATGCAGCAAAGAGTGGCGATCGCTCGTGCTTTAGCTATGGATCCTAAAGTGTTATTGATGGATGAACCGTTCGGGGCGCTAGATGAACAAACGCGGCACATCCTTCATGATGAACTGATGAAAATTTGGGCGGAAACGAAAAAGACGATTCTTTTTGTCACTCATAGTATTAATGAAGCGATAAAACTGTCTGATCGTGTCGTGGTCATGGGGACGAAGCCAGGCCGGGTGATCGCCGATTATCAAGTAGACATTCCTAGGCCCAGAGAGCGGGACGACGAAAGGATGATTGCGATGGAGAAAGATATTATGGGGCTGCTAGAAACTGAGATTAATAAAGTGTTAGAGGAAGAGTTAAATTATGACAGTCGCCCTTAAACGTATTCTGTTCATTGTTGTTGTTCTTGGCATTTGGCAGCTGATATTCTCACTCGGCATCTATCCTGAAATCCAATTTCCGTCGCCGGCTACCGTCTTCACCGCCCTTTATGATGGTTTTAAGTCAGGGGATTTAGTGAAAGCCCTGGGTGCGAGTTTTAAACATTTACTCATCGGTATGAGTCTGGCTATTATCATTGGTACGCTCATCGGTGTGCTGCTTGGCAAGTCAAGACACGCCAATGAAACAGCCGGTATGTATTTGATTTCCTTGCAAAGTATTCCGAGTATTGTCTGGGTACCGTTAGCGATCATGCTCATTGGTCTGAACGAATCGGCCGTCATTTTTGTCGTTGTCCTAGGCGGAACGTTTGTCATGGCCTTGAACGTCCGGACCGCGGTTCATAATGTCCCGCGTCAATATATTCAGGCCGCGAGAACGATGGGATATAAAGGTTTGGCACTATTCTTCAAGGTGGAAGTACCGGCGAGCCTCCCTTATTTCATGAGCGGCATTCGTCTTGCATGGGCATTTAGCTGGCGGGCGTTAATGGCCGGCGAGTTGCTCAGCAACGGTCCGGGACTTGGGTATTCCCTGAGTTACGCCCGGGACTTTGCGAAAATGGAGTTAGTCATTGGTATTATCATTATTATTGGTGTGATCGGCTCCATTGTTGATCAACTGTTTTTCTATAAATTAGAGCAAAAAGTGATGAAACGCTGGGGCATGTCTAAATAATCAATGGAAAGGATTGAAAGTGATGAAGACAATGAGAACATCGCGGGGAATATCGCGGAAAATTTTATCATTAATGTTCATATTAGTATTTGGCTCGGTCCTTGCGGGCTGCGGAAGTTCAGAAGACTCTTCTAACAGTGAAGGATCATCGGGATCAACGCCTGATGAGGTTGTGATCGGCTATTTCCCAAATATTAACCACGTCGCAGGCATGGTTGCCGAGAAAAAGGAAATGTACAAACAAGCGTTACCTGATGGCACGAAGGTCAGTTTTAAATATTTCCCTGACGGTTCGGCCTTCATGACCGCCCTTGAAACAGGAGAAATTCAGGGTGGCCTCGTCGGACCAGGACCCGCCATGAACCACTATGTCAGCGGCGCCGATATAAATGTTGTCGCGGCGGGATCGACCGGCGGCACCGTGATTATGAAACGGAATGGATCCGGCATTGAGTCACCGGAAGACTTAAAGGGGAAAACATTTGTATCTCCAAGAGTCGGATGCACGCATGATGTGCAGTTCGAAACACTTATGAAACGCGAATACGGCATCACATCGGAACGAATCGACGGTGAGATGAAGCATGTTACCGGGAAGCCGGCAACCTACTCATCCCTTTTCGCCTCGAAGCAAGTCGACGTCGCAACGGTACCTGAACCATGGGCATCGGTCATTGAAGAAAAAGGCAACGGCAAAGTCCTTGTCGATACCAAAGATGTGGCTTTTGGTAAGACGCTGCCGGCCGCTGTATATGTAACATCCCAGGATCTTGCGAAAAACAATCCTGACTTCGTCCAAAAATTAGTGGATGCTCATAAAAAAGCAACCAAGTTTATTCAAGATAACCCTGACGAAGCCAAGACCATCGCGATCAACAAAATCAAAGAAATCACCGATCAAAAGCTATCTCAGTCAGTCGTTGATAACGCGTGGGATCGCATCGACTTCACTTACGATGTCAAAACCAGTGATCTACAATCATTCGCCGATGCTTCCTACGACCTGAAATTCCTTGATGAGAAGCCAGATCTCGAAGGCCTTGTTAAGAGGGATTTTATTAAGTGATCATGAGGGTTCTGACCCCCCTCTGATAAAGTATTAACGCGATAAAAGTAACGAAGGAAGGAAACGCCTTTATTTCTACTCTTAGGAATAAAGGCGTTTTTTGTTTGTACGGTGTCAGGTACCTTGTATTGTGGTCCAGTTTTCGTCATCCCGCCAAATCTAAGTAAGATCAAATGATGATATCATTATAATGGATGGGTTTCGCTCATAATCTGCGGTTTTCGCTCATAATCAGCTATTTCCGCTCATAATCGTGCTGCTTGCGCTCATAATCAGCTATTTCCGCTCATAATCGTGCTGCTTGCGCTCATAATCAGCTATTTCCGCTCATAACTGAGCCACCTTCGCTCATAATCTACGATTTTCGCTCATAACTAAACGACTTTCTCTCATCATTAAGCTGATTTCCCCAAGCAAGCTCACTTAATTTGTAGAAACCTCTCCACAACTGATTCATCCTTCATCATCGTCCCAGCGGCGTTTTTTCATGACATACCCTATCGTGAATGTCGCGGAAAAACAAATCCAAAAGATAGCGCCGAACAGAATGGCTTCCCATGCGGCACGTTCAGGCGATGCTAACAAATAAATGAATGTAAATACGACACCGATCACAAGGGCGATCAGTAAGTTTCGCTTGTATGAAGCTAGCAAGCTATGTTCCTTTTGCTTGGGTTCTTCATGATCGATGGAAATGCTGAGATTCAAAAAATTCACAAGGACGCCCGTTAAAATAAGGAGAAAGAATACCGGGCTTTCCCCGGGATTTATATCTCGAAAAATAAAATTGTATAATATAATCGCCATCAGTCCCAAGCTTTGAAACACAAAGGCAATGCGGATGTTTTTGAGATTTTTTAATATCAATCGTTCGTCTTTAATCTTTTTCACGATGCTCCTCCTCGTCGACCCAGAATAGGTCATCCAGTGTTTTGCCAACGGCGTGGCAAATCGCCAAACACAAATTCAGCGTTGGGTTGTATTTACCTTTTTCAATTAAGCTGATTGTTTGGCGTGTGATACCGATTTTTTCAGCAAGTTGTTGTTGCGTGAGATCCGCTGCGACGCGCGCGACCTTGACCTTATTATTCACGTGAGAGAACCTCCTCTCATCATTATAGTAACATATAACTGACATAATGCAATATATAATTTACATGGACCTATTACAGGGGTCAGACCACAGATGCAGATCATGCAAAATTACGATAGTCTAAGGTTAGGGATTTTACATAGTGGAAGGGTGTTAATTTTGAATCAACCGATCACAGTGGAAGACTATCGTGGCGGAACGCTGGAAAATGTGCATCCGAGTATCGTGTGCGCGGTGAATGATCAGGGGAAGAGCATCTTTAAACGCGGGGATGTGTCTCATCCAACATTTTACCGGTCGGCGATGAAACCGATTCAAGCAATCCCGGCGTTTCGCTCGGGTGTTATAGAGGATTACGGATTGTCGGAGAGAGAGGCAGCTTTGTTTACAGCTTCACATCGCGGCGAAGTCTATCATCAGGAGGCGTTGGCATCCTTGATTGAAAAGCTCGGCATTGATGAGGAGGCTTTGATTTGCGGTGAAGCTTATCCATTGAATAGGCAGCCGAGACACAATTGTTTATGGCACCAACAACCGAAGCGGAAACTCTATCATAATTGTTCGGGAAAGCATTTGGGTTTCTTGGCAGCATCTCGGGCTTTTGACTGGGGTATGGATCGTTATCAGGATCTGAATCATCCGCTCCAACAAGAGATTCTTCGCCTCGTTTCCGAACTATCGGAGACTCGTGTCGCGGACATTCAATCAGGCAAAGACGGTTGCGGCGTCCCTGTCCACGCCGTTCCGTTAAAAAATATGGCGTTATCCTATTTGAAGTTGGCTTGTCCTGATTTGATTCAAGATGAAGCGACCGCTTCAGCCGTCGGAACAATTGGCCGCGTAATGAATGGTCAACCTGAAATCATCGCTTCCCATCAGTTTATTTGTGCGGCTTTACTGCATGATGACAATATTATTGCCAAGGGTGGCGCACAGGGCGTTTATTGCTTTGCTCTGCGAAAAGAAAGGGTTAGTTTTGCGTTAAAAGTGTTGAGTGGTTCAGAAGAGGTTTGGCCTCTGCTCGTTGCCTCGTTACTTGAGGAGATCGCCTATGATAATCAGGCGACAATAGATCGGCTGCGCAGTCTCCGCTCACCTGTTATTCGTAATGACAGCGGCGAACCGGTTGGGGAGACAGTTGTGAGGGGTTAATTTCTTTCAAAACATACGTTCCCATACGATCAGTTTTGCGACGTTAATTTTCCTCATAGATAAAAAAAGTAAACCTCCCTGCGGCTAGGAAGAGGATTACTTTTTCCGAAAATGCCACCGCATACTCTGCGGGTAACTGTACCGAACGTCGATGTTTGCGCATCGACGTTCTTTTTATTTTATTACCTAGATCTATTACAATATGCCTGTCTTCTAAAATCAATTAACTATAAGGTGGCAAAATCGTTGAAGAAATGATGTTCCTTTAAGGGTCTGACCCCTTTTTAGACCCTTTTTTTATCTCAGTGAAAAAGCTTGCTTAATGCTCTTGAATGAGGCTTTGCCGTACATGAGCACGCCGCCGCGGTAGACCCGGGCGCCGATGACGAGTAAGATGGCAATCGTGAGCACGAGCAGTCCGATGCTGACCGCCACTTGCCAGAATGGGACAGCCACCAGGCCGACGCGCAGGAACATGATCATCGGTGAGAAGAATGGGATGAATGACATTACGGTGATGAACATGGATTCAGGTGCGCCCAGTCCGAAGATGGCGCTGTAAAATCCGATGAAAATCAGTATATATACCGGGGCCATCATTTGTTGCGTGTCTTCCACACGGCTGACGAGTGATCCCAGCATCGCGAGCAACGTCGAGAATATTAGGTACCCGAGAATGAAGAAAACGAGCGCATACACTATGGTTGATACCGGAATCGATGCTAATGACAGGCCTGAGAAAAATCCGGCACCTGCACCGCTGTCGTTCCCGGCTGATTTCAGGGCAAAATAACCGACAACAATCCACACGCTAAATTGCGTCAGACATAACAATGCGAGACCTAAAATCTTGCCGAACATTTGCTTCACAGGTGAGACGCTGGAAATCATAATCTCCATCACCCGCGATGATTTTTCCGTTGCGACATCAGTGGCAATAAGACTGCCATAAAAAGTGACTGACATAAGTAAGACAAATAGCAACGCATAGACGAGCGTGCGCGCTTGACTTAATTCTTTGGCTGACTTTGTCCCTTGATCCAGGGCGACTTGTTCGAAAGTCACCGGTTGAGAGATTTTGGCAAGCGCGTCCGGACTTATATTCAGTTGTTGTGTGGCGACACCAACTTTAACTTGTTGGAGCGCTTGCTGTAATTGCTTCGGAATGTTACCGCCGGACACTTTTTCTGACTTATAGGTAGCTTCCGGTAACCCTTCGCTTCCCGCATTCAGCAAAAGATAGCCAGCAAATTCATCGTCCGCAACAGCTTTTTCAGCGGCTGCTTCATCCTTATCATAACGAACGACTTTGAGATCATCAGCCGACTTCTCGATTTGGGCCGCCAACGGTTGATAGAATTGACCTGTCTCATCAATCACCGCGACCTTATCCGCCTCTTGGTTATCAAACATGTTGATAATATTTTGCAGGTTAACGAGTCCGACAATAAGGAAGGCGGTTAGGATTGTAATAATAATAAACGATTTCGCCCTAAGCTTACTAAGATAAGTATGACAAAAAACCGTCCAAAATTTACGCATACGCTTCACCCACTTTCTCTATGAAAATATCATTCAACGAAGGTTCTTCAAGCTCAAATTTACTAACGAATCCTTTTCCGGACACTTCGTTAAAAATAGCCTGCGATGCCGCTTCATCGTCAACGACCATCTCCGCGCCTTGTGATGTTTTGCGAAAGGTCACAACGCCTGGTACTTGCTCTAAATCACTCAAATCAAAATCAGCATGTACGACGACATTTTTCTTACCAAATGATCGCTTGATCTCTGTTAATGCCCCGTGTACCACAGGTTCACCCCGGTACAAAATGCAGACATGCTCGCACAATTCCTCAACATGCTCCATCCTGTGACTGGAAAAGAGTATCGACGTCCCTTGTTCTTTGAGCGACACAACCGCCGATTTCAAGACTTCTACATTGACCGGATCAAGACCGCTGAAAGGCTCATCTAAAATGAGCAGCTTCGGCCGGTGGATGACCGCTGCGATGAACTGGATTTTTTGCTGATTGCCTTTCGATAGCTCTTCCACTTTTTTATCCATGTATTCAGGCACACCAAATTGGTCGAGCCACTTCGCCAGTTCTTCCAGAATGTCTCCTTTTTTCATACCGCGCAGCCGACCGAGATACAGCATCTGGTCGCGGACTTTGAGCTTCGGGTACAACCCGCGCTCCTCAGGAAGATAGCCAATCACGTCACTGGTCGCGTAATTGATCGGCTCCCCTTGCCATGTGATCGTTCCTTCAGTCGGCTCAAGCAACCCAAGAATCATGCGAAATGTGGTCGTCTTGCCGGCACCATTAGAACCGAGCAAACCAAACATTTGTTTTTCCGGTATTTCCAGATTGATGTGATTAACGGCCGTAAAATCGCCGAAAGTCTTGACGACATCATTAATCTGTAATGTCATAACCCCACCCCTTCAATTTTTTAGTAAAACACATTTATATTTAAGCGCATAGGCTGATTCCTTGATTATAAGATAGGCAAACAGCCCATTTACAATGGCAATATATACTACGGGTGAACTTAGGCAAAAGATTCCCCAATCGAAATAATTATGTAAATTTATTTGGGGTCTGACCCCCGCTCTGCTAAAGCGTTAACGCGGTGGGGGTCAGACCCTTATTTAAGTCAATATTTAAACTTCATATAATTATCGGAAATTTATGTTACAATGAAGCACGCAATTGGTCTACTTTTAGACTTACTTCCCGCGAAGAGAGGTAAGCCTATGACAGCAACTAGACTTTTATTAACACTTGCAGGAGGAAAAGATATGTTCAAACATATAATTGATGAAGACGTTGCTTTAAGATTGTTTACCCAGGACGATACTGAGGAATTTTATAATTTATTAATTCATTCAAAGTTACACTTAAAAAGATGGATGACTTGGGTCGATTCTATCAAAAGCGAAGAAGATGCAGGCGAAAGTTTAAAAATGAGAATTGAAGGATTAGTAGAAAGCGGCGGATACCCTCAGTGGTTTGCTATTATATATAAAGGAAGAATCGCGGGTACCATAGGTTTTAATGACATTGATAAAATGAACAGCGTAGGAGAATTAGGCTATTGGCTCGGTAAGGATTTTCAGAAGAAGGAAGAATCAGACAGGCAGAATGGTTATATGATCATTACGAAGACCAAATTGTTTACGGGCTTTTAACTGCAGACTGGAGCGATAGTTAAAAATAGTAAAACCCCCCTCTAAAAGGGAATGGTTTTTTCCTAATCTTTAAAGCAATGGAATGGTTGATAGATAAATTGGAACGGTCAGTAGCGATTTTGGAACGGTTAACCGATCATTTGGAACGGTCAGATATTCTTTTGGAACGGTCTAACCCCAAACTGGAACGGTAGAGCCGGCATTGGTGGAGTCGAAGGGTTGCTTGCAGTATCTTCATCGCAAGCTACATTCATACAAAAAATGGGAACTGACATCCCAGCCCCCATCTTATAATCATTATGAGATTTTAAAAATGAGGTTTCTGCGGAGGTGAATATTGTTGGTCTTGGTCAGGATGTTACAGAACTCTCACGCGGCCTTTTACAACCCTTCTAATCCATTTCATCCATAAGTTGTAAGACTTCTTGATGTGTGGGCATTCCAGACTGAGCACCTAACTTCGTCACGGCTCTTGCACCTACGGCATTCGCATAACGTACAGCCTCCGTTAGTGAGGAACCGCTAGCTAAGCGGGCAGCTAACCCGCCATTAAAGGCATCCCCGGCGCCGGTCGTATCAATCGGGTCGACGGTATAACCTTGAACAGTACTGCCTTTTCCATGATTATAAACATCGGTTCCGGCGCTTCCCTTTGTCACGATGAGCGGATTGTCAAAGTGATCTAAAAGCGCATCATGATGCATCAAGCGGTGTTCATGTTCATTTGGCGTTAGATAGTCAATCTGATGAACCAATGCTGTTGGCAAAGCTTGATAAGGGGCTGGATTCAGGATCACTGGCACATGATGACGCCGGGCGACTCGGGCCGCCGCTGTGACGGTGTCCATCGGAGTTTCTAATTGCAAAAGCACGATATCACTGTCTGCGATGGTCGGTTCAACGTTTTCTAGGTCTTCCGGGGATAGGCGGTGATTCGCTCCAGGAACAACGACAATATTGTTCTCCCCCTCTGACACAACAATGGTCGCTGTTCCGGTCGAGGTGTCTGTGACCTGTTCCACATGGTTTGTAGACATCCCCTCTTTAGCAAGATGGCTGATGATCTCACGGCCAAAAGCGTCGTCACCTACCCTGCCGATCATCTGAACATCAGCGCCTAGCCGGGCGGCAGCAACCGCTTGATTGAAACCTTTACCACCTGGATTCATGGTAAACTGCTCGCCAAGAACCGTCTCACCCGGTTCAGGTCGACGCTCCGTTTCCGCAACAAGATCCATATTCATACTTCCAATCACAGTCACTTTAGGATTCACATTGTTCAACTCCTTTGATGAATGCACCAGCTCCTCTAAGTGTAGCCATATATCATTGCGTTGATCCTAATCATTGTGCCGACTTTTAAATGTCTCGAGACTTTTCTTTATTGGGTCTTTCAATGATCCATTGAATCAATATAGAAGCGCCCAAAGACAAACATCCGTAAAATATAATTAAATAGTAAGGAAGATAATACCCATTATCAACTTTCACTGAATACAAAGTGAACAGCGCTGTGCTTGCCAATAATGTGAATAAAGACCCAATCCAAAGCGTCTTCGTTAACAAGTAGCCCAAAAGACCCAAAATAAAAGCTGCAATTGGGAATACCAAATATATGTAGGTCATAATTGCTGAGCTCATTTGCTCAAAAAATCCAGACATATGGCCACACCCCAACGTAGATGTTGGTATTATTTTACTAATATAAAAGACTCTTGTAAAGGACTGGAATCCACAAATGCTTAAATTTTATGAAAATGTAACATTGGTAATCTGATATTAAAAGCTGTGGACAACAGGGGATGCTATTGGTAAAAAGCAAAAAAAGAGTGCTCCGTCATCTCACTTACGGAACACTCCCTATATCAATGATATACTTCGCTTCATGATTCGTCTTTGTCACCTAAAGCAAACATGATCTCTGCTTCTGCAGCGACTTCACCGTCAACAGTGGCAATCCCTTTACCTTTGCCGACCTTGCCGCGCACGCGAGTCATTTCGACTTCCAATTTGAGCTGATCGCCGGGTTTGACTTGACGCTTAAAACGGCACTTGTCAATGCCGGTAAAAAACGCCAAGCGGCCACGGTTGTCCTCTTGCTTCAACATAGCAACAGCGCCAACTTGAGCCAGGGCTTCGACGATGAGAACCCCTGGCATAACAGGATAGTCGGGAAAATGGCCGTTGAAAAAGTCTTCATTACCCGTGACGTTTTTCAAACCAACTGCCCGCTGGCCTTCTTCGACTTCTAAGACGCGATCAATGAGCAAGAATGGATAACGATGTGGAATGATATCCTTGATCTCTTCAATGGTGAGCATAGTATCCGTCCTTTAACACAGTATTACGGTGGGAGGTTAGCTCCCCCTTAATCTTTATAAATAATGTCATAAATGTGTTGCCATGTTTCTTTGTGAAACACATCGAAGGCTTGTCCGCCGCCGATGACACCAAAGCCAATCATGGTACCGACGACCAGTGCAAAGATACATAAGAGCAGTAGAACAACGACCCGGAGCCAAACAGGCATGAGACGGAGACGGTACCGTTTTTTCTGTTGTTTTTCCTGTTGGCGTTTCGCTTCCCTAGAACCCGGTTCCGTATCAGGCATCTCTTCTTTCTTGCGACGATGAAGCCATTTCTGAAACCAGCCTTTCCATTTCCGGAACCAGCCTTCACGTGTTTGATTCTCTTGTTCCTGATTAACGGCCTGATCATTTTCCATCTGCTTAGCGGCCTGTTCTTCTGGTTGTTTGGCTTTTCTTTGCTCTCTGGTCTGATCCATAACTGAACGCCTTTCTTTCTACCTGATTGAATTCACAAGCCCCATCATCTGATCGTGAACACGGATGGAGCGGGCATTAAATTGATAGGAACGCTGCATAGTGGTCAAGTCTGTCATCGCTTCGGTTAAGTCAACATTGGACTGTTCGAGGGAGCCCTGACGGACCACCGATTCCCCACTATTATACTGATTGCTGACATCGGCCAAATTAAGGCCGCGTGCTGCCAACCCATCAAACGTATAACGCCCATTGCCTTGTCCTACTAACAATTGTGGGCGGGTCACATCCGTCAACCCCAGCTGACCTAATTGTGCCGTTCCTTGAGGGTACTCGACTTCCATATTGCCCGTCCCGTCAACATTCAATGATTTGAAGTTCTGATTCACTTGAATCGGCTGATTATCCGCATCTAAGACAGCATGGCCTTCTGATGTCACGAGATTCATTTGATCCGAATCATTGTCAGGTTGTAAATAAAACGTACCATTGCGCGTATATTGAACAGACGGTGCACCGCCTTCATCAGCCACTTGGACTTTAAAAAACGTGTTCGGTTGCGTCAAAGCAAAATCCAGTGTCCGTCCAGTCTCTTGCAATCCGCCTTGCTTTGTATCCATCGGTGTCGCTGATAATTGGGCACCCGTTCCCAATCTTAGACCATCAGGTGTTAGCCGGTCTTCGTCCGTGTTGTCTTCGCTGGGCAAATTGTTTTGCTCTTGGAACAGCAAACTGTTGAAGGAGGTACCGCGGCTCTTATAACCATATGTGTTCACATTACTGATATTATCTGCCGTCACATCCAGACCTTTTTGCAGTTGGCCCATTGTCACAGCGGCATTAATCATCGCCCGGTTTGTCATGGCCTGTCCCCCTTATCCCAAACGACCGACTTTTGTTGCGGCAAGTTGCATGCTGCGGTCATAAGCTTTTAATATTTTTTGATTCGCTTCAAATAATCGATACGAATTCGAAAGGTTCGTCATTGATTCTTCTAAGGCAACATTAGATTGCTCCAAAAATCCTTGTTTGATATTAAATGAAATATTGTCATTATTGTTGGCTTGCGGTAATAATCCATCACCTTCAAGATGATACAACCCGCTGCCGTCTTTCACCAAATCATAAGGATTGGCTGCATAAGCCACTTGAACCTGGCGTCCTGTAAATTGACCCTCTTCAAACACACGTCCGCTCGCATCAACATTGAAATTCTGGGAAGCTAGTTGAATCGGTTGTCCATTGGTACCGAGCACAGGCTGACCTTTAGCTGTCGTCAACTGGCCTGTCCCATCCAGGGTCAATTGACCATTTCTCGTATAACGACGATTTCCGTCCGATCCTTCGACAGTAAAAAAGACAGCGCCCGGACGACCGGTGTCAGCATCACCGGGGATATTGTTACCCATTAACGCCAAATCCGTTGACCGGTTTGTTTCCTTTAGCGATCCGGAAGTAAAGTCAGGGACCGTCTCCTGAACATAGGCACCTGACGAAAGGCGGCCCAAATTTTCGCTGTTCCCTTTTTGGAGACGTTCAATTAAGTAATTGGGAAACGACTTGGTCGCCGTCTGATCAGCCTTATAACCTGGCGTATTTTTATTGGCAATGTTATTCGTTAAGACATCGGTTCGGCGGCTTTGGGTCATCATGCCGGAAGCCGCTGTATAAAATCCTCTAAACATCCGAGTAGCCCCTTTTAAAAAGATTCGGTTAAGGCAAGTGGGTGGATCATACCTTGATCAACGAGTGCAAAAGGATTAGCTTAATTTTTTCTTGGGTAACTTGTCCAAGTGATCAAGCATCCGTCCAGTCCCTTCAGCAACGCAGGCCAAAGGATCCTCAGCAATAACAACAGGGACTTTGAGCTCTTCGGAGAGCAACTGATCAATGCCATCAAGCAGGGCACCACCGCCGGTTAAAATAATACCGCGGTCAATAATGTCGGCGGATAATTCAGGCGGTGTCCGTTCCAACACATTTTTTGCTGCTTGGACAATGTTATCAGTTGGCTCTTGAAGGGATTCACGGATTTCTTCAGAGTTAATGGTAATGGTTTTCGGTAGACCGCTGACCATATCACGACCGCGAATGGTAATCTCCTCGTCACGAGACCCTTTATAAACCGTCGCAACAGTCGTTTTAATATCTTCTGAGGTCCGTTCACCAATCAGTAGCTTGTACTTTTTCTTAATGTAATTAAGGATTTCTGTATCAAATGAGTCCCCGGCCATTTTGATAGTGGAGGCGGTGACAATATCACCCATCGACAAGACAGCAATATCGGTTGTGCCACCGCCTATATCAATCACCATGTTACCGCTTGGCTGAAAAATATCCATACCGGCACCAATCGCCGCTACTTTCGGTTCTTCTTCTAAAAAGATATGTTTTCCGCCGCTTTTTTCCGCTGCTTCTCGTATCGCTTTTTGTTCAACCGATGTGATGTTCGTCGGAGTACAAATAAGGATGCGCGGCTTAGTCATAAATCCTTTGACTTTAATTTTGTCAATAAAGTATTTGAGCATCACTTCAGTAATTTCAAAATCGGCAATGACACCGTCTTTTAGTGGACGGATGGCAACAATGTTACCCGGCGTACGACCAACCATGCGCCGGGCAGCTTCACCGACTTCTAGCGGTTTGTTTGTCCTTTTATCAATTGCAACTACGGATGGTTCGTTTAACACGATTCCGCGGCCTTTAACATACATTAATATATTCGCTGTACCAAGGTCTATGCCAATATCCCTTGAAAACATAAGGATCCTCCCTGTAAACAAATGCATTAAAATTCAACATACGTCGACTTTTTCATCTAACTATTCTAACACATTTTTGGCTTACAGGGTGCATTTTATAAAAGAAAAATCGAATCATGTCGTATAAATTCCTGGAGCGTTTATATGGGAGATTGTGTGGTCGATCGACGGCCGGTGTCTTGGATTCATGTTGTATTAGCGATTAGTTTTTCACCGGTTCTTCAGAGTCATTATGGTACTTGGTACGAGTCGCTTCTCCTCCTCGGAGATGCCGAATGGACTTGTGATAGCTTAATACTGTTTGAACTTCATTCGATAGTTCAGGATTGATGATGGGCAGCCTTTCTGTTAAATCTTTGTGGACGGTGCTCTTAGAAACACCGAACTCTTTGGCTACGACTCGCACTGTTTTCTTCGTCTCGACGATATGCCTTCCAATCTTGATCGTTCTTTCTTTGATGTAATCGTGCACACCACTCGCCTCCCAAAAAAGATAAAACATGCGATATGAGAATTATTTGTGATGCTTCATAACGACACCACACCTCATAACCATTTGTGTGAGTTTGTAACATTTTATTAAACAGGTTTGGGTTATATGCCAAAAAGTCAAGAAGGACAAGGGGTTTTGCATAATTTTTATTTAACTCAGACGATGGACAGGCGAGGATTGAGGGGTATCTGTGACCGGATTCGGAGGATGAGATGGGTAACTTTGCTGAAAAATGAGCGGTTTTCATGAAAGATGAGCGGTTCACATGGAAAATGAGCGCTTTTCATGAAAGATGAGCGGTTCACATGGAAAATGAGCGCTTTTCACAGAAGATGAGCGGTTCACATGGAAAATGAGCGCTTTTCACAGAAGATGAGCGGTTCACTCGAAAAATTGAGCGGTTTTCACGAAAGATGAGCGGTTCACATGGAAAATGAGCGCTTTTCACAGAAGATGAGCGGTTCACTCGAAAAATTGAGCGGTTTTCACGAAAGATGAGCGGTTTTCAGGAAACAATGAGCATCTTCTCAATGTCCACAAAAAAGGACTGCCACCTCGGCAGTCCTTAATTTTGTCTCTTATGCACCTAGAAATAAAGCGCCGTAGGCAAGCGCGCCGGCAATGACGAAGGCGGGATGAACGCGGAGGCGTTCTAACAAAAGGTAGGAGGCGACAATGAGAATGCCTGTCTGTATCCAACCCGCCGAACCTATGGATTCTTGAAAAAATTGATACGCCATCAACCCTAATAACACAGCGATGGTTGGACGGATCAGCAATGTCAGTTGTTTGACTTTCGGGGAGTCCTTATATTTGTAGAGCAGCCTCATTAACGCAATCATCAAAATCAATGAAGGGCCGACAGTCGCGATGATCGCAACCAGCCCACCCAAAATGCCGCCTTCAGCGAAGCCGATATAGCCGGCCAATTTCGTTGCAATCGGACCGGGTAGTGAATTACCCAAAGCCAAGACACGGCTGAATTCACTAACATTCATCCATCCGTAAGTGTTGGCGACTTCATTTTCGACTAAAGGAATCGACGCCGGCCCGCCGCCATAACCAAGGATTCCAGGAATGAAAAACGCGAGAAAAATGTGCCACAGATTCATCCCGTCTCACCCCTTTCATCACTGGACTTTTTCGACTGACTAGGCTTAATAAGAACATATAATAGCGTTGCTCCAATGATGATGGCAGGATGAAGCCCTAACATTTTGATCAGTAACAGGGCTACAACAGCCAAGATTAAGCATTTGATCCAGCCGAGACCTTGGCCTGCTTTTTGTAAAAACTGCCATGTTAATACGGCCAACATGACCCCGACGACCGGAATGACGGCATGGGTCATCCCTTGCACCCAAGGTTGCTCTTGAAATGCGGCAAGAAAAGTTAATAACAAGATCATTAATAAAATCGTCGGGACGATGGTCGCCAAGACGCCGACGACCATCCCCCACGTCTTAGCAACCATCCAACCGATATAGCCGGCCATCTTCGTCGCAATCGGCCCTGGCAAAGTATTTGCCAAGGCGAGGACATCGCCGAATTCATCATCGGTCATCCACTCATATTTGTCGACCACTTCTTTATGAATAAGCGGGATTGAACCCGGACCACCGCCATATCCCAACAAACCAACCCGCAAAAATGCCATAAACAGATTATAGAGGCGCATGGGACTCAAACTCTCTTGATGTCAAATATTGTGTTACCATGCAGCGACCCCTCCATCAGTTCTAAATTCTGTACCGCCGTTTAACACACCTGTTTCCGGATCACGCCAAATGATTTGCCCGCGGCCAAAGGTATTAGGTTCCAAGGCATACTGAATATCATGTCCTTTATCCGCCAGTGCCTGCGCGAGGTGGTGCGGAAAACCATGCTCAACAAACACTTGCTTATCTTTCATCCATTGCCATCTCGGCGCATCTAAGGCTGCTTGCGGATTCAAGTGAAAATCGATCGTATTCATGAGCACTTGCATGTGTCCCTGCGGCTGCATAAATCCTCCCATGACACCAAACGGCCCGACAGCTTCACCATCCTTTGTCAGAAATCCAGGAATGATGGTATGATACGTCCGTTTCCCAGGTGCCAAACAATTGTCGTGGGAAGGATCCATTGAGAAGTTGTGCCCTCTATTTTGCAGGGCAATACCTGTTCCTGGTACAACAATCCCGGAACCAAAGCCCATATAATTACTCTGGATGAACGACACCATGTTACCATCAGCATCAGCCGCAGCCAAATAAACCGTGCCGCCTTTAGGCGGCTCACCAGGTTCCGGCTGCATTGCCTGCTCACCAATAGCCGAGCGGCGTTTTTCTGCATAGGCTTTTGATAACAATCCTTCTAGCGACGCACTCATATGCGACGCTTCAGTAATATATTTCTGACCGTCTGCGAATGCTAGCTTCAGCGCCTCAATTTGCTTATGATAGGTATCAACAGAATCTTTTTCATTAAATGTTAGACCGTCTAAGATATTCAACCCAAGCAGCGCGATCAAACCTTGTCCGTTCGGCGGAATCTCCCAAACGTCATAGCCATGATAGTTCACCGAAATCGGATCGACCCACTCCGGTTGATAGTTCATTAAATCCTCTTTGCGAATAAAACCATCATGCTGTTTTGAAAAGGCATCAATAGCATCCGCGAGTTCCCCTTTATAAAAAGCCTCACCCTGCGTGTCAGCAATCGCCTGGAGGGTGCGGGCATGATCCTGTGACTGCCAAAGTTCACCCGCTTGCGGCGCGCGACCATCTGGAGCAAAGGTCGCAAACCAATTTTGGAAAGCCTCATCGGTCAGTTTCTCTTTAAAAGATTGATAGGCGCGTTGCCAAAACTTGGCCAGCACGGGTGACAGCGGATAACCTTCTTCCGCATGCTTAATTGCGGGCGCTAATACATCTTTAAATGGCAGTTGACCGAAGCGGCGCGAACATTCTACCCATGCCGCCGGCGCCCCGGGAACCGTTACCGGCGTCAGACCATGGGTCGGTATCGTATCATGACCGCGCTCTTTAACAGCATTAATAGATAGTTTCTGCGGCGCAGGCCCGCTTGCATTAAGGCCATGCAGTTCCCCGTTCATCCAGACGAGAGCAAACGCGTCACTCCCGATACCGTTTGATGTCGGTTCAACGACCGTCAAACAAGCCGCTGTTGCAATGGCAGCATCCACCGCATTGCCGCCTTGTTTTAATATCTCCAGACCGGCCTGTGCCGCCAGTGGTTGCGATGTTGCAACCATGCCATTTTTACTATAAACGGACTGTCTTTTCGAATAATAAGGTTGATAATTTGGATCATACGGCATCATGGTTGTCCCTCCCTAGTTGTATTCAATATACTCAGCTTAACAGTTAATCCCCTTCTAGACCATATGACAAGCAGCATAGTGATCATCATCAACTTGCCGCCACTCTGGCTTCACCTCTTTACAGATATCAGCAGCTATCGGACAGCGGGTATGGAACGGACATCCAGACGGCGGATCAGTTGGACTCGGAATCTCGCCGTTCAAATGAACATGCTCCCGTTTTCGTTTTGGTGCTGTTCTCGGAATAGCTGATAATAAAGCTTGGGTATAAGGATGCTGCGGATTTTGATAGAGTTGTTCCGTTGTTGTCAATTCAACCATATTACCGAGATACATGACCAAGACTCGATCACTAATATGTCTAACAACGCCTAAGTCATGAGAAATGAAGAGATACGTCAAACCGTAACTGCTTTGCAACTTTTTTAATAGATTAATCACTTGAGCTTGCACGGATACGTCCAGTGCAGAAACAGCCTCATCACAGACAATAAAAGACGGATTCAATGCGACGGCCCTCGCAATCCCTATCCGTTGTCTTTGACCGCCGCTGAATTCATGGGGATAACGATCATAATGTTCAGCGCCTAACCCAACTTCTTCTAATAAACTCATGACTTTTTGCCGGCGTTCACCGGCCTTATCATTTGTATGAATGATGTATGCTTCTTCTATGGCTCTACCGATGGTTTGCCTAGGATTCAATGATGCGAAGGGATCTTGAAAAATCATTTGCATTTCTTTTTTCAGCGGCTTTAGTTGTCTTTTACTTAACTGTGTAATGTTCTGATCCCGAAAGACTAACTGCCCATCCGTCATCGACTCAAGGCCAAGAACCGTACGTCCCAATGTTGATTTCCCGCACCCTGATTCCCCGACTACACCAAGTGTTTCTCCTTCTGTGATATCTAAGGTGACTCCGTCCACAGCTTTAACACTGCCTTTAGTTGAATTGAAAAGACCACCTTTGATCGGAAAGTGTTTCTTAACGTCACGCATTTGAAAGAGGACGTTGTTCGAACTCATGATCGCTTCCCTCCTTCAGCCAACAACGGGTTTTGTGCTGTTCTATTTCAGTTATGTGCGGATGTTCATCTTTGCAAATATCCATAACAAAAGGGCATCTGTCTTGGAATCGGCATCCTTGAGCGCGCTCATTCAGGCCTGGAAGCGTCCCAGGAATACCGCGTAACTCCTTACTTTCTTGCTCCACATCAGGGACAGAAGCCAGCAATCCTTGTGTGTAAGGATGCTGAGGGTCGTTAAAGATGGTCTCCACATCCCCTTCTTCAACAATCTCACCGGCATACATCACAATCACTCGATCAGCGATTTCTGCCACAACTCCCATATCGTGCGTGATCATGAGAATACTCGTATCAATCGTATCTTTTAACTCATTCATTAAGTCCAAAATTTGCGCCTGAATGGTGACATCCAGTGCCGTTGTAGGTTCATCAGCTATAATCATCTTGGGATTACAGGCTAATGCAATGGCAATCATCACTCTTTGGCGCATCCCGCCGCTAAGTTCATGAGGATATTGCTGCATGCGTTTTTCCGGTAAAGACAGCCCGACCTGTTTCAATAAGTCAATTCCCTTTTGGTGCGCCTGTTTTTTATTCATCTTTTCATGAATACGCAAGGGTTCTCTAACCTGATAACCGACTGTAAAAACCGGGTTCAACGCCGTCATAGGTTCCTGAAAAATCATCGAAATATCATTGCCTCGAATCCGGCGCATGTCCTCGTTCTTTAGCGCAGCAAGGTCTTTTCCCATAAACTGAATGCGGCCGCTTGCGACTTGGCCATTATTGGGTAACAAGCCCATGATAGACAAGGCACTGATACTTTTCCCACAGCCTGATTCACCAACGACACAAACCGTCTCACCTTTATTAACTTTGTAAGATAAGCCATCGACGGCTGATAGATGACCATCAGCCGTCTTAAATTGGACTTCCAGATCGTTGATATTTAATATTTCTTCAGTCATGGCGACGTCTACTCCCTTTCAATGTTCTTCAGAAGCCAATCCGCTGTTGGTGATATTTTAAATCCCTTAACATCATCACGGTAAGCGGCTGTTACCATTGCATGGTTCATAACGACCCATGCGGCATCTTTTATAGCGATCTTATTCGCTGCGTCGAGTTTTTCTTGACGAACGTCTTGGTCAACAGAGAATCGTGAAGCGTCAACCAGTTGATCAAACTCACTATTGTTATAATTGGCCCGGTTGGATGATTCCATATTGTCGCTATGCAGGTTAGGATAGAGTAGTTCACTGCCGTCACCCGTTGTGTTGCCCCAACCTAGGAATGTGATATCAAACTTCCCTTGTGTGGACACATCCAAGAATGTCCCCCATTCCATCGATTGAAGTTTCACTTTCAACCCGGCATCTTCAAGTTGCTCTTGGACAATTTGGGCCATCTTCATATAATTCTCCCTGTTGGCCACCAACATCTTGAGCTCTAAGCCCTTCCAACCATTTTCTTCGATCATTTTTTTAGCTTTTTCTGGATCATACGTGTAACCAGCGTCTTCTGCTGACTTATCATAACCCGAAACCTTAGGACCTATAATACTATTGGATTGAACGCCCAAACCATTTAACTGTTTAACATAGGACTTCCGATTAATAGCATAAGATACGGCCTTTCTAAACTTGAGCTGACTCATTGGGTCTTTATTAAAGTTAAAAGCCATGTAAGAGACACGCGTACCCGGTTTTTTCGTTGTTTTTACATTTTGTAGACTCTTAACGCGTTGCCATTGTGATGAAGGAATGCCATCAATTAGGTCAACTTCACCCGTTTGCAGCATGGAAATGGCCGTATTCACATCTGGCACGACTTTGAATGTCGCTTCTTTTAGAGCAGGGTCCTCACCCCAATAATTGCTATTCTTTGTGACGGTAACATGGTCGCCTGTCACCCATTCTTTTAACTTATAAGGTCCGGTCCCAACAGGTTTTTTCATGAGATCGTTCTTTTGATCGGCTTCTTTACTAATAATAGACGCATTATAGTGAGCCAAAGCCGCTAACATAGGGCCATAAGGTTCCTTGGTTTTAATCACCACCGTGTATTTATCTTTAGCAGTGACTTTCTTAACCGATGCTAATAGAGAAGCTCTTGGTGCTCCGGTATCCGGATCTCGAAGCTTATCAAAAGTATATTTAACGTCTTCGGATGTTAATTCCGTTCCATTCGTAAATTGAATACCTTCTTTTAAATGAATCACCCAAGTCTTTTTATCCGGCGTTTCATATGATTTCGCTAATAAAGGTTTGATTTCCATTGTATCCGGATCACGAGTAAATAACGTTTCATAGATTTGCATAATGACTCTTGCAGACACAGAATCATTGGTCATAATCGGCGATAGGCCGACCACTTTCGTCGTATTAGCATATGTTAACGTCTGTTCTCCGCTGGTTCCACTGTCTGAAGATGCAGAGGAGTCCGTTTGACTTGAGCCGGAACACCCAGCCAACACGCCTCCAACCAACATCATAAGTGCCACAACAAGCATTAAAGATCGTCTCATTCGTTTATTCCTCCCCGAATCTTAATGAGTTCTTAAATTTAAAGCTCTTCTCGTATGGATTGTTGCTTTTTGACCGCAGCCCGAATACACTTCGCTTTCCGCGGGAGACCCGTGAGCCTCCTCGAACTTCGTTCTGCGGGGTCTCACTTTGGCCGCTGTTCCCGCAGGAGTCTACGTGTATTTGGGCTGCTCACAGCGTTAGATTCTTTCAGTTCGTATCGAAAAGCAATCCTAATATAAAATAAATCGCTAGAGTTACTGGTCAACATCCATGTTTGGATCTAGTGTATCCCTTAAGGCGTCTCCCACAACATTAAAGGCAAAGACGACCAACACAATGGCAATACCCGGTATGATGACCATATGCGGTGCTGTCCAAATCAACTTTTGACCTTGAGCGATCATGGCTCCCCATTCCGGTTTGGACGGATCGGCTCCTAGTCCAAGAAAGCTAAGTGAAGACGTTGATAAAATCGCTGTTGCCATCCGCATCGTTATAAAGACGATAATGGGTGCCAAACAATTGGGCAAAACATGCTTAACTAAAATTCGAAAATCACTGGCTCCAAGTGACCTCATCGCGGTGATATATTCTTGTCTCTTTATCGATAACACGCTTCCTCTAACAATTCTTGCGCAGGTCGGGATCGACCATATACTAATGGCAATAACGACATTAACCAGACTTGAACCTAAAATCGCGATGATTAGCATGGCTAACAATATGCCTGGAAAAGCGAATAAGAGATCAGATAGACGCATAATCAGCCCGTCTAAAAGCCTATAATAGCCTGCTAACAAGCCGAGAATAATGCCAAAAAAAGCCCCAATAGCCACAGACGTTATCCCGACAACGAGCGAGATCCGCGCTCCAAAAACAAGCCTGCTCCACATATCTCGTCCATAATTATCTGTTCCCAACCAATGATCGGGCGAAAATGGCGGTAAATTTGTATGCGACAACTGCTGATTAACCGGATCATAAGGGGCGATCAAATCAGCGAAAACAGCAAAGAAAATCTGCACAACAATAATGAATAATCCTATTAAAGCAAGTTTGCTATGGAGCATCCCTTTCACAATCTTTTTAAATGTACTATCACGTTTATCTTTTTTTTGTTCAATAGCTGTTTGATTCTCAGCCAGTTGACTTTCCATGTTCAACCCCCCCTCTCTAGTCATAACTAATTCTTGGATCAATCAAGGCATACACAATATCAACTAGAAGGTTGACAAAGACAAAAATGGCGGCTATCAACAATACCGAACCTTGTACCATTGGAAAATCTCGTGCTGATATTGCCTCAATCATTAATCGTCCGACGCCGTTAATGGCAAAGACTTGTTCAACAATGATCGTGCCTCCTAGTAGAAAACCGAAATTTAATCCGATGACGGTAATCACTGGTATCATCGCGTTACGTAGACAATGAATCCAGATGACAGCCTTCTCCTTAACACCTTTTGCTCTGGCTGTTCTAATAAAATCTGAACGAATGATCTCAAGCATTGATGAACGTGTCATGCGGGCAATCATGGCTGCTGAAGCTGTTCCTAATGTAATAGCAGGTAAAATTAACTGCTTGATGCCCGCAATCGTCCATATCGGCTCCGTCAAACCTCCAACTGGAAGCCACTGTAAGTTAACGGCAAAAATGAGAATAAGGACAGCTCCCAACCAAAAGTTAGGAATTGAGACACCTGCTAGAGCGGCTGTTGTACTAAAAAAATCTTGCCAGGAATTTTGTTTGAGTGCGGAAATGATCCCCGCGGGAATACCGATAATGACTGAAACAACAACACTTGCAACAGCCAAATTTATGGTATTGGGTAAACGTACCATGATTTCTTGAGCTACCGAACGATCGGTTTGAAAAGATTGGCCCATGTCACCTTGTAAGACACCGGCTATGTAATCCCAATATTGAACAAACAAAGGTTGGTTCAAACCCAGCTGCTCTCTTATCGCTTCGATATCAGATTTTGATGCTGTCGGACCGCCAATCACTGCTGCTGGATCCCCTGGAGCAATATGCATACTCAAGAAAACAATGATCGAAATACCAAATAATAAAAAAATGGTTTGTACCAGTCTTCTTCCTATTAACGCAACCATCCTCCATCACACCTCCATTCAAGCTTATTGAAAGTCTTGGATACGTGATTAAGCCGCCATCACCTCCATTTTGTCTCAAAAACAAAGATATAGATTCCGATTGTTAGCCTTTTTAACAAATTATCTTAACTTTTGTTTTGTTTGTTTTAATCATGATTATATGACAGCTGAAAATAGATTGCAATATATTTTTCAAAAAAATATTAATCATTGGTATATTATTTCACTTCAAAATCCTTTATTGATTTTAAGTAGTATACTGTTACTTTGATAAAGGTTTTCTGAAAGCTATAAAGAAAAGAGCGAAGCCATACGAAAAAACCGCAGGCTCCAATATGGCCTGCGGTTCAGAATTACAGCTTCAGTCCTGTCCGGCTTTTGAAGCGGCGGAGCAGTATGTGGCTATCGACTCTTGTAATACCTTCCAATGCGTATAATTCTTCGTTAATGAATTTTTCCAAAGCATGAAAGTCCTCGACAAGGACATGCATATGTAATGTACTTGGGCCAGTCATTTGATAGCAGCTGGCGACGACCGGATTATTCACAAGCGTTTCGGCAACTTCAACTAAATAGGCCGGTTCACAGTCAACTTCAAAAAACGCGGACACATGCTTACCGGCCAATTCCGAATTAATCACGACACTGAATTTTTCGATGACACCTTTGTCAATCATCTGATTGACACGTTCGCGGACAGAAACGCGGGATATATTCAGTTGTTTACCAATATCGACATATGACATCCGGCCATCATCGTTTAAGCAATCTAAAATCTTCCGGTCTGTTTCATCAATCAAATCATCCTCCCCCTTGACATTAAATTTTTCCAGATGATGTGACTTCAAAATCTATCTTATACGATTTGCCTACCATTTGTATAGAAAATTATGTAGACTTTGAAAGGAGTTAAGGGCCGCCGCCGCGAAATCATTAACAACGCAACCCTGAATCAAGACAAAAAAAATAGACTGCCGTGGCAGCGGCAGCCCTAATTTTAAGGTTTCCGAACTTATTCATGAAGGAAAGACGTTGGTTTCTTGATTATTCTTCGCTTTGTTGACTATCTTGATTTTGTTCCTGATTCGAATCTTGACTTGATTCCGTATCATTCATGGAATCTTTGTTGTCGTTTGACGTATCATCTTGAGATTCAGGGTTGCTGTTGCTATTTTCACCCATTGGAGCTTGTTGTTGCTGCTGTTGTTGCTGACTATTCGTTCCCATGTCTTGGTCCTGCTCATTCTGAGATTCTTGGTTTGTGCTATTATCTTGACTTGATTTATTTTCTTGACCATTGGAATCATCTTGAGCTGAACCTTCATCACTTTCAGTAACAGGCTCAGTGCTATTGTCCGAGTTTTTGGCAACTTCATCTAGAGCGGCAACCCCTTTGCCAAGATAGGCCAATGGATCAACTGCGACACCTTTTTTGCGAATTTCAAAGTGCACGTGGACACCAGCATCTTTGTTAAAACTACTGCGTCCTGAGACACCAAGGACGTCTCCTTGCTTAATTTTTTGTCCTTCTTTCACTTTCAATTCATTCAAACTTGAATATTGTGTTGTGACCTTATTGCCATGATCAATCTGAACGACTTTACCTAAGATATTATCTTTCTTAGCTTTGACAACCGTACCACCCATAGCAGCCGTAACATCAAATGATTCATTGTTCTTTGAAGTATAATTGACACCTGTACTTTGTTTGTAGGTATTATCATAGGTTACTATAGCGGCTTGTTGGTCCTCTGGGTCTCCGTTAACGTCATAGAATTTTTGCGTCACCTCGACAGCATCCTTATTTGCGACCGGCAAAGCAAACTCTTCTTTGGCACCATTGACGGGAACAGCTTCTTCATTATCTTCATCAATGGCAACATTGCCTTGTTCTTCGCCCGTTGGCGACGTCTCATTCTGTGTATCTCCACCGCCCTGTTGAATCCATAAAACTGAAATCATGACCAAAGCAGCAACGCCTAAGTACATGGCTGGATAAAACCAACGTCTTCTTGTGAGTTTCCGCAATTTGTTTTGGGATTCTTCTTGCGGATTTCGATTGTTTCGATCTGTCATCTTTATCACCTCAGCAACCATTCTCATCAGATTTGCGAGAATCTATACCCTAATAGTCAAAAAAGTTACTAATTTTTTTCGACAAATCTACTACATTGATGATACTGGATTCTTTTATATCCATAGGGGCATGTTGCCGGGTGTGACAATCCATTTTTGAAACATGGGATAAAATAAAACCATTGGCTCTAAGCACCAATGGTTTCATAAGAAGTGGATCCCGCTCTAATCTTTAGCGGCTAACTTCCCTTTGAGGGTTGGGTTAATTTTTTCAATATCAACATCACTATAATAGTAAGTCACAATATCCTTGTATGATTTGCCCTGCTTTGCCATGCCGTTTGCACCGTATTGACTCATACCGACGCCATGACCAAATCCTTGAGTTTCTGCATAAATCTTGCCATCTTTCTTTTTTAATTCAAAGTCAGTTGAGCGTAAACCTAACTTTTCGCGAACATCTCGACCTGTGAATGCCTGGCCCGCAATTTTGATTTTGCCGACCCGGTGTCCGTTCGTTGTCTTAACAACTTTACCAATAGAACCGGACTCTTCCTCGAGGTTCACACCTAAGTCCTGTTCAAATGTTGAGACAGGTATGGTAGTGGTTTCAAAGGATTTAGGGGAATTTTTATCCCATGGACTTTTAACGCTTTTTAGATATGGAATCTTATTGGACCAATAGTCCTCTGAATCCTCTGTGTAACCATTACTGGTTGAGAAGAACATCGATTCAATCGGTTGACCATCATATGTGATGATTTCACCCGCTGTCTCCGAAACGGCCTGTTCAATTTTGGCGATCTTACTATCATAATCATCGCCCCATTCCTTTTTGAGATCATCGTGGCTTTTATAGACTTGATAATATTTTGTATCAGTGACTTCCGCATCTTTTGGCAAATTCGCTTTTGGCCCTCTAAGTAAATGCTTAACGACATATGTTCGAGCGGCGAGCGCCTGTGCTTTTAATGCTTCAATATTGAAATCGGCTGGCATTTCCGATGCTACAACACCGACCACATAATCTTGAAAGTCAATGGTTTGAACTTTATCGGATTGGCTGCGATAGACAGAAACCGCAATAGCTGGTCCCGACGATTGGTCTTTTTCAGCGGAAGCTGGTTTTGACTGATCTTCAGCCTCAGCTTGCTGCTGTGAATTTTGCCCGCCAAATGGAACGACGATGAGGGTTGGAATGATGATAACGGCGACGAGTAAAAAAGTTGCTGCATAAACTAGTGATTTGTTCATACCCGGGCCTCCCATAACTAGATTTTCTAATAGTGTATGGATGATTCCCGACATTTAGAACTTACAAAAATGTGTCACATATTCATTCACTGATAAAATGTATATGCTCTAAAAAAATGGACATACTATAGGTTATGAGTGTTTTTGAGGTCGGATCACGCGAGTCCGTTACGTGACTGTTGATTTCAGCTCAGGCGTTCCTGAGCCGTATAGTAAAAAAAGAGCCGCGAGCGGCTCCTTGTCAGGCAAATTTGGGTTTCATATTCAGTTTCGGTACTTTGCTTTTGACAGTTTCGACTTCTTGTTTCTCTTGGGCGGGAACACGTTCAATATCGGCACCCAGCGAAAGAAACTTTTCGGTAAAATTAACATAGCCACGGTCAATGTGAGTTAATTCTGTCACTCGTGTAGTGCCGTCAGAAACTAATCCGGCAATCACTAAAGCGGCTCCAGCTCTTAAATCGGTCGCCGCCACTTCTGCGCCTTGCAGCTGACAAGGGCCGCTAATAATAGCAGATCTTCCCTCGATTTTGATGTCGGCATTCATACGGCGAAACTCTTCAACATGCATGAAGCGATTCTCAAATACGGTTTCCGTAATAACAGCTGTTCCTTGAGATTTAAGCAACAGAGCCATCATTTGCGATTGCAAATCGGTTGGAAAACCTGGATGCGGCATTGTTTTAATATCTACGGGATTTAGTATATCCGGACCTTTAACGCGCAATCCATTACCTTCCCTTTCAATATGAACACCCATTTCCTCTAACTTGGCAATTAAAGGCCGTAAATGCCTTGAAATAGCGCCTTCAATGAGAATGTTACCCTTTGTAATAGCTGCTGCTATCATATACGTACCGGCTTCAACGCGATCAGGTATAATGTCATGAGTGACACCCTTGAGCGAACGAACACCTGTGATGCGTATGGTTCCTGAACCCGCACCTGTAATTTTGGCTCCCATCGCACTTAAATAATCCGCCAAATTTTCGATCTCAGGTTCACAAGCACAGTTTTCAATTACTGTTTCTCCGTCAGCCAAAACAGCCGCCATCATAATGTTTTCCGTAGCTCCAACACTTGGAAAATCTAAATAAATGCTGGCTCCTTCTAACCGATCGTCCACTTTAGCTTCAATAAAACCATTGCCAATCGTGACTTTAGCGCCCATGGCTTCAAAGCCTTTCAAGTGTTGATCAATAGGACGTGAACCGATCGCACAACCTCCTGGTAGAGCAATGCGTGCATGACCGACACGGGCTAATAATGGCCCCATAACCAGAAATGACGCCCTCATTTTCCTTACATATTCAAAAGGTGCTTCTGTAGATAAGGTGGACTGGGCGCCTACAGTCACAGAATTATCCTCGTATGTCACATCAGCATTAAGATGTTTTAAAACTTCTTTAATTGTAAAAACATCTGCTAAAGCTGGTACATTATTTATTTTACTAACGCCTTTTTTGGCTAAAATCGATGCAGCAATGACAGGAAGCACAGCGTTTTTTGCCCCATCGACTTGCACCGTTCCTTGGAGTCGCCTCCCGCCTCTCACAATGATATTTTCCAACGTATTCCCCTCCGCGTCGTTTATCGTTATTCCCTTTTAAAGGGTGGCTGCAGCCGGTTTGGCCACCTCACATGCCCAACCCTTTATTTTTATTAGTATTCAGACGTAATTATTGGCGTGCCTAAGGTCACTGTTGTGGTCGAGCCTACAGTCCTAAGTGCGACCTGCAGGTTCATTTTCTGACCGTTGGTTCGAATCAACTGGTTCCATGCTGTATTATATGCAGACAATGATACAAATGTTTTTTCTTTAACTTTTTCTACCACCCGGGCATGAAGTCCTTTAGCATAAGACTGAGCCGCAGGCAATAACTTTGATGATACCGCCTGTTTTTGCCCGGAGATGGTTGTGTAAAGTTTTGTATCGGTTGTTTCTTTAAAGATTGTGCTGATACGACTGTCAACGGTCGGGGAAAACGTTTGCCACGTATTGCCATTCCATGTTTGTCCTTCAAGCTCATAAATAACATACGATGCTTTGTGATTTTTCTGTGGGTACATAAACAATTGTACTTGCTCACTGACATGATCAGATACCTTTGAATGCCCTTCAACTTCATATTGACCGGCTTGGTTGACTTTGACGTCATCCCATTCAAAATCCGGCAGCTTTTTCTTTAATGTTTGCAGCTGCTGTTTGAAAGTTGAAGAATTTGAAACACTTTTCAAATTCTGCCTAGCGTAGACAGACCAATGATCAATGCCGACATGGTGTTCTTTTAAGACTTCAGCCATCCTTGGTAACTGTGTGGTCGTTTCAGCATCTCCATTAGCTATCGAGTTTGAATAAGCACCAAAAAACAGTATCACAACAAAAGCAATCGTATAATTAATGGGTTTCACGGTTCCATCCTCTCCTTATTTACAGTATTGCCCCGGAGAGAATGGTCATACATGGAACATTCAGTTAAAACCCTACATCGTTCGACAGTTGTTATTCATCATTTGCTTACATTACATAAAATTTTGTAGATTAAGGGACCAATTGACATAATTTAGAATAAAATTGCCAACGTTATAGCTGATTGTAATAGCAATAAACAGCATGGCAACTTTAGCTTTCGGACCTTGTGGGTGTTTAAAGTATACATCAATTTTAAAACTTTGCAACGCCCACCAGGTTAAAATAAGCGTGATGAGATGCACCACTAAATTTAATGCCGATTGGACATTGAGCCCATACACTATGTAGAACTCCTTTCTCAATTCAACACTTGGCATCAGATTATAATTACCGCTAAATTTTATCATACCATATTTTGTAGCAGTCCTACGACCTAAAATTATTGTAATATTTGCCATGTGTTGCTTTCAATTCAATTGTATACGTACCCTTTATGACAAAAATAAAAACTAAGCCAAGCTATAAAAAAACCCGTTCCACCATATAGATAGTAGAACGGGTTGTATGAGTCGATCTATTGTTTAGTGATCTCCAAGCGATTTTCCGCCCGTTTGAGATCTTTTAAGATTGTCTCGTACTTAGCAGTTCCTTTTTCTAAGCCGGATAACTGTTGTTCAGCGTCCTGCTTGGCCTTCTGGGCACGTTCGATATCAATATCTTCTTTGAGTTCTGCGGATTCAGCTAAAATATTGACACTTTCCTTACCCACCTCAACAAAACCGCCATTAACAGCAACAACCTGGGTTTTACCCATGTGTTTCAGCCGAACAGCATTGATTTCTAGCGGGACAACCGTCGGAATATGATTAGGTAATATCCCCATTTCCCCTGTCACCGCTCGCAAGCTGACCATATGAATGTCACCTTCGTATACTTTGCCGTCCGGCGTTACAATGTTTGTCTGAATCATATTCATGACAAAAACCCTCCTTGGGTTCTGGCATTGCGAACCTTACGCATTTTGTTCCAATTTTTTAGCATTTTCTACAACTTCTTCAATGCGACCAACAAGACGGAACGCATCTTCAGGTATATCATCATGCTTGCCATCCAGAATCTCTTTAAAGCCTTTAACCGTTTCCTTTAATGGTACATAGGAACCCGGTTGACCTGTAAACTGTTCGGCAACATGGAAGTTTTGTGACAAGAAGAACTGAATTCGACGGGCACGGTGAACAACGAGTTTGTCGTCATCTGACAGTTCATCCATACCTAAGATCGCAATAATGTCCTGCAAGTCATTATATTTTTGCAAGGTTTCTTGAACACGACGTGCCACATCGTAATGCTCTTCACCCACATTTTCAGGTGCAAGTGCCCGAGATGTCGATGCCAGTGGGTCAACGGCCGGATAAATCCCCATTTGCGACAAACTACGTTCAAGGTTAGTTGTCGCATCTAAGTGCGCAAACGTGGTTGCAGGGGCAGGGTCCGTATAGTCATCAGCTGGGACATAAATCGCTTGAATGGATGTAATCGATCCTTTTTTCGTCGATGTAATCCGCTCTTGCAGCTGTCCCATTTCTGTTGCCAACGTTGGTTGATAACCAACGGCAGAAGGCAGGCGACCAAGCAATGCGGAAACTTCCATACCCGCTTGAGTGAAACGGAAAATATTATCAATAAAGAGAAGCACGTCTTGTCCTTCTTCATCACGGAAGTGTTCAGCCATCGTTAAGCCGGAAAGGGCGACACGCATACGGGCACCCGGCGGTTCGTTCATTTGTCCGAACACCATCGCTGTTTTGCTGATAACACCGGAGTCACTCATTTCATGATAAAGGTCATTCCCTTCACGTGTCCGTTCTCCAACACCAGCAAATACGGAAATACCACCATGTTCTTGTGCAATATTGTTAATCAATTCTTGAATAAGCACGGTTTTTCCAACACCGGCACCGCCAAACAAACCGATTTTACCACCCTTAACGTAAGGGGCTAAAAGGTCGATAACTTTAATACCGGTCTCTAAAACCTCGGTACCTGTGGATAGATCTTCAAATGTTGGTGCTTCGCGGTGAATGGAATTACGCTGAGCCTTCTCAGGGATTTCATCCTTCAAATCAATAGCTTCACCTAGTACGTTAAAGACACGCCCAAGGGTTTCTTCACCAACAGGAACCGAAATAGGGCCACCCGTGTCTTCAACAGCCGTCCCGCGAGTAACACCATCAGTGGAAGACATTGCAATCGTACGGACAGTATCATTGCCTAGGTGAAGAGCAACTTCCAACGTTAATTGGATGCCCGTATCATCTGAGCCTTGGGCCGCTTGGTTAATCGTTAGAGCATTGTTAAGTTCAGGCATATGGCCATCGTCAAATTTAACATCGACAACGGGACCCATAACCTGAGTAATATAACCCTTACTCATGCTTTCCCTCCTTACTTCTCATAAGACTATTCTAGTGCAGCGACGCCGCCGACAATTTCACTAATTTCTTGGGTGATAGCGGCTTGACGCGCTTGATTATATTTAAGTGTCAAATCATCAATGAGTTCATTGGCGTTGTCAGTTGCACTTCGCATGGCTGTCATTCGAGCAGCATGTTCAGCTGCCTTTGCATCTAACAGTGCTCCGAAGATCAAGCCCTCTGCATATTGAGGTAAAAGTGTTGCTAACACTTCCTCAGCGGATGGTTCGTATTCGTAAGTGACGCTCTGAGTTTCGCCACTGTCCTCAAAAATGTCATTTAACGGCAATAATTTGGTATCCCGTAAATCTTGTTGAATGGGGCTAACAAAATGATTATAAATCATATATAATTCATCGATCTCTTCATCAATAAATAAATTAACAGCCGTTTTGGCCACCGACTTTATGTCATCATAGCTAAGTTCATCTGGTACATCTACTATTTCTTCAGCAATAGGGTAACCTAGTTTTTTGACAGCGGCAGTACCAATTTTACCAATTGACAATACTGTAAATTCATCATTTGACCGATGGCGTTCTTTAATGAGGCTGTCCAAATGTTTAAGAACATTATTATTATAGCCTCCGGCAAGACCGCGTTGACCCGTTATAATCAAATAACCAGTCTTCTTCACTGGGCGGGATTTTAACATTGGATGTTTGGCGCCACTTCCTGACTGAGTGCCAGATGCGATATTCCCAACGACTTCTCGAAGCTTATCGGTATAGGGTTCATAAGCTTGAGCCTGGTTTTGTGCTTTCGTCAATTTAGACGCCGAAACCATCTGCATCGCCCGAGTAATCTGTTTCGTATTCTTAGTGGAAGAAATTCTTCCTTTAATGTCACGCAACGATGCCACTACACTTCACCACCTTCCGCAAAAAGCGTTAGGCACTCGCCTAACACATTATTCACTTGATCCTGCAAAGCCTTTTTTAAATTCCTTAATAGCATTACCAAAGGCTTCTTCGTCGGGCAGTTTCTTCGATTCACGAATCTCACTAAGGATATCGTTGTGATTTTGTGTCATATAAGACAAGAACTCTTTTTCAAACCGCTGAATATCTTGAACAGACACATCATCCAAATATCCTTTGGATAGAACATATATAATCGCAACTTGATTTTCAACCGGATACGGGTTGTGCAAGTCTTGCTTAAGAATTTCCATTGTCTTTTCACCGCGTGACAACTTAGCTTGGGTTGCGGCGTCAAGATCAGATCCAAACTGGGCAAATGATTTAAGTTCATTATATGAAGCTAGGTCGAGTTTGAGCGTCCCAGCAACTTTCTTCATTGCCTTAATTTGCGCATCCCCACCAACACGAGAAACAGATGAACCAGCATCGATCGCCGGACGCATACCTGAGTTAAATAAGTCAGTCTCAAGGAAAATTTGTCCATCTGTGATAGAAATCACGTTTGTCGGAATATAAGCGGCAATGTCGCCAGCTTGAGTTTCAATGATTGGCAAAGCGGTGATTGATCCGCCACCTAGGTCATCGTTTAGCTTAGCCGCACGTTCAAGTAAACGCGAATGAAGGAAAAAGACATCACCAGGATAAGCTTCACGACCCGGTGGTCGACGTAATAGCAAGGATAGCTCACGATACGCCGTCGCTTGTTTCGATAGGTCATCAAAAACCACCAAAACGTGCTTACCATTGTACATAAGGTCTTCACCCATGGATACGCCGGTGAATGGAGCCAAGAATAACAATGGAGCGGGTTCAGAAGCACTCGCGGTAACAATAATCGTCTTTTCAAGTACCCCTTGTGAACGCAACGTCTCAACAACACCTGCAACCGTTGATTCCTTTTGCCCAATAGCGACGTAAACGTTAATGACATCCTCATCTTTTTGATTAATCATCGTATCCAACGCAACGGAGGTTTTACCTGTCTGCCGGTCACCAATAATTAATTCACGTTGGCCGCGGCCAATGGGAATCATTGAGTCAATGGATTTGATCCCTGTTTGCAAGGGTTCATTAACCGATTGACGAGCCATAACACCAGGTGCTGAACTTTCGACGGGCCGGGTTTTATTGGCGTTGATCGGTCCCTTTCCATCAACGGGTTGTCCTAATGGATTGACAACACGGCCAAGGAGTTCTTCACCAACAGGCACTTCCATAATTCGGCCGGTTCGTTTAACTTCATCACCTTCATGAATGTCTGTAAACGAGCCGAGGATGACAACACCAACGTTATTCTCCTCAAGGTTTTGCGCCATGCCCATGACACCATTAGCAAATTCAACAAGTTCTCCAGCCATGGCGTTATCTAGACCGTGAACGCGAGCAATACCGTCGCCGACTTCAATGACGGTACCCACTTCATTCATTTCAACCGTTGCATCGTAATTTTCAATTTGTTGCTTAATTATTGAACTGATTTCTTCGGCATTAATGCTCACTGACATTTCACCCCTATCTACCTGCATTCAGCTTTTAAGCTGCGTCTTAAGACGTTTCAACTTGCCGGATAATGAACTATCAAATACGGTGTTACCAATCTTTACAATGATACCACCAATAATATTCTGATCAACTTTGGCATTTAGCCGGAGTTTTTTATCCAATTTTTGACCAAGGTCTTCAGCCAATTTTTGTTTTTCATCTTCCGTTAGAGGTTGAGCGGTTGTAACAACCATGTCCTCAATCCCACGATAGTCATTAGCCATATCCACATAGTCATTAATTAAATAGTGAATCGTTTTTTCACGCCTACGATCAACAAGGACTTTTAATAAGTTAATGACCTCTTGGCTAAGATCCTGTGAAAAGACTTTTTCTATAATGTCTTTTTTATTATTACTTTCGACCTGAGAATGAGAAAGCACTTTTTGCAAATCGTTACTTGACTTCAGCGTTTCATTAACAACATTAAGCTGCGACTCAAATTCGTCAATTAAATGGCGCTCTTTAGCCACTTCAAATAGAGCCTCGGCATAACGCTTGGCTACAGCTTCACTCATATACGATCGCCTGCCTCGCGGATAAATGCATCAATCTCTTTCTCATGGTCTTTAGCATCAACTTCTTTTTCAAGTACTCGAGAGGCTAATATAACGGAAAGATCGGCTACTTCGTCGCGAAGAGAAGCAACAGCTCTCTCTCGTTCACGGTCAATTTCTTCTTTGGCTTGTTCAACCATACGGTCCGCACGGCCTTTAGCATCATCAATAATTTGCTGTGCTTCACTTTCAGACTGCTTCTTAGCACGATCTATGATTTCTTTGGCATCTGAACGCGCTTGATCTAATTGTTCTTTTTGCTTTTGCAGAAGCTGAGCCGCTTCTTCCCGGTCATTCTCTGCATCTTTTATTTGCGATTCAATATTGTCTTGACGGTCTTTAAGAACCTTCATCGCTGGTTTCATAGCAAATCTGGAAACAAGCCATAATAAGATTAAAAATATGATGATTTGGAACAAGAAAGTCCCAACTTCAAAGTGAACCACATGTTTCACTCCCTTCGCTGATTAGGAGACCCAACAGTTGTTAAAGTTAGGCGGGAGAAGTATAAACCTCCCACCTTTGATTTTCAGAGTTGAATTAAAGAACTTTCGAGAAGAATAGAATAAGCCCGAAAGCAAGTCCGATAACAGGCAACGCCTCAACAAGGCCGATACCAAGAAACATAAGACCCATCAAGCTACCGCGAGATTCCGGTTGACGTGCAGTACCTTCTATTGTACGGCTGACAACAATACCGTTGCCGATACCTGCACCAATAGCTGCTAAACCAAATATCAAACCAACTGCGATTGCGTAATCCATAAAAATATACCTCCTAAATGTAGTAAAGCAATCTTTTATATTAAAAAAATTTGTTCATAGAATTACATTTCCTAGTGTCCTGGCTCCACTTTTTCTGCGATATAGACCAATGACAATGAAATAAAAATATACGCTTGGACACCTGCCACAAAGACTGAGTAACCCAGCCATAAGAACAATGGCACTGTCGATATAGCTATGCTGGATTCTAATAAAATGACAATAAGAACTTCACCAGCAAAAATGTTACCAAAAAGTCGCAACGGTAGCGTTAACGGCTTAATAATTAAATCTTCCATTAAATGTAGAATAACTACAGGTTTGTACGGCTGGAAGTAGTTTTTAAAATACTCCTTAGGATTGCGCCTAATACCGAGATAATGTGAATAAACCAATACCGACAAAGCTAACGCAAAGGTTACACTAATGCTGGTCGTCGGTGATTTCCACCATGTTACCGGTACTTCACCATTATGCTCGCGAAGAACCTCTTCGGTAATTCCCAAGCCAGGCATAGTATGATGATACTCAAGTGTAATCATGAAAAATAGTTCCAACAAGTTGGAAAATAGAATATACAGCAACAACGTAAAGGCTAAGGTTAAAAATTTTGTTGCATTTGACTTTTCCATGAATTGCTCGGCCACACCTCGAGTAAAATCAACTACCCATTCAAACAGGTTTTGTTTGCCTTTCGGTACTCCAGAAGTCATATTCTTTGTGGTGATGACAATAAACAGGAATACCAGTAATGCTGTAATAACGATCATTAGGCATAATGGCAAATCAAATGTCATCCCTAGAAATTCACTTCTGGGAGAAAATTCTTCGCCCATATACTCACTTCACCCCTTTCACAAGATTAATTCAATGCTGTCTTTTAAAGCTGTCCAATAGAGCCATTAACGGTGCTAGCAATTGAATAAATACCAAGCCTATAACGACTGCTAACAGTGAAAAAGAATCTTGATATTGAATGGTAATAAAAACAGCTATAAAAACAATTGTGAATCTTGACAACATCCCGTTTGATCTCGTTGGTCTTTTTCCCTTATCTATTGCCCGGGATGTAATTTGTACCGCTTTAATATAACTTATCAAGGCGTTTATTAAACTAAAACTTATTCCTAAAAAAAGTCCTTGGATCACTTTTTTATATGGGAGGAAACTCCACAATAAAACAAGTACTAACATACAAA
>NZ_FXBS01000004.1:300000-510569 GCF_900178005.1 Tuberibacillus sp. Marseille-P3662 | reverse complement strand
GATAAGTGCTGAAAGCATCTAAGCATGAAGCCCCCCTCAAGATGAGATTTCCCATGGCGTTAGGCCAGTAAGACCCCTTAGAGATGATGAGGTTGATAGGTCCGGTGTGGACGCGTGGTGACACGTGGAGCTGACGGATACTAATCGGTCGAGGGCTTATCCTAAAAGAGATGCGTTTCTACTTTCGTTTCTAGTTCTCAAGGCGCAAGCTTTGACAGATAAATAGTAATGGTCGATTGTTAGTCATATTTACAATGTGACATTATAGCAAGGAAATGAGATGTTCGAACGTTTTATGATAGCGTCGAACTGACCGACATTCTATCGACCTAAGTCTGGTGGTGATGGCGAAGAGGTCACACCCGTTCCCATCCCGAACACGGTCGTTAAGCTCTTCAGCGCCGATGGTAATTGGGGCTTTGCTCCTGTGAGAGTAGGACGCCGCCAGGCAAAATACAGTTAAGGGGTTGTTCCATTTTGGGACAACCCCTTTTTTATATGATCGATGATCATCGACTTTTGTTACTTAGTTCTAAGAAAGCTGCCTTTTCCTCCCCTTTTTGTTCCTTATTTTTACTGAAATGTTCCCTAACTTAAATATTATTGTTTGTTCAAAAAAGGTTATCGATAATCTTCCTTTAACTCGTTTAACGAAACGTCATGTTCATTTTCTGGATCATCTAAGGGATATATTCTCGCTGTTTCATTCTTTTCATCGACATGTTGTATATAGATAGGGGTCTCATTGTAAGAGACATTAGCCATATTTGGGGACGCGGAAATTTCTTGTGCTCGCCGTTTATGCAATGATGGTAACCTCCTTTTTATTATCTTATGAGTCAATGTCATCATTCAAGACTAAAGCAGAAAACCCAAACATTTGTCAGTGTGCTTGGCCTGTTGATTTCCACTCTAGGCGGACGCTTTCCGCGAGCATGGCTTGAGCCTCATGCCCACACCCGGGGTCCCCCGAAAAGCAATTTATGGCTTTTTGGGGTGGATTGATGTGGGTAGGATCAGCGTTGTCACAGGACGTAGGCCCGCAGGACGCGGGTCAGTTCAGCGTTGTCACAGGACGTGACGTTTTTAGCTGAACCTCTTTATTTAAGCTGAACCTCCTTACATGAGCTGATCATCCTTGATCGCATTGCGGGGTCTCAAGACTCATGCTATTCCCGCAGGAGTCGCCGCCTGCCGTTCCAATCAACGATGTTAACGCGCTGAATTGACAAACATTAATACATTAGACCGTTCGAATGTTCGGATCAATGATGAATATAAGCATTTATGAAATTGACTCTATTTATAAGATTTGCACCAGCGCTTATCGATATTCTTTTGCACCAAACATTCATTCAAAGTATAAAACGCTGGAACCGGTATAAGAATAGAGCTTGATGATGTTCTTTTTCGAATGAGGCTGCTGGTTAAAAAGTTAAAAGGAGTTAAACGTATGACCTCGAACAGCAAAATTCCCCGCGAAAAAGTCTTGGATAACAGTCTTGCTCTTATGTCTGAGGGTTACCTGTTTATCCAAAATAGATGCCGCCGCTACGGAACAGATATCTTTCAAACGCGTTTGATGGGTGGGCAAAGGACCATTTGCATGAGCGGAGCGGAAGCGGCTCGGACTTTTTATGACAATGATCGGTTCAAGCGAAAGGGAGCCGTTCCCAAGAGAATACAAAAAACATTGTTTGGAAAAGGTGCCATACAAACAATGGATGAAGAGGCACATAAGCATCGCAAGGCGTTATTTATGTCACTCATGACCTCTGAGCGCCTGCAAGGACTGACTGATATCACTAGAGAAAAATGGGAAGAAGCGATCTCTCAATGGATGAACAAGGATAGGGTTGTTTTTTTCAAAGAAACACAAGAAATTATGTGTCGGACGGCATGCCATTGGGCTGGTGTACCGTTAGAGGAGAAGGAAGTCACTAAGCGGGCAGATGATCTTGGGGCGTTGGTGGATGCCTTCGGAGCTGTGGGTCCAAGACATTGGCGCGGAAGACGGGCACGTGCCAGAACAAATAAGTGGGTCAAAGCCATCATTCAACAAGTTCGTGCAGGTAAGCTTAATCCAGCTGAAAAGACAGCGCTGTATGCGATGTCATGGCACCGTGACCTGAACGGAAAACTTCTTAATAGCAAAATGGCGGCAATCGAACTCATTAATATATTAAGACCGATTGTTGCTATTGGTCGATATATTACTTTTGGCGCATTGGCGTTGCACGAACATCCGGAGGAACAGAAGAAATTAGAAGCGGATGAGACTGATTATAGTCAAATGTTTGTCCAAGAAGTCCGCCGTTACTATCCATTTGGTCCGTTTATAGGAGCGCGTGTACGCAAAGGTTTCATTTGGAGGCAGCACCGTTTTAAGAAAGGGACGCTAGTGTTGCTTGATCTATACGGTACCAATCACGATCCAAGTCTGTGGGAGGAGCCTGATCAATTCCATCCCGAACGGTTTAGTCATTGGAAGGGCAGTCCCTTTGACTTCATTCCGCAAGGCGGTGGTGATTATGATATGGGGCATCGGTGTGCTGGCGAGTGGGTAACAGTCAAAGTAATGAAGGAGAGCCTAGACTTTTTGACACAACAGGTAAATTACGATGTGCCTGATCAGGATTTGAGCTTCAGTATGGTTCGAATGCCATCGATTCCAGAAAGCCGATTTGTCATTGGGAACGTAAGGCGAAAGCATTCATGATCATCCATTATAAAGACAAGAATGAGACTGGGACCAATCTAAAACAGGATACTCAGGAAGCCTGAACTATAAGATATGAAAGCAAGTTCTAAGCGTCAGCTTCAAGGGGTTTTCTTGACCAAGTTAGCTGAGGCCGTGCCCGCGGCAAGCGAAGGATTTTGACGAAGCGATGACAGGAATAACGATTTTCAACAAATCATCCGAACGGATTCATCAACACGTTCGGATGATTCTGTGATTCATATACTTCTGTCCCAGCCTTATTTGATTATTTGAATTAAATGTCCCTTGGGTTATTGCATTAGCTTCCCCTTAATATAATGCTTGATCCGCAAATAACATATTGCCCGAACACCAACGAGATAATGGTTTGTATGACCGAAATTTTAAAGAGCAGATGTCTGATATCTTTATGTGCATAGCGTCCGAACTTATTTTTTAAGTGCACTGTCATCATCCTCCTGTTCTTAATTTAAAAAATATTGTTAAACGTCATTCGGCTGATCTATGTACTTTGCCATTCATTGTCGAGAATGGCAACACCTAGAGCAAGATTATCCCAAAGCGTTTTTTCAATTCTTTCAATCTGGTTGTTATAACAATGGATAATAACAATGAGTTCAGATGTCTTGTTTTTAGGATTTTTCTGGTATTGATGTTGGGTTCCAATGAATATGAGTTTGATTAAAAAACCTAAAATAAAACCGATCACAGCGGCAGTAATGCCCCAGATAATCGGTCCCCATTCAAGCTGGAATCCTACGCTTGCCCCAATAACCCCAAAACCAGTTGCTAAGGCAGCTCCTAAATCAAATAAGCTAACCCCGTCTGCTCGATGAATCGAATCAATCAACTGCTTCTGTTCCATTCTTTTATCAAGTGGAACAGCCAGAATATTTTCTTTGGGGATATTTTGTCGGTGTTCCAAGTCTGAAAGGGCTAATTCGACATAGATGGAATGGTCAAAGGTAGCCATAATATACATGTTATCACCTCTCCCGTTTAACAAGGTGTAATGGTAAATGAAAATCTCGGTGCTGGTATTTCTTTTTTAAGAAATTGTTTTGTTCATTGTCGAACAGTTTATTATTCTCAACTGTGTTCACATAGGCATTATAAATACTGAAAAAGTAGATGGAAGGTAAAAACAATAACCATTCTTTATTCAATACAACATTAGCATCATGAAGATGACCTAAAATAAGATAATGGACTCCTTCAAGAAAATGTGAATAATAGATGATGATAACCGTCCAAGCAACAATGAAAAAGGTGACCACAATTCTGTGGATGTATAATTGCCCTGCCCCTGGCATGAAAAAAGACCACATGACAGCTATCCAAGGCTTCCTTTTATCTAAATAATTGATTTCCAATGACGTGATTTGGAAATTGATAAAGTTTGCATTTTCCCGATCGGCCAGTATGTAGATTTTATTCATATCCACTGTTGTCCGGTAACTGTCCCATATGCCATAAAAATAGACAGGGATATAAAGTAGCATCCACCTTGGTTCCAGTGCTTCCTTGGCCTGTTCAAACTGCCCTCCAAAAGTATAGACCATGGCTAAATTAAGCTTAGAATTGACATTAACAACAATTTCCCATATGAATAGAATAAATCCTCTAAGGTACTTGGATAAAAGCAGGTGTCCGAGGCCGGGAAAAGCAGCCGACCACCAGGCGACGATATAGGGATTTCTTAAATGAATTTGCGTGGTGCCTAATGCACTAACATAGGCTTTATATCGCCGTGCACGATCTGTGTTAGTGTGAGTTTGCAAAGAAATCCCCCATTTTTATCGTTTATATTGTATTGTGCCCATTATTGCAGGCTTAATATTCCTTCATTTTGGGTTGATATGCAAACGTATATTGCCTCTGGTGACATACTTTGTTGAACTCGAATTTTGTCGACAAGACAATAGCAATTTGCTACTATAGTTCTAGGTGGAATCTATCATTATATTATTGCCATGATCGGCAATTAAGGAGATAACTATGAAAAGAAACATCATGATATATGGCGTTATTGTTGCTGTCATACTTATCGGATTGTTCGCGTTTAACACGGAGCAAACGATTGGTCAGCCGGAACCTAATGTTGAAGCAAAAGACGTACATTTTGATCAAAAATCAAAGTCAGATGTTAAACAAATATCGACGTCTGATGTCAGTCGTATCAATCAACAAAAACAAATGGAGCAAAAGCTATTAACAAGCTATCATAAAAAGGCCCATTCTTTTAAAAATCCTTTTATTACCTTGGATCCTTACGACGCTGCGCCTCTTACAGCGTTAGTTATGTTTCAGACGGACGAACCGATGAAGGTTAGCTTGACCGTTGAGGGTAAGGATAACAATAGTGATATCACAAAAACGTTTACGAAATATAAGACAGAACACCAGCTCCCTGTTCTAGGATTATATCCAGATTATAAAAATACGGTTACTGTAGAAGCGACGAATCAAGATGGGGAGACACAAACAACACAATTACACATACAAACTGAACCCCTTCCAGATGATTTTTTAACCACGGATCTTATCAAAGCGGATACTGAAAAAATGGAAAAAGGTTTAACTTTCATTACGACGAGTTCACGTTACGCTTATGCTGTTGATGACCATGCAGATGTTCGCTGGTATTCGACGCTGTGGAATTCTCACATTTTTAGACGATTGGACAACGGACATCTATTATATATTACAAAGGAAGAGGGGCAAGACAAATACAATGAATTGTTAGAGATGGATATGTTAGGGAAAGTATCTCGCTCCTACCTCATTCATTTAGGTGATTACGACAGTACAGATATCCTTCACCATGATGTTGTTGAACTTCCGAATGGCAACTTGCTGGCAACGACGCACGACACAGACTCAGCGTACATTGAAGATAAGATGGTTGAAATTGATAGACAAACAGGGGAAACGGTAAGATCCTTTGATTTTAGAGATATTTTACCCGAATCATTCTACGAGGATTATAATGGTGAAGGCGCAGATGAAGGAGATTGGTTCCATCAAAATGCGATCTGGTTTGATGAAACGGATCATAGCATTCTTGTTTCCAGCCGAAATCAAGATCTTGTCATGAAGCTGTCTTATCCAAAGGGGGAGATTCAGTGGATTTTATCATCCCCGGAAAAATGGCCGGATGCCTACAAGCCTTATTTGTTAGAATCCAAAGGCCATTTAAAGTATCCAGGTGGCCAGCACGCGGTTAAGACGCTGCCGGATCAAGACAATAATGACGATACAACGGATATTATTCTTTTCGATAATAACAATGTGATTACAAGGGGAAATGACTTCCTAAGTGGCAACTATAGTCGAGCTGTGCAATACAGAATTAATGAGAAAGAAAATACAGTGAAAGAAGTGTGGTCCTACGGAGAAAACCGGGGAGAGGAATTCTTCTCAACGATCGTTGGGGATGCTGATGTTTTGGCTGAGACAGGCAATCGTTTGATTACATCCGGATATATTGACGTTGATAACGGTATGAACAGCCGAATTGTTGAAACAAATGATCAAGATCCCGCTAAAGTCATTTATGAACTCATCATTTCAGGCTTTGAATCAGGTAGTCATAGACAAGCTTATCGTGCTCATCGTTTATCTTTATATCCAGAACAAAAGTGGCATTTTGAATTAGGGCAGAAAGAATAAATGAGGCGTTCATGTAAGATCTTATAAGACTTATGGCCTGATTAATGCCTAAATATTGACGCATGAAGTGGTATCGTATTATCCTATCTTAGTTGCCAAATAATAAGTAGGAGGAATCATTTTATGATAAATTTGGGTTTATTGATTATTCGTCTGATCGTTGGCCTTAGTTTTGCTGGTCATGGCGCACAAAAATTGTTTGGTTGGTTCGGTGGTCACGGCCCCAAAGCAACCGGAGGCGCTTTTGACTCAATGGGGATCAAACCAGGATTTCCTATGGCTGTCCTCGCCGGCCTTGCAGAATTGATCGGCGGATTGCTGTTCGCTATAGGTCTATTCACTTGGCTGGGCGCGGCTCTTATTATAATAACGATGCTTGTCGCTATCTTGAAGGTTCACGGAAAGAACGGTTATTATAGTGAAGGTGGATTTGAATTTCAATTGATCTTGATTGCGGTTGCGCTTGGTGTGGGTATGATCGGCCCAGGTGCTTACGCGATTGGATAAGTATGATGAGCGTATCTTCGAAGGAGAAGATACGCTTTTTATATGGGAAGGACAGCGCCCTCTGACGCTATCTTTATGCTAAGACACTAATTTCAGACCGACAACGGATAACACAATCAGTGAAATACAAACAACACGACGGAGTGACTTGGATTCATTGTAGATGATCATGCCTAAAAGCGCACTGCCAGCTGTCCCAATTCCTGACCAAACAGCATAAGCTGTACTCATGGGGATGGTGTTCATGGCTAATTTTAATAATGAAAAACTACAAATAAAACCAGTGGCTAAAAGACCAACGGAACGCCATGACACTTTACGGCTTATCTTCTCTAATGCGGTCACACCGACCATTTCACAACAACCTGCAATGATTAATGTGAGCCACGCCATGATTCATGCTCCTTATCCATAGACGTTTTATCATCCGTGATCGTTTTTAATCCAATAATGCCTACTAATAGTGTCATGATAAATAAAATCTTTAGCCAACGGAAAGCTTCATTAAACAACACCATTTCAATAATGACGGTTCCAGCTGTACCCAAACCTACAAAGACAGCATAAACTGTGCTAGCCGGCAGAGCCTTGACCGGTTTGAATAGGGCAATTGAACTAACGATAATGCCGATGGCAGTCATACTCCAGGTCAGCCAATCATCGGCGTATTTAAATCCAGAAACCCATACGACTTCGAAAACAGCTGCGATGACAACGAGAACCCATAGACGATTCATGATCCATCCCCTCCTTTAATGCCCCTCCAGAATATCTTCCATGATGCTTGGACTCTCCGCTCAGCTCGATCTGGTCCGCCGTATAGTAATTCTACGAACAAGCTGTCAAGGATGCCCATAAAAGCAATGCTAGCCTCACCAGGAGCAACATTGATCAAACCTTCACGTTCGAAGATCTTTGTGATGAGCTGTTCACATTGATCAAGATAGTTGTATAGACGTTGCATGACCTGTTCATACAAAGCAGCGGGAGGAAAGAAAACCACCCTTAACCAAAACTGTAGGTGATCGTCGTGCTTATAACGATCCATTAAATCTTGTAACAATTGATAGAGTCGATCACGGAAGTTCATGTAAGGCTCTTTAGATAGATAATGGCTCATCCATTGATATTCTCGATCAGCCGTCTTATTTAAAATGGATAAGAACAAAGCTTCTTTACTTTTGAAATGAGCATAGATGGAAGGTTTTTTAATACCGACGTCCGCGGCGATGGCAGACAGGGATGTTCCATCATAGCCATTTTGAGCAAAATGCTTTAGTGCTATCACCATAATATTTTCAGCACCCATTTTTCATCACCTTCCTACCGTTCGTTAGGTTGATTGTATCAACCATTCTTTTCTATGGCAATGTTGTAATAGAAATGTAACGTGTTGCCATCCTTTGAGAAGGGAAATGACCTTGTGAAAGGAAAAGCTAGTTCAATTAAAGGAGGCTCATGGTGTCACTTAAAAAAGATATCAACGAGCTAATGAAAGTGAATGTTGAAGAACCTAAGAAGGTATTGACTATGTATTTAAATACGGATCGAAAAAGCCCTGAGCAGCAAAAAGGGGAATGGAAAATTCATCTTAAAAATGGTTTGAAGAACTTGGAGGAAAAGGCTAAGAAAAGCGGCTCACAAAAGGAAATGGATCAAGCCAAGGAGATTATAAAGAAGGTTGAAGATATTGTATACGGAAATGAGCGAGAGTTACTGCGGGGTCTCGTGTTAATGACCACCGCTGACGAAAATATATGGTTCATGAAAACCTTGCAAGTGCCTGTTGAGACAGCCTTTCACTGGGAGACTTATCCTGTACTGGACCAGCTTCAAGCATTGGAGAAAACTTATCCTTACATGGGCATTGTCCTCATTCAAAAAGATGAGGCGGCTGTTCTTGAAACGGAAATGGGAGTATTAGAGGAGCAAACTCATTACACATTGGATCTAAACACCGACGATTGGCGGGAGCATCAGGGTCCACAAGGAGATGACATCACGGAAGGTGGCAGTAAAAAGGATGAGTATGATGAACGTGTAGAGGCTCATCAACAACGCTGGTTCAAAAATCTGGTTTCTGAAGTTGAACGAAAGGCTGATAGCAGTAACTGGGAAAAAATCTATCTTGTCGGTGAAAGAGATGAAGTCAAAGCCTTAAAATCTTATTTCAACAAAGAGGTGGATAAAATCATTTCCCGCAATTTATTGAATCGGAATGCAGATAAAATTCTAGATGCCGTTCTGGATTAAAAAAGTGTACCTGGAATATCCAGGTACACTTTTTAGAGCTTTTATTGATTTTTGGATTTGTCATTGATTTCTCCGTATTTTTCTTGGGCTTTACCCGCGATTTTATCTTTCTCACCTTTTGCCGCTTTATCATTATCACCGGTGTATTTTCCCCATTGTTTTTGAGCTTCACCTTTGATCTGCTTGCCCATACCTTTGATACGATCCTTGTTGAGGGACTGATCATTCTCCTCTGTGTCTTGTTCCTTTCTTCTACCCTGGCGTTGGTCTTCTTTTCCCTCCTCTGTTTTTGCTGTATCATTCGTCAATTTTCCCCATTGTTTCTTAATTTCACCTTTGATCTGCTTGCCCTTCGCTGTTAGGTCGTCTTGGCTCATTGTTAACTCTCCTTTTTAAGGATCTGTGTTTATCATTATTATGGGTGTCTAGTATGTCGATTTCCCAAGGAGGCTATATTCTGAAACATATCGTGTGATTCCTGTCACGGGTCAACCTTTTGCAGGCATATGCTATGGAAAAGATCGATGTCAACAAAAAGGCATTAGAAGGAGGAAGACGATGTATTCGAATGACTTTTATATGCAACATGTTCATCCGTATGTCAATGGTCCGCAGCAAGGTATGCCTTATGTTCCGCAGCCTTATTATCATGTTCCTAGAAGTTACCAACCCTATCCATACTACAACATGATGCGTCAACAACCGGTGCGGGGCCAGGCGACTTGGACAGAGGGCGGACAAGTTACAGCATGCGGCATCCCTTGGTCGGATAATCACTATATGACTGTTGCCGTTGGCGAAAATACATCTTATCAGTGTGGGGAGACGCTTAAGGTTAAGAATCTTTCCACGCAAAGGGATGTGCTGGTCACGGTCGTTGATCGTGTGCAAGGTTATCCAGCCAATCGAATCAACCTTCATCGTGAAGCATTTGAGGCCCTGGGAACCAGCCCAGATGTGGGCGTTATAAATGTTGAGATTACGGCCTCACCTGAGGTTGAGCAGCAAAAGTGGGGGAAATATTTATTAGAAGTGACGCAGACGGCCTATCCAAATTATAATATAACGGATTATCAAACGGTCGGGAAAACGCAAATATCTCCGACGCAAACGCAGGAAACCTATGACTATATTTTGCAGTCACCGCAAGAAAAAATAACAGTCCGAGGTAATGTGGTCTATAATCCGAACACCAACCGAATTGTTTCTTTTGATTTGAAGGAAGTTTGAACTTTAAAGCCCCCTGCAACTGCGATAGCTGTGGGGGTTTTTTAGTGCCATCAACGAACTAAGGGGAGATCATTGTCACAAGGGAACATAAATTTTAAGTTAGAGATCCATTCATTTAAAATAAGGAGCATAAGTGGAATTTAAAGGATCAAAGGTAAAAACTAGTAGACAAAGATCGGTATGATGAGGATGAAATGAGCATCCGTCTCTATTGGCAGTTATGATATTATTTAGTGAAGAAGTGTCAACGACATATCAATAGAAGTATCAGGGAGGCATTCAGATCATGTCGCATCATCAATTTGAAAATCAATTAATCGATGGCTTTGACAAAGCGCTCAGCCATTCTGGGGTCAGTGGTGAAAGGCTGGCATCAAGGTTGTCTCAGCTATTTGAAATTGGGTTAACAGCGGAAGGCGGTTCACATCGGATTGGTTTTTCGTCGGAGGAACGGAAAGCAAAAGGACTCGTCACACAGTGGATGAAAGAAGCAGGTCTACAGGTGAGAGAAGATGAGGCAGGCAATGTGTTTGGGCGATTGGCTGGGCAAAAAGATGCCGGGCCAACCGTTATGTCCGGTTCACATGTTGATACGGTGCCAAATGGTGGTCACTTCGATGGTACACTTGGTGTTCTCGCTGCCTTAGAAGTGGTTGAAGCCTGGAACGAAACAGGTTATCAGCCATTCTCCCCATTTGAAGTGGCGATTTTTTCGGATGAAGAAGGGGCGAGGTTTAATAAAGGTCTTACAGGAAGTGAAGCTTTTACAGGAGCTGTCGACGTTGAATCTCTTAAGTTATTAAATGACTTTGAGGGGCTTCCTGCGCCGAAAGTGTTTGAGAGTGATGGACTTTCGATCGACCATTTGTCAAATGCGAAAGCAGATTTTAATAATATTAAAGCCTTTGTGGAAGTTCATATCGAACAGGGGAAGCGGCTAGAAGCAGTGGATGAACCGGTCGGTGTTGTCACAGGCATTGCTGGTCCGTGCTGGATCAAGTTTCATTTTCAAGGATCAGCCGGACATGCTGGGAATACACCGATGGACGACCGTCATGATGCTCTGGTCGCGGCAAGTGAGCTTGTCTTTCAAGTTCCATCACTTCCTAGTCAAGTTAGTGATTCCGCTGTCGCAACGGTCGGCAAGTTTAACGTTTCGCCTAACGGTGTGAATGTCATCCCAGGTGAAATTGAATTTTACGTGGATGTTCGAGATATTAATGAAGCAACAAGAGACAAGCTTGTCGATCTTGTCGTGGAGCATGCAGAGGCTATTGCTGAAAAACATAACATCAAGATTGATCATGAAATCACAACAAAGGTAACGCCTGTACCCATCAGTGAAGATATGCAGGAAGTGATGTGCCAAGCGGCAAGAGACAATGATTTTAATCCTATCCTGCTTCCAAGCGGTGCCGGGCATGATGCACTGATTGTCGGGCGTCATATTCCCATTGCCATGCTGTTTGTTCGCAGTAAAGATGGCATAAGTCATCATCCGGAAGAGTGGTCGTCACTGAGTGATTGCGTCTCGGTCGTTCATGTCTTAAAGCATGCTCTGGAACAACTGACAAGTGAATGAGTTAGGAAACATTTCATCCAAAGAGAAGGGAAAAAGAAAGAATAAACTGAATATTTTACTATAAAAAGAATGTGGGAAGGGCTGTCTCAGGAGTCAATAATACTTTGGGACAGCAGCCCACTTTCTTGCAGTATCGGCCGTTGTCTACGAATCTAAGGCTTCTTATCTAGATCCAAAGTGGTATAGACAAATAGACAGTTCGTTGCTAGTTTTATTTGTAAGGGTTTTCATAGTTGGATGGGAGACTCTATCAAATTAGAAGAGGGTGATATGTTTGTTAACACGTCAAACTTTGGTATTCTGTCTGGTGTTATCATTACTCATGCCAATGGTGATGGGCACAAACAGTGCCTTTGCAAAAGATGATGCAAAGGGAAACAAATTAGGCATTAATCCATCACCTCAAGTCATGAAGAAGATGGGGAGAGGATTTCCGTTAACTCCTGTCGTGGGATTGGTTATCGGTGAAGACACGGATGAGGCGGCTGTTCAGAAAGTCGTGCAGGCATTAAAAGGGGCCGACGTCAAGCGCATTGTTCGCAAAAGCACTAAAGACGCAGTGCCGAATACGCCAGTGACAATTTGGATCGGCGGCCCTTCAGAAAATCAAGACACTTCGCATGTATTGCAACAACTGGGTGTAGATGGCCCGTCGCAATTAAAGGAAGAAGGCTATGTTCTAGCATCAGGGCACAACGGCAAAAAACAAATCGTTCTTGCTGGTAAGGACAAGACTGGAACGTTTTATGCCGCGCAAACGTTCGAGCAGCTAATTAAGGAAAAAACGGGACGTGACTGGGTACCAGCCGTTGAGATTCGGGATTGGCCGGAAATGCCGATCCGTGGCTCGATTGAAGGCTTTTACGGTGCACCGTGGTCCCATGAAGACCGTTTGTCCCAAATAGCATTTTACAGTGAAAATAAAATGAATACCTACATTTATGCGCCAAAAGATGATCCCTATCACAGAGACAAATGGCGTGAACCGTATCCGGAAGATAAGCTAGGTCAACTAGAAGAATTGGTTCAGAAAGCCAAAGATAATCATGTGAACTTCACATTTGCGCTTTCTCCAGGCAATACGGTTTGTTATTCAGGCGATCAAGATTTCAAATTGCTCATGGACAAGATGCAGGCGGTGTGGGACCTTGGCGTCCGTTCCTACGCTATTTTTCTAGACGATATTAGTTATGATTTTCACTGTGATCAAGATAAGGCTAAATTTGGCGATAAGTCGAATCCAACGGCTGCAGCGCAGGCTTATTTGTTAAATCGTTTTAACAAGGCATTTATTCAGACTCATGAAGGTGCTGAGCGGTTAATCACGGTGCCAACAGGTTATGCCGGCAATGATTCGACTGCTTATCGGGAGCAGTTTGCTAAGTCAGTCAATGACGACACGATTGTCATGTGGACAGGCCCAGCTGTTGTTCCCGAAAAAGTCACTTCTGAAGGTGCGGAAAAGGTTGCAAATATCTTTCAACATGATTTGTTGCTCTGGGATAACTATCCGGTCAATGACTATGACCGTAACCGCTTATTCCTTGGGCCACTAGTCAAACGAGATCAAGATTTGGCGGATCATGGGGTTATGGGCTTGACATCGAATCCGATGAATGAAGCAGAGGCCTCTAAGATACCGTTGTACACAATCGCTGATTACGCTTGGAATCCTAATAACTATGACCCGCAAGCATCATGGGAGCGTAGTCTTCAATCATTTGGCGGTGATGCGGCTGAGGCGTTAAAGGCTTTTGCCGAAAATGCCTACTCCTCTCCAATTAATGATAAGGAATCTTTGACGCTTACGCCGTTAATTGAAAACTTCAATCAAGCTTTAGAGACAAAAGAAGCCGACCAAGCTGCAGAAAAGTTAATAGCTGAATTTAAGTATTTACAAACTGTTCCAGAACGTCTTCGAAACAAGATGGAAAATAAGCCATTCCTTGAAGAAATTGATCCTTATTTAAAAAAGCTTGACCTATATAGTCAAGCAGGTGTTGTCGCCGTGAAATCATTAATGGCAGAAGAAGCGGGCAAAACAGACAAAGTCGAACAGTATAAAACTAAAATTAAGGCTTTAATGACACAGGCTGACGCTCTTTCGCAAAAAGTTGGTGAATATGTGATCCGGCCGTTTCTCACCAAAGCATTATACGGACAGACAGCTGTTTCAAGACCGCTGGATGGTGTGAATACATCACGCGGGGCAGGGGAGCTGATTCAATATACGCCGGAACAGGGAGACACAACCGGAACCAATATATATGGTTATGAAGTGACAGTGGTGGACGGTCAGGTCGTTGAACGGGGCGGCAACAATTCACCAATTCCCGATAACGGCTATGTCTTAAGCATTCACGATAGTGATTGGCTGAAGGATCATGCGTTGATCGGTGCAGAGGTTCAAATTAAGGATGGACAGGTCCTCGTTATGAGCGCTGAATAAATGCATAAAAAAGCTGACCCATATTAATCAGGGTCAGCTTTTTCTAGGGTGGTCCGGGGACCATCCTCCCGCATTCCTTTAGTTAATGGGCAGAATACCACATGTCTTGTGGAAAACAAAGCCGATTTAAAAATGCAAGCCTCTTATGCCAAAACTGAATGACGGTCCCTAATGAAAAAGTCACAACAGCAGTGCCAATGCCTACAGGTCCTCCAATTAAAAAGGCTGCACCAGCGACCATAACAGCGACAACGGTTTGTGAAACCCCGATACTCCAATTAAACCGCTCGCTGAAGGCGAGAAAAAGTTGGTCAACCGGAGCCCTTGGAAAACCTGGCACGATATAGATCGCAACGCCTAAGCCCACACATACAACTCCTAATGCCAAAACGGCCAGTTTGACATATAAAGGATCAGCCGTTAAGTGGATATTCTTAAAGGCCTTTTCTAACCAAAAATCAAGAATGATCCCTTCTAAAACTAAAGGAATAATCGCTCCATATTCGGGACGTCTCCGTAACAGATAACTGTTCACAAATATGAAGACAAATTGGAATGAACCATACCAAATCCCGACTGTCAAACCGAAGTGTTGCGACATTCCGGTAAACAAAGCAGCCCAAAATCCTGCACCCATAGCGGACTTGACAATTAAGGCAACACCTAAGAAATTAATCACCATGCCTAATAGATACAATGCACATCTGTAAAGGTAAGACAAGGACATCGGTCTTCCCCCTTTCCTCATTCACGATTTATTTATAAGCGTAAATTTGCAAGTATTTGTCCGATATATAGAGAAATATAACGATATATTAATTATAATCCATCATATGAATATATATCAATTTATTTGCCATTAAATGATTATATATTAATTTTTTTAATAACAAAAGGACATTATCAGAAGTTGCAAAATTTGGTTTAATGAATCCGTTTCCGATAAAGAACCATCCAACATAAGTGCTGTGTTGTATAACAATGGGAAGACCAAAGACTCAAAACCGAAAAAGTTCAAATACAGTGTTCACATTCTAAATTATCTGTTATATAATAATATCAAAATAAATTATGTTGTTGTTTAACACAGGGGTTAGTGATGCGTTTTACAAATCATTCTTTTGGAGGGATTGTCATGGCCAAACAAACGATTACTGAGTTTTACAGAAACTTGCCGCCGAAAGTTTGTGCTGATTGCGGGAATCAGATCGAAGAGCAATGTGAGTCCTATTTGACACAATGCGACCATTGCAAGCAAACGAGAGAATGATGTGGAAAATGTCGGTTTTTGAAGAGGGCTGTCTCAATAGGGACAGCCCTCTTTTTAAATGGGTATGGTTGAATAATACTGATTTTTGTTATTTAATTCTAAGAAAGTTGCCTTATCCGTCATTCAAAGCTTTTGTTGCTTTAATGACCTCCCAGACTTGGGGATTAGAAAGAGAGTGAAAGATTCATAAAAAGAGGTGCCGCTATGGACATTAATCATCTATTAATTACGGATCAGAACTTTGAAGAGCTGGAACGTTTACTAGAAGGGCGTTTACCTGGAAAAGAGGTCCGGTTCAAATCCAAAGAGGAAGTGACGTCTGATGATATGGCTTGGACCGATGCCTTTGTTTCTTTTAAACCTGCGCCAAATTTTGATGTGGCGCAGCTTAAGTGGGTTCATGTACTTGGCGCAGGTGTAGATGCCTTCCTTTTCAATCAGACATGGCCAGATGATGTGTTAATGACGCGAACCATTTGCTCGTTCGGAAAAAGGATCGCTGAATATTGCTTGAGTTACATATTAAGATGCCTGCAGAATCATGAACGCTTCAGGCAAGATCAGCATAATAAAAGCTGGGATCCGGTTACACCAGGACTTATCGAGGATCAAACCATTGTGGTCTATGGAACGGGCGAGATTGGCCAAGAGGTGGCCAAAACCTTGTCAATGCTGGGCGCGGACACTTATGGTGTATCGCTTGGCGGGCGATCAAAGGACTATTTTAAAGATGTGTATGCGGTGGGGCGTGAAGGAGACATTCTCGGCTCGGCGGATGTTGTTATCAATACTTTGCCATTAACCGCAGAGACGCACCGCATGTTCAATCAAACCTTTTTCAATCAATTACAGCAAGCGATGTTTATCAATGTTGGTAGAGGGGGATCGGTTGAAACCGAGGCTCTCGTGGATGGCTTAGATCAAGACAATGTTAGTCAAGCGGTTCTAGATGTCTTTGCTTCGGAACCCTTACCTGCGGATAGTCCGCTTTGGACGCGAGACGATGTGTCCATGACCCCTCATATTTCAGCCGTAACAACGCCGGATGAGGCTGCTGATTGTTTTGTCGATACACTGAAAGATATTGAAGCAGGAAAATCGTTAGAAAATCAAGTTGATATTCGTAAGGGATACTGATTTGCGCTTTATCAACGTACAATTGCGCTTCTTTTACAAGGAATTGCGCTCTTTTGGTTATTAATTGCGCTATTTCAGCAAACAATTGAGCCGTGATCCAGGTTATGTCAAACCGTCATCTTATTGACGGTTTTTCTTATGTGCGGCCACTAAAAAATGTCAGAATAATAGTTAATTAACTCAAATAGTTTACATGGGTGAAATATTCATATAGTATTAATATCAGTTGTTTTTTATGAGGGGAGCTCTTAATGGACAATAAAGACATGATACCGTTTGTCGAATTGATACAGCAGGTGACCAAGAGTGTGCGAAAGGAATGGAACTTTAATTTAGTCGGTCCCCAATTAGGTTTGCTGCGTGCGCTACGTAAAAAGGGACCGCTGAAGATGTCCGAGTTGGCTGATGAAGTCGGCATTAGCTACAGCGGTGCTACAGCCCTAGCGAATCGCATGATTAAGGACAATTACGTGGCTCGAGAGCGTTCTGAAGAAGATCGACGTGTGGTTCATCTTGTCCTGACAGACCAAGGTCAAACATTGGTTGATCGTTTTTCAGAGTCAAGGGATGTTGCGGTTGAAAGATATTTTGGCAAACTTACATCTGAAGAAACGGCGGAATTGCTGCGGTTGTGCAGGAAAATGCTCGATTAATGTTAGATGTTATTAACCTGATATGTAACTAAAAACTTGGATAGGGGTGATCTTATGCCAGTAGATGGAGAACAAATGGAAGAGGCTGTTGAAACAGTTGAACACGATGATCATTCGTTGAAACGTGTTTTCAAACAGCCAAAGGCGGCATGGGCTGTTGCTTTTGCTTGTGTTGTCGCTTTTATGGGACTCGGATTAGTGGATCCGATTTTACCGGCCATCGGTGAACAACTGAATGCAACGCCGGCTCAGGTGAATTTGCTATTTACAAGTTATATGCTCGTCACCGGTGTGATGATGCTTGTCACAGGCTGGCTGTCAAGCCGGATTGGTCCAAAACCAACGTTGCTTCTTGGACTTATTATAATCGTTATTTTTTCAGCACTTGGTGGTCTCTCAGGAACGGTAGATCAGTTAGTTGGCTTCCGCGCAGGGTGGGGCTTAGGTAACGCATTGTTCATATCAACAGCCCTCGCCGTTATTGTCAGTGTTGCCAGTGGCGGAACCGCAAGCGCCATTATTCTTTACGAAGCCGCCCTTGGCCTGGGCTTATCGGTCGGCCCCTTAGTCGGCGGCTGGCTTGGTGCGATCAGTTGGCGCGGGCCGTTTTTCGGTGTAGCTATTCTCATGACCATTGGATTTATCGGTGTCTTTGTCCTGCTTAGTGATGTGGAAAAGCCAAAACAAAAGAGTTCCATTCTTGATCCAATTAAAGCCCTAGGTCACCGCGGTCTTTTATCAATGGGGATCATGGCTCTTCTTTACAATTTTGGCTTCTTTACACTCTTAGCTTATTCCCCTTATGTGCTGGGTCTTAGTGAACACGGAATTGGCTATGTATTTTTCTTTTGGGGTATTTTTCTGGCGATTACATCGATCTTTATTGCACCCAAACTTGAAAAACGCTTCGGAACTCAAAAGACGATGTATGTCATATTATTTTTAATTGCAGCGACGTTAGCGATAATGGGATTGGGCATTAATTCCCAAGCCACGCTCATCGCTTGTGTCATTATCATTGGAGCCTTCCTCGGTATTAATAACACACTGGTCACAACAGCGGTCATGGAGGTTTCCCCAGTCGATCGCTCAGTCGCCTCATCAGCATATAGCTTTGTTCGATTTGCTGGCGGATCTATTGCTCCATGGCTAGCGGGCAAGCTTTCTGAGTGGTATAACCCGGAAACACCGTTCTTCTTTGGGGCGTGCGCTGTTTTAATCGGGATGATTGTTCTCTTTTCCGGAAGAAATTACATGAAAGACATTAGTTAACATTCATGACTCCAAAAGCAACTTATGGGCGGATTGGCATCAAAGCCATCCGCTTTTTTTTTACATATAAATAAACAAAAGCAGGAAAAATATATATATGAAGGAGGGATATTTTTATGGACCTATTTCATTCGAAACAAAACAATGAGAAAAAAGCAAAAGGGAATGAACAGGCAAAGCAAGAGATGCTGAATGAAGCCGAGAACGCATTGCCAAGTGATGATGAACTGCAAGAGGCCGTTAAGAAGAATAAGAAAAACACTTAATGCACGTTTTTTAAAGGGAAAACATGGATTTGGAACAGTTGGCCACTATTGGGGCCAGCTGTTCTTGTATAATAAGAGCGGACTTAAGTTTTCAAATCTTACCTCATCATAGCAATATTTGTGAAATGGTGAATGACGCAGTTAGTATAATGGATTGAGGTGTACCTATGAGTGTTTCAAATAGTGTAAGACTCAGCGATCATACGTTTTCAACAATTTTATTGGATGCCATTCAGTTTTTTCCGCAGACAAATCAACAGATTCACTCAGAGACAAATGGGTTGTTATTTGGCAAAGAGCGAAAGGGGATGCCGGACATTGATTATGTTTTTCCAATGGGTAATGTGCTGGCGCGGACGGAAGCGTCTGTATTCCCGGATTGTTCCGTAGCCCACGCTGTTCAATCTGCCAGAAAATTGATATCAACGTCTCAGTGTATGGGCATGTACCACAGCCATCCATACGATGAATTATTTGGCGAAGCGGCGAATCCAAGTAATGGTGATGTGCTAAGTGCGGGTTATATCAATGAGCCCTATCTTCTGATCATTGGTCTGTCGCGAAATCAGCAAGTAGAACAGCCACTGCGATTGGAATATCGAGATGGGCCGGCCTACGAATTTTCTTACCGGGACGACACGGCGAGTGATGCGATGCCGGATGGGCGTCCTTTAGACAGAAGAGTGGTTAGTATCCATGGTTCATTTCAAAAATATCAGTTTGTTATTCGTTGCTACTACTATAACGGGGCAACGTTGCAAGATATTGATGTATTCTCGACTGAAGCCGATACTCTTATGCGTACCCAAGATGGCTACAGTCACCTAAATACCTTTATCACCGAAGATATGGAGCAGCCGGGAGATGCCACTGCTCAATCAAGGGATGAGTGGCCAGTTGAAGAGTGTCAAGCGTCAGAATACGCTTTACATAAGTTAAAGAACATAAAGGGATAATGGATAGTTAGAGGGGGCTAACGCCAAGGCATTGGCCATGGCGTTGCTGTTTTATAAAGGCTGTTTTCGTAAACTGTGTTGCTAATTGGGGGGGGGGGAAGTTAATTTTCGCTCCAGGATGCTCGCTTTCCGCGGGGCGGGCGGTGAGCCTCCTCGGCGCTCTGCGCCTGTGGGGTCTCACCTGTCCCGCTGTTCCCGCAGGACTCTAGCAAGACATCTTGAGTAAGCTGCGCTGAGGAACACACTAAGTTTAAGTGTTCCGAATCTCGACGAACCTTCCGCTCCAATCAACGATTTTCGATTTTTAGCTGTTATAAGTCCAATTTTAAAAAAAACAATCCATACGAAAAGAGCCTAAGATTATGAGGGTTGAAAAGTGGGGTCAAGCATCGTACCTCTTTCGGCAAATTGGGTGTGCCAAGAGAAGGCTTTTTCAAGGAGGTGGGGTGTTTGCCCGCCTTTTTCATTTGCTTCATAGTAGTAGGCATAAAGTTGTTCCCGGTACATCGGATGCGCACAATGTTCAATGATTAGTGGGACACGTTCTTTGGGTGCTAACCCTCGTAGGTCAGCATAGCCTTGTTCAGTCACAATCACGTCAACATCATGTTCAGTATGATCAACATGGGAAACAAATGGCACGACACTTGAGATATGGCCATTTTTCGCGATTGATTTGGTGACAAAGATAGCCAGCCTCGAATTGCGGGTGAAGTCACCTGACCCACCAATGCCGTTCATCATCCGGGTTCCAAGGACATGTGTTGAATTCACTTGACCGTAAATATCAACCTCCAAAGACGTGTTGATCGCAATCAGTCCCAATCGGCGGATGATTTCTGGGTGATTTGAAATTTCCTGAGGACGTAACATGAGACGGTCACGATAACGCTCCAAGTTTGTGAAAACCTCATCAATTTTAGATTCAGATAAAGTGATCGAGCAACCTGAAGCAAAGCGGACTTTTCCGGCATCAAGAAGGTCAAATACGCTATCCTGCAACACTTCAGAGTATACCTCAAGGTCGGTGAATTCTGAGTCTAAAAGACCGCTGAAGACGGCGTTGGCCACTGAACCAATGCCGGACTGTAACGGGGCAAGGTTGTTGGGGAGACGCCCAAGTTGATTTTCTCTACGTAAAAAGTCAATCAAATGATGGGCCATGGCCGTCGTTTCTTCATCTGCGGGTCCAATTGTTGAAGGGGAATCCTTCTGATGGGTAATGACAATGCCTTTTATTTTATCAATATCAACATGAATGCCAATGGATCCTAGGCGGTCATCAATGTTGGTGAGTGGTATGGGCTCACGTGTTCCTTGCTTACCTAATTCATATATATCATGGATGCCTTCTAATGCGTTAGGTTGGGCCATATTTAATTCAACAATAATGGACTCGGCCTTTTCTGCAAATATGGATGAATTTCCGACCGATGTTGACGGAATAATGAGCCCGTCTTCTGTAATTGACACCGCTTCCACAATGGCAACATCTACGGGGTTCAGTGCATCTTGGCGTATCGATTCGGCGGTGTGTGATAAATGTTGATCAACAAAAAATATATCCCCATTGTTAATTTCTTGACGCATCGTTGCATCTGCCTGAAAGGGGAGTCGTTTGTGGATCATACCGGTCTCAGCCATGAGTCTGTCGATATCAGAACCGAGGGAAGCCCCAGTGTATACATTGACTTTTAGGTGCTCATGTTTCGCTCTTTCCACGAGAGCCGACGGAACAGCTTTAGCATCTCCAGCTCGGGTGAAGCCGCTTAGTCCAAGAGTCATCCCGTCTTGAATCCATGATGCTGCTGTTTTATCGGAAACAATGCGGTGCTGTAAACGTGGGTCCCGCACAAGATTGTATATATTGTGTTCCATTGTCAACACCTCAGTCTCGTTTTTTTACAATTCTATCAGCCTTGGATGGACGTCTCATGTGATTTTGATGAAAGGGCTTAAATCGAAGATGAACCAGCAAATCTATGACATAAAACAGATCATTAAAACATCAAGATTTTACGAAAATGACTGGCATACGTTTGGCTGACCGGTATTCTGGTTTGATCTTTCATAATCAGTAAAAAAGTCGAGTGAGAGTCAGGTTGAATTTCGGCAATATAGTTGACATTAGCAATATAAGAACGGTGGCAACGAATAAAAGAATCATCAGGTAAGTGATGTTCGAGGTCACTCAAGCTGTATTTATGAGACCCTGTTCCGCGGTCAGATTGAATCCAGGTTTTTCTGTTTTGGGCTTCGAGAAACATGATATCTTTATAAGGGACTGGGACCCAGCAATCCTTCATTTGTACCGTTAAAAAATTTGAGAGAAATTTTGTCTGTCTTGATGGTAAAATAGCGGTGACACACCCCTTAGGGGAACCAGCGTCAAATAGGGGGACAGATGTCCCGAAATACGGGACCCCAAACACATGACTATTGATATGTTCGGACGTCTTTTGTTGAATCGTGAGTGCCTTGTACGTCACGGTATTTTCAGTAACTTTGTCTCCGGGCTTGATTTTTAAATCAATGGATGGACTCGGCCTATAATCAATAAAGTGTTGGTCATCAGACACTGCGATGGAAGTATCTTTCGGAAATAAGGCTTTGAAAGTTTCCAACATTGAAGTGGCTGAAAAATAATCCATATAGTGACTCTCCTTCTACAGTCCTGTTAAACGGGCAGCTTCTGTCTTATGAACAGAGATCTTCTTATATTATGCATTATAACGTATGTTCGGCCTGATTTTAATAGAGCGTTTTCATTGATTGGAATAAGGATTATACTTCATTAACGGATGACGGGAGAATGTTCCATTTCCAAAATGATGGTTGTCGACAGATGGGAATTCCAATATGATGGAAGAGAAGTTGAACGAACGGGACTGCCCTAAATTTAACTGTTAGAGTTGAAACGAGTACGATATAATGATGTTAGATTTAAAGAACGAAAGGTTGATGGAAGATGGAAGAACCAAAAAAAGCGACGAATGTTGTTTGGCATGAAGGTAAAATCAATAAAGCCGACCGCCGCCAGCTGAAGAAGCATAACAGTGCCGTTCTATGGTTTACTGGATTATCCGGGGCTGGGAAATCAACGTTGGCCGTGGAGGTTGAACGTGAACTATATCGCCGCGGTATCAACACATATATTTTAGATGGAGATAACGTTCGCCACGGTTTGAATAAAAATTTGGGTTTCAGTCCGGAAGACCGTAAAGAGAATATTCGTCGCATTGGCGAAGTCGGGAAACTATTTGTCGATGCGGGCGTTATGACGCTGACCGCCTTTATCTCGCCCTATCAAGAGGATCGCGAACAAGTGCGGGCGCTTCTCGATGATGATGAGTTTGTTGAGGTTTACGTCAAATGCGACTTAGAAGAAGCGGAAGAGCGTGATCCAAAGGGTTTATATAAAAAGGCGCGCTCCGGTGAGATCAAAGGCTTTACAGGCATTGATGCCCCATATGAGGCACCTGAGAATCCTGAGTTGGTTGTGGCCACGGATCAATTAACGCTCGAAGCATCCGTTCAAAAAGTCGTCAACTTTCTATTAGAGAAAGGATATATCGAATCATGAGCCATGAACTAGAGCGTTTAGATACAATCGATGTAAGCCTTGTCGCGCAAATTGCCATCCAGGCTGGGCAGGCGATCTTGGATGTCTATCATAGCGACGATTTCAATGTGGAAACGAAAGCCGATGAATCGCCGCTAACGTTAGCGGATCGAAAGTCTCATCAAATGATAGTATCCCAATTGGAAATGTCCTTTTCTGATATCCCGATTTTGAGTGAAGAAGGCCATGATATGACTTATGATGAACGGTCATCTTGGCAGCAGTTTTGGCTCGTTGACCCACTGGATGGCACCAAGGAATTTATCAAAAAGAATGATGAATTTACGGTCAATATAGCGCTCATTGATCATGACACACCGGTGCTCGGTGTGATTTATGCCCCTGCTTTAGATATCCTTTATGTCGCTAAAAAGGGGTATGGCGCTTATAAAGTTGAGCAGATATCCGACGCACGTGATGAGCGCCTTGTGTCAGAAACGGACATTGCCACGAACGGAACACCGCTGCCAAACGCTACGGAGAGGGATGCTGTCAAAGTGGTTGCCAGCCGTTCCCATATGTCCCCGGAGACAGAAGCGTTTATTAATGATCTCGAACAAGAATATGATACAGTTGAAATGACATCGGCCGGCAGTTCCTTGAAACTATGCTTGGTGGCTGAAGGCGAGGCGGATTATTATCCGCGTTATGCACCAACAATGGAATGGGACACAGGGGCCGGTCATGCTATCGTAGCGATTTCCGGAGGTACGGTACTACGAACAGATAATGACGAGCCACTCATGTATAATAAAGAGCATTTGAAAAATCCATGGTTTCTAGCTAAACGTTAGAAGTTTGTCTGACTAAGGGGGGTGAAAATACTCACCACCCTTAGTCTTAAGTTAACCGTTTGGATTTGAATGTTTAATGAAGCAATATTAATAGGTGTGTGGGGGAGGCAAATGAAGAAAACCATTCTTTGGAGTGTGTCAATTCTTTTTCTCATCGGCCTTGGTTTAGTAGGCTTTTCTCAAATAAACGGATTAGAATATACTGGGCAGAACGCTATGACGACAATGGCGTTAGGGCAAAAACGTTCGAGTGTTGATGCCTACTCAATAACGACTGACGCAACAAGGGCAAAAGCGGCGGAATTACAGACCAATAATGATGAATCGTCGGGTCAAGAGAATCAAGAAGGCAGTAAAGACCAACCTCAACCTAAAGGGTTATCCGAGCTTAAGAAAAAACAATCTTCCAGTCAAAATAAATCGCAACAAGCATCACAACCGATTGATGTACCGCTCATTTCGCAAAAACCCCAACTGCCAAAAGGCTGCGAAGTGACGAGCCTAGCTATGCTAATAGCTTCAGCAGATGTCGAGGTTAGTAAGATGACATTGGCCAATAAAATACCTAAAGTGCCGTGGACGAAGAACGGGCTGCATGGCAATCCCAACAATGGATTTGTAGGTAATATGTATACGTGGGATCAACCAGGGTTAGGTGTGTTTCACGGTCCAGTCGCTGATCTTGCTAGGGAATATTTAGGTGAACGGGTTATTGATTTAACGGGAAGCAAGTGGGGGATAATTGAAAAACAACTAGAAAAGGGTCACCCTGTATGGGTGATTGTCACGAGCCGATATCGGCATATGCCCTCTAGTTTTTGGAGAAACTGGAAGACAAAGGACGGAACCATTAAAGTTTCTTACAAAGAACATTCTGTCGTCCTAACGGGCTCTGATGATAATTATATTTATTTTAACGACCCATTGGCGAATCAAAAGAATCGTAAAATTAGCAAACAATCATTCATTGATGGCTGGACCCAGTTTGGCAGGCAAGCCATTTCTTATAATTAACAAATCGTTCGTGGGAACAGCGCGAACGCCTTAGTATAAGCTTCTTTGGACTGCGACGAAGATCCACTTGATAAAGAGGTTTTCTTTACCAAGTTAGCTGAGGCCGTGCCCGCGGCAAGCGAGGATTTTGACGAAGCGATGACAGGAACTATCATTTTAAATAAATCATCCGAACGGATTCATAAACAAGTTCGGATGATTCTGTGATTCATATACTTTTGTCCTAGCCTTTATAGGTTATAAAATTTTACTAAGAAAAGATTGTGTCCTAGCATTTTGCGGATTTTCAAATAGTGGTTCCGGTTTGTTTTCTTCCATAATAACCCCTTCGTCCATGAAGATGACCCTGTCGCCGACTTCACGGGCAAAGCCCATTTCATGGGTCACAACGACCATGGTCATACCTTCCTTAGCTAAGTCTTTCATCACTTCTAATACATCGCCGACGAGTTCAGGATCAAGGGCTGAGGTCGGTTCATCAAATAGCATCACTTTCGGGTTCATGGCTAGTGCCCGGGCAATGGCAACGCGTTGCTTTTGCCCGCCGGAGAGGTTATCGGGATAGTCGTCGGCCTTGTCCGACAGACCGACCTTCTCAAGTAAAGGTAAAGCATGCTCTTTTGCTTTATCTTGGGTTAATGCTTTGACTTTGATCGGGGCCAGCGTAATGTTTTCAAGCACCGTCTTATGTGGGAACAGATTAAAATGTTGGAAGACCATTCCTACTTCTGACCGCAGTTTGTTAATATCGGTACTTTCATCCGTCAGTTGTTCACCGTCAATTTCAACACTGCCTGATGTGATGTCTTCAAGTAAATTTAAACAGCGGAGGAATGTGCTTTTGCCTGATCCAGAAGGGCCGATGACACACACAACTTCGCTCTCCCTGACCTCTGCGTTAATGCCTTTTAAAACTTCAAAGTCTCCAAAGGATTTATGCAAATCATGAACAGTAATCATATTAGACATCCAGCCTCCGTTCTATTTTTCTTAAAATAAGCGATGTTGGTATGGTAATGACAAGATATAACAAACAAACCATGGTGAGTGTTTGAAAGGGTGAATAAGTAATGTTGTAGTATTGACGCCCCATGTAAAGCAATTCGCCAACGGCAATCACGGAAAACAACGACGTATCTTTTAAACTGATGATGAACTGGTTTCCTAGTGGCGGGATCATCCGCTTGATGGCTTGGGGCCAAATAATATGGCGCATGGTTTGCGATGGGTTAAGACCTAATGAGCGTCCGGCTTCATGTTGGCCTTTATCGATGGAATAGACAGCGCCTCGCACAATTTCGGCTATATAGGCCCCAGCATTAATCGTAATCGCAATAATGGCAGCAAGGACTTTATCAATATTGAAGCCGACGTATTGATCGGATAGAACGGTAAAGATGAATAGCACTTGAGCAAGGATCGGCGTTCCACGGACGACCTCAACATAGACAGAGCTGATGCCTCTCAGAAATTTGTTTTTTGATAGGCGGCCGAGCCCGGCAATGGTTCCTAATACAAAACCGAGAATTAGCCCAATGGCGGTTATGAGAAGCGTCATACCTAAGCCGGGAATAAGAAACGGTAAACATTGTATAAAATCAGAGCTGGTGAACTTATCAAACATTTTCGAATCTCTCCTTGTTTTAAAAAAGCGTAACAAGCTAAAGGACTTGTTACGCTTGATCGGTTGAAAGTATCAGCTGATGATCTTAGATTGCGTATTATTGAGGGGGTTCAGTTCCGAACCATTTTTTATAAATGTCAGCATAAGTGCCATTGTCTTTTAACGTTTTCAGAGCTTTATTGACATCATCAACGAGTTTCGAATCTTTAGGAAAGGCAATACCATAGGGTTGACCCTGTAGTAATTTCCCAACCGTCTTTAATTCACCCTCACCTTTTTGTTTGATGAAATATTTAACATTCGGTAAGTCATATAGGACAGCATCGAGCCGACCAGACTTTAAGTTTGTGTAGGCGTTGACAATCGCTGGAAAGGCTTCAATGTCAGCATCGGTGTTATTCTTTAAATAAGCTTGACTTGTTGAACCTTGACGTGTTCCAACGGCCTTACCGTCAACGTCTTTGATCGATTGGATATCGGAGTCCTTAGGGACCATGACCGTTAGACCTGAGTCATAATATTTGTCTGAGAAAGCAATGGATTGCTTCCGTTCATCAGTAATGGAAATCCCGGCAACGCCGATGTCATACCGGCCTGATTTAATGCCTGCGAGAAGGCCGTCAAATTGCATCGTTTCAAATTTGACTTTGAATCCTGCTTCTTTTGCAATAGACTTTAATAGCTCAATGTCGAAACCTTCCATTTCCCCTGTATCAGGATTTTTATATTCAAAAGGTTTAAAGTTAGCGTCTGTCGCAACTTTGTAGGTTTTCATTTCATCATTGCCGCCACTATCACCTCCTGATTTTGTACTTCCGCATGCGGTGAGTAATGCTAGTGATAGCATGACAACCAAAAAGATAAATAGTTTCTTTTTCACAATAAATGACTCCCTCCAATGATTTGGGTGATCGATGCCTGATTCATCTCGGCACTTATCCAATGTTAGAACGCAGTGATAGATTTAATATTAGGAACCGTAGGCTCATCCTACTATTATGGTTATGTAGGTAGGAAGACGTATATTCATTGAAATGATGAAAATGTTTGTTGTTTTCGAACGTGTGTTCTATAATGGAGTTGCAATGATTATTCTAAGTTTTGTTAGAGGAGGGCTGACAATTGGAAATGGCATGCTGTACAAAAGTTCAGAAGATATTGGAACCATCATTCTATCGTTATTTTGAATTAACGGAGGATGTCGGGGGTTATATGGTCAACACCTGCCCATTCGATAGGGTGATTCATGATGACTTAGCAAATACGCTTTTGCAAATAAAGGATCAGCAGATGAAGGCTTGCCTGCAAAGATTGTTGACATATACCTATCAAAATCGAAAAGAAGCACCAGCGCTTGCGGCCGTTGCTTTACGGCAAATGCTTGAGTGTCTTGTCCATCGCCATTGTCAGAATATCGGGCTATCAATGACGGGAAAAAAGGGTAGGATGAAACCACTGGGTCAAATTATTCATCAACTCAAACGACACTTGCCAAAACCAGTTAAGAAGGCTGTTTATGAAATTAAAAATGTTGGCAATGATGGAGCTCATTTTAATACCGTTAATGTCCGCTTATCCCTATTAACAACAGAGCTTATTGACGGTCATCTACAAACCTTACACTATATCGTCCAATACTACATTAGTAAGCATGGGGTCTAAACACTTTTACTGCCTATTTTAATAAAAATTTATTTTTGCAAGCGCTTCAAAAAAATTTACAATTACAATTGATCGAACATTCAAAAACTGTTACGAAGCAGATGTAAGCGTTTACTAATAATCGGATAAATCACAAATATCTAAAAATTATCAAATCACCTGTTGACCGCATAAAAATAAGAGCGTATTATTGTCCACAATAAATCGATAAATTATATGACAACAACGTTGCCATGACGAGCGATTTAGTGTTTATTTTTAGGCTAAAACTTTGATGCGTTTATGTATTAATGTAAATTGAAAAATTCCAATTTTTAATTAAGAGGGGAGTGCAAGAAGATGAGTGATCAATGGATTTTTCTTAATGACCGCTTTGTCAAAAAAGAAGACGCCGTCGTTTCTGTTTACGATCATGGATTTCTTTATGGGGACGGGGTGTTTGAAGGCATTAGAGCCTACAGCGGCAACATTTTCAAGCTAGATGAACATCTCGATCGCTTATATCAATCGGCACATTCCATTCTTCTGGAGATACCATATAGCAAGGCCGAATTAGAACAACTGATTGTCGAGGCCGTCAAAAAGAATCGATTAGAAAATGCTTATATCCGGGTTGTCATTTCCCGCGGTCCTGGTGATTTGGGGCTTGATCCCTCTAAGTGTTCAGACCCGCGTGTATATGTGATCGCGGAAGGATTGGCCATTTTCCCAAACGAGTTATATGAAAGAGGATTGCGCGTTGGTACGGTTGCTAGTCGACGCAATCGCTCCGATGTTTTGAGTCCGCAGGTGAAATCATTAAACTATTTAAATAACATTCTTGTAAAAATTGAAGCGAATCAAGCTGGTGTCGATGAAGCGTTGATGCTGAACGATCAAGGCTACGTCACTGAAGGCTCCGCCGATAATATTTTTATTATCAAAAACGGCGTCATTAAGACCCCATCGGTATATTTAGGAGCGCTTGAAGGCATCACACGCAATGCGATCATCGAGGTTGCTAGAAAAGAAGGTTATGAGGTTAGAGAAGAAACCTTTACACGTCACGATGTGTTTACGGCAGAAGAGGTGTTTTTAACAGGAACAGCAGCTGAAGTCATCGGTGTTGTGGATGTCGATGGACGCAAGATCAATGACGGAACACCGGGGCCGGTAACACAGCATCTTTTATCCGAATTTCGGAAACTTGTTACAACAGATGGTGTGAAAGTCTATCCGCCAGAACAAGATGACGCACAAGTGAGTTAAGGACGTCAACAGGCGGTTTAAGTTTTAAATCATTTTAAAATCGATGACGGGGAAAAAGTTGTAAGCATTCAAGTATTTTCAGAGAGCCGGCAGAGCTGGGAACCGGTAATACGGCTTACGACGACATCTCCCTAGAGTGTTGGTCTGAACAGGATTTCTCAGTAGGATCAACCAGGTATCACCATGAGGTACCTGTTATCAAAACAGACAACAGACCGTTGTCTTTGAGGCAGTATTTGTGAAAATACTGTGAAGCAGGGTGGTACCGTGGAAAGCAGAAGCCTTTTCATCCCTTTTACACCGTCTTTTATAAGGTGGATGTATGGGATTGAAAAGGCTTTTATTTTTTTTCAACTTTTGACGACACATCTTACTTTAGGAGGGATTTCGTGTGAAGGCTGAAGTCAACCAAAGCGTCCAAGAAGAGGCGCGATCGCAATCGAAGACAGGTGCTGATTTGTTAGTTGAAGCATTACTCAACGCCGGTGTTAAGCATTTATTCGGCTATCCGGGCGGTGCTAATTTACCTATCTATGATTCACTGTATCGCATAGGAGGTGAGTTTAATCACATTTTGTCTCGGCATGAACAAGGAGCCATTCATGCTGCTGAAGGCTTCGCTAGAGTTACGGGCAAACCTGGTGTCGTGATTGCAACGTCCGGTCCGGGTGCGACAAATCTTGTCACCGGCATAGCGGATGCAATGATGGATTCCTTACCCATTGTTGTCTTTACTGGGCAGGTTGCCAAAAATGTCATCGGGACCGATGCTTTCCAAGAATCCGATGTCATGGGCATTACGACTCCGATTACGAAGCATAATTATCAGGTTCAGGAGCTTACGGATTTACCGCGCATTGTTAATGAAGCCTTTCACATCGCTTCAACCGGCAGGCCCGGACCTGTGGTTGTTGATATTCCTAAGGATGTGGCTTCAGAAGTTGGAGCAACGGACTGTGAGGCTGATTTTTACCTGCCAGGCTATCAACCAACGATTGAGCCGAATCCGCTACAGATTAAAAAACTTGTGGATGCCATGTCACAATCCAAACGCCCTGTCATTTTAGCAGGGGCCGGTGTCCTCCATGCTCAGGGTTCAGAGGAACTTAGGAAGTTTGCTGAAATGCATCAAATACCTGTTACGACAACGCTGCTTGGTCTCGGCGGGTTTCCGGGCGAACATGATTTGTCTCTAGGGATGGCCGGGATGCACGGGACTTATGCAGCGAACACGGCGCTTTATGAAAGTGATTTGCTCATCAACTTTGGAGCCCGGTTTGATGACCGTTTAACCGGAAATCTTAAACATTTTGCGCCCCGGGCAACAGTTGCTCATGTTGATATTGACCCAGCGGAAATCGGCAAAAATGTTTCAACTGGGATCCCGGTCGTTGCTGATGCCAAACGCGTTTTAGAAAAACTATTGGCCGTTGCTGGCGGATCACCAGAGACATCAAGTTGGCGCGAGCAAATTGCGGCTTACAAGAGGGATTTTCCTTTATGGTATCACGAACAGTCGGATGCAATTGTACCACAGGAGGTCATTGAAACCGTGCACCGTTATACCTGCGGTGACGCGATTGTGACAACGGATGTTGGCCAGCACCAAATGTGGGCGGCTCAATATTATGCATTTAATGAACCGAACCGGTGGGTGACATCAGGTGGTCTTGGCACAATGGGATTTGGGTTTCCAGCAGCGATTGGTGCTCAGCTTGGAGCCCCCGACCAAACAGTAGTAGCACTTGTCGGAGACGGCGGTTTCCAAATGACGTTTCAGGAGTTGTCGGTTCTGCAAGAGCGCCGCCTTCCTGTAAAGGTGGTCATAGTTAATAATGGGGCGCTAGGTATGGTTCGCCAATGGCAGGAAGAATTCTATGACAAACGGTACTCGCAGTCACTGCTACCCGTCCAACCTGACTTTGTCAAATTAGCCCACAGTTATGATATTGAAGGCATACGGGTGGATTCGGTGGATGCTCTCCATGATGTTCTTTCAGAACATTTGCAAAGCCCGGAGCCAGTCATTATTGACTGCCGCGTTCAGCAGGAGGAAAACGTTTATCCAATGATTGCACCTGGAAAAGGTCTACACGAGATGATTGGGGTGAAACCATGAAACGAATCGTCATTGCAACCGTCCAGAATCGAAGCGGTGTTCTGAACCGGGTGACGGGATTGCTTGCCAAACGTCAATTTAATATTGAAAGTATCTCAGTGGGCCGGACAGAAACAGAAGGTGTTTCGAAAATGACATTTGTGGTTGATGTTGATGATGACCAAAAAATCGAACAGCTGACCAAACAGTTGAATAAACAAGTGGATGTTTTAAAAGTCTCTGACATTACTGACAAAGCCATTGTTGCTAGAGAACTGGTGCTGGTCAAAGTGTTAAGTAACGCACAGACGCGCTATGAGATTAACGGCATCATTGAACCGTTTCGAGCGTCAATCATTGACGTGAGTCGGGAAAGTTTGACCATTCAAGTTACCGGAAGTCCAGACAAGATTGAGGCGATCATTGAGTTGCTCAGACCTTATGGTATCAAAGAGATGTCCCGCACCGGACTCAATGCCTTTTTACGAGGCAATCAGCGTCAGGTGACGGACATGAAATCTTACTCTTTATTAAAATAAATCAAAACTTTGGGAAAGGATTGATGAAACATGGCACAAGTTGTTTATAACGGGGATATTGATGAAGGATTGCTAAGAGGCAAAAAAATCGCAGTTGTGGGGTACGGATCCCAAGGTCACGCGCACGCACAAAATTTACGGGAAGATGGCTTTGAGGTCATCGTCGGTTTGCGGCAAGGAAAGTCATTTGAAAAAGCTGAAGACGATGGATTCGATGTTAAAAGTGTGAAAGAAGCGGCTGAAGAAGCGGATGTCATCATGATTCTGCTTCCTGATGAACTTCAACCGAAAGTATATGAGAATGAGATCAAGCCCGGACTCCAAGCGGGTAATGCCTTGGTCTTCGCCCATGGATTTAACATTCATTTCAAGCAAGTGGTTCCACCTGACAATGTCGATGTCTTTTTGGTTGCACCGAAGGGACCTGGCCACTTGGTCCGGCGGACTTACGCTGAAGGTGCTGGTGTTCCATCCCTTATCGGTGTCTATCAAGATGTCACCGGAAATGCTGAGAATTTGGCTTACGCTTATGCCAAAGGGATTGGCTCCGGCCGTGCAGGTGTTTTGGAAACTTCATTCCAAGAAGAAACGGAAACTGATTTGTTTGGTGAGCAAGCTGTCCTTTGCGGTGGTTTGACCAATCTTATCAAAGCTGGCTTTGAAACGTTGACGGAAGCGGGCTATCAGCCTGAAGTGGCTTACTTCGAGTGTTTGCACGAAACAAAATTGATTGTTGACCTCATCTATGAAGGCGGGTTGGAATATATGCGTCATTCGATTTCAGATACGGCGCAATGGGGTGACTTTGTTTCCGGTCCAAGAGTGGTCAATGATGAGACACGCGAACGCATGAAAGAAGTGCTTTCTGATATTCAAACCGGTCGATTTGCTAAAGGTTGGGTCTTGGAAAATCAAGTGAACCGTCCAGAATTTAATGCCATAAATGAACAGGAGAAGACGCATCCAATCGAAGTTGTGGGCCGTGAGTTACGTGAATTAATGCCATTTGTACGCAAACAACAAGAGAAAAAGGATGTGGTCACGAGTGCCAGAAATTAAAATCTTTGACACGACATTGCGAGACGGTGAGCAATCACCGGGCGTGAATTTGAACCAACTTGAGAAATTGGAAATTGCTAAGCAGTTGGATCGCTTTGGTGTGGATATTATGGAAGCAGGGTTTCCTGCTTCCTCAGAGGGGGATTTTCAAGGCGTCAAGCAAATCGCTGAATCAGTCAAAAATGCTTCCGTTACCGGATTAGCTAGAACAAGTAAAAGTGATATTGACACTGCCTGGGAAGCTCTGAAAACATCAGCAGAACCGCGCCTACACATTTTCTTAGCGACATCGCCGATTCATATGACGCACAAACTGAAAAAAACACCGGATCAAGTCATTGAAACAGCGGTTGATGCCGTATCCTATGCCGCAGCCAAGTTTCCAAAAATCGAGTGGTCGGCCGAGGATGCCTCGCGTTCAGACATGGATTTTCTCGTCAAAATTATTGAGCGGGTCATTGATGCTGGAGCCACGGTGATTAACTTGCCTGATACTGTCGGCTATGCGACGCCGGCGGAATACGGTCAGCTGTTTAAAACCGTTAGAGAACGTGTACCGAATATTGATAAGGTCGACTTATCGGCCCATTGCCATGATGATTTGGGCATGGCAGTTGCGAATTCGATTGCCGCGATTGAAAACGGTGTGACCCAGATTGAAGGAACCATTAACGGGATTGGTGAACGTGCGGGGAACGCTTCACTAGAAGAAATTGCCGTTGCTTTAAAAATTCGCGGTGACGCTTATCCTTACACGACAAATCTTACTTTAGAAGAAACCAAGCGCACGAGTGACTTGGTCAGTCAATTAACAGGGATGGGCGTGCCTGCTAATAAAGCAGTTGTGGGCAGAAATGCCTTTGCCCATGAGGCCGGCATTCACCAGGATGGCGTTTTGAAAGAAGCATCAACCTATGAAATTATTACACCGGAAATGGTTGGTATTAAGGAAAATCGATTTGTATTGGGCAAACATTCAGGACGTCATGCATTTAAAGAAAAGGTTGAATCATTAGGTTATAACCTTAATGAAACCAAGCTCACAGAAGCGTTCCATGCTTTCAAAAGTTTAACCGATAGTAAGAAGGAAGTGACAGATGAGGATCTATTTGTCATATTGACGGATAAACAAACGGAAGTGGATGAAGTGGGACAATATGAACTCGAAGCATTGCAGGTGCAGTATGGTTCCGCGAATATTCCGACGGCCACGATTGCGGTAACCACGCCAAACGGTGACTATCAGGAAACCGCAGGCACCGGTCAGGGCAGTGTTGAAGCGATCTACAACACATTAGAACGTCTCGTCAATGAGGCTGTTCATCTTGAAGACTATCAACTCAAATCCATTGGCAGCGGCCGGGATGCGCTTGCGGAGGTTCATGTTCAAGCAAGTGTGAACGGGTCTACTGGCAGTGGGCGCGGCTCCGCCCAGGATGTTTTGGAAGCTTCCGCCCATGCCTTTCTCAATACGGTCAATCGTGTCTTAGTCAATGAAAAGATGGAAGAAAAGCGGCAGGCCCATATTTAAGCAGGGAAGTAAGGTCGACGTAGTAAAAATGATTATTTAGGAAGCACTTCCCCGCTTCGCTAAGCACTACCCTATCATTTTAAGCAGGGAAGTAAAATCGACGTAGTAAAAATGATTATTTAGGAAGGAGATGGCATGGCTATGAATAAAACCATTGCTGTTTTACCTGGGGACGGGATCGGCCCAGAAGTGACCGCAGCGGCTAAGGCCGTCATAGAAACGGTGGGGGATCAGTTTGGTCATACATTCTCCTTCACCGAAACAGCGATTGGTGGTGCCGCTATTGACGAACATGAAACGCCATTGCCTGATGAAACGGTAGCCGTTTGTGAGGATGCGGATGCCATCCTTCTAGGAGCTGTAGGAGGGCCGAGGTGGGATGGAAATCCATCCCATCTTCGCCCAGAAAAAGGTTTGCTGGGCATTCGTAAAGCCCTTGGATTATTCGCCAATCTACGTCCTGTCACGGCGTACGGCCAGCTGCTGCATGCCTCACCGCTTAAGAAGGAGCGGGTGGCCGGCAGTGATATGTTAATTGTTCGTGAACTAACCGGTGGCCTGTATTTTGGTGAACCGAGTGAGCGTCAAGAAAATGGCCAATCCGTTGTTGACACTTTAGCATATCAACGTTATGAAATTGAGCGGATTGTGGAGAAAGCTTTCGAGTGTGCCCGTATTCGTGGCAAAAAGCTAACGTCGGTTGATAAGGCGAATGTCCTTGAATCCAGCCGGTTATGGCGTGAGATTGTGGACGAAAAGGCGGCAAACTATCCGGATGTATCGGTTGATCACCTGTTGGTTGATGCCGCGGCTATGAAACTCGTACAAGATCCGGCGGCATTTGACGTGATTGTCGCTGAAAATTTATTTGGTGATATTTTAAGTGATGAAGCCTCTGTTTTAACGGGGTCCCTGGGTATGCTGCCATCTGCTAGTCTTAGGGCGGATGGTCTGGGATTGTATGAGCCTGTCCATGGATCGGCCCCAGATATAGCGGGTAAGGATCAGGCCAACCCGTTGGCGATGATCCTATCTGCAGCAATGATGCTCAGGTATTCGCTTGGCATGGAGAAGGAAGCCGTAGCTGTGGAAACAGCTGTGCAAGAAGTCCTTGCAGCAGGATACCATACAGGCGACTTAGCCACCACTTCTGGCAAGCAAGTGGGGACAAAAGAGATGAGCCAACAAGTCATTGAATGCTTGTTATCTCATGATGCGACGTTTGGTATTTTGTCCACGTATTCCTAATGGTTCTGTTGATGGCTAGAATTGGCTATGCGTGAAGGAAATAAATCCGTTAAAAGTCGCAACGTCGTGCTTGAAAACCCCGATGCTAGCACGCCTGTGCATCGCAAAATGATTTTGAAGGGAGTGCTAATATGAGCCAACCCAAAACAATTATTGATAAAATTTGGGAAAAACATGTTGTTCATCAAGAGGAAGAGAAACCTGATCTTTTATATATCGATTTGCATCTCGTTCATGAAGTGACCTCACCTCAGGCCTTTGAAGGTCTTAGAATGAAAGGCCGGCAAGTCCGGCGCCCAGAATTAACGTATGCCACGATGGATCATAATGTGCCGACCGTTCATCGGAATATTATCAAGGATGAGATTGCCAAAAAGCAGATGACGACACTGGAGCAAAACTGTCAGGCATTCGGTGTTCCACTTGCCGATATCAATCATCCTGATCAAGGTATTGTTCACGTAATCGGTCCGCAACTTGGTTTGACACAACCTGGTAAAACGATTGTTTGTGGTGACAGTCACACGTCGACGCACGGAGCTTTTGGTGCTTTGGCTTTTGGCATTGGCACGAGTGAGGTTGAGCACGTTTTAGTCACGCAATCTTTGTGGCAAGATCGTCCGAAGACGCTCCAAGTCAAAGCGGACGGCGAATTGGGTCTCGGCGTTACGGCTAAAGATTTAATTTTGGCGATTATCGCTAAATTTGGTGTGAAATTTGGTGCTGGTCACGTCATTGAATATACCGGCAGTGCTATTAAGAACTTGTCTATTGAAGAACGCATGACGATTTGTAACATGTCAATTGAGGCTGGGGCGCGGGCGGGTTTGATCAGTCCTGATGAAACCACGGTAGAGTATTTGCGCGATAAGCGGCATGTTCCTGAAGGGGAAGCATTTGAAGAGACGGCTAAGGAATGGTTGGCGCTTGCGACGGACGAAGGTGCTGCGTATGACCGTACCTTAGAGATTGATGCCAGTGAGATCGAACCGCAAGTGACATGGGGGACGAATCCGTCGATGTGTGTGCCTGTTAGCGCGGCGGTACCGAACCCTGAGCAATTGACTGAGCCAACGGATCGTGAAGCAGGTTATCGTGCATTAGAATATATGAATTTGGATGTGGAACAGCCGATTCAAGAGATTGGTATCCAACACGTATTCATTGGTTCTTGTACGAATTCACGGTTATCAGATTTACAAAAAGCGGCTAAAGTCGTCAAAGGAAAAAAGGTCAACAATAGTGTTAAAGCCATGGTTGTTCCTGGATCAAGGACAGTCAAACAGGAAGCTGAACAAGCGGGTCTGGATAAAATTTTTACTGATGCTGGTTTCGAATGGCGTGATGCGGGCTGCAGCATGTGCTTAGGCATGAATGATGACATTGTTCCTTATGGTGAGCGGTGCGCTTCAACGTCGAACCGGAATTTTGAAGGCCGACAGGGGAATGGCGCTAGAACACACTTGGTCAGTCCGGAAATGGCAGCGGCAGCCGCGATCGAAGGCCGTTTTGTCGATGTGCGGCACTACTCAGAACCCGTTTATTCATAATAAAGGTGAGGTGTAAGTATGGAACCCTTGACGCAGCATCAAGGTTTGGTCTATCCATTAAATCGCGTTAATGTTGATACCGATCAGATCATTCCGAAGCAGTTCTTGAAACGGATTGAACGGCAAGGTTTTGGCCAATTCTTATTTTATAATTGGCGTTTCGATCAAGAGGGTAACCTCAATGGAGATTTTTCCTTAAATGAACCCAGATATCATAATGCCTCTATTCTAGTTAGCGGTCATAATTTTGGCTGTGGTTCATCCCGGGAGCATGCACCGTGGGCATTGCAGGACTATGGGTTTAAGATTATTATTGCACCGAGTTTTGCTGATATTTTCTATAACAACTGTTTTAAAAATGGTATCCTTCCTATCACGTTACCTGAAGATCAGGTGGAAGAGTTGGTTGCCCATGCGGAAGCGCAAGCATTATCGCTCAATGTGGATGTTGAGCAGCAAACAATCACAGGTGGCGGTGGTTTTGAGGCAACATTTCAGGTCCCATCTTACCAAAAACAGATGTTGTTAAATGGATGGGATGAAATCGCAATGACATTGGCGTATGATGACAAAATAAGTGCGTTTGAAGATACGCGGCGGAATGTCGGTTAACAATCGCAACATCGTGCCTGCACACTGGGCTTCGCGACGAAGTGGAAATGATTATTAAGGGAGCCCTTCCCCGCTTCGCTAAGGACTACCATATCATTTTAAGCGGGGAAGGAATATCGACGAAGTCAAAATGATTATTAAGGGAGCCCCTGCCCGCTTCGCTAAGGACTACCATATCATTTTAGCGGGGGAAGGAATATCGACGAAGTCAAAATGATTATTAAGGGAGAGTGAAGACATTGGGAATTGCGTAACTTTTAATCAAATCGTGGATGCTATGGAGAACTTGAGCAATGTTGTTCATCGGACTCCTCTGACCACATCGATGACGTTTGACCGTATAAGCGGCAAGCGCCTTTACATGAAAATGGAGAACAGACAAAAGACCGGCGCCTTCAAAATTCGCGGGGCGACCAACAAAGTCTATCAATTATCGGCCCAAGACGCATCAAAAGGTGTGATTGCGGCATCAGCAGGCAATCATGCTCAAGGTGTCGCTGTTGCAGCTACTAAACGCGGTATCCCGGCGAAAATTTTTATGCCGGAGGGAACACCGGCAGTTAAGGCTGAGGCGACAAGGCAGTATGGTGCCGAAGCGATTCTTGCGGGCGCCTCTTATCAAGAAACGTATGAGGCAGCTGTCACTGAACAGGAGAGGGGAGGTTCGACCTTCATCCACGCATTTGACGATCCTGATGTCATGAGTGGGCAAGGAACGGTTGCCTTGGAAATGCTCCAACAGCAGCCGGAATTGGACACCATTCTCGTCCCAGTTGGCGGCGGCGGATTAATTGCTGGCATTGCCGTCGCGATTAAAACATTCCGGCCCGATATCAGAGTGATCGGTGTCCAGACTGAACGGGCTAGCGTTGTCTATAACCAATATCATCAAAATGGTCCATCAGTTCTTTCAAAAGTGGACTCGATTGCCGATGGTATTGCTGTCAAAAAGTGTGGATCGTTAACGTTTCCAATCATTTGTCAATATGTAGATGATGTTGTGACCGTCAGTGACGAAGAAATTGCATCAGCTGTTGTCTTGATGCTTGAACGTGAGAAAACCTTGGTGGAAGGAGCTGGCGCCGCGGCTTTAGCCGCTGGATTATTCCAGCCGCAATACGTGCGTGGTCGCCGATGCGGTGTCGTTGTCAGCGGTGGCAATGCTGACATGACCAGTCTCCCACGTATACAAAAATTGGCGCAAGAACGGATGAAAGAGCATTTGAAAACAGGATAGATAAGGAATGCCACCGTGGTTTGAGCGGTGGCATTTTTATAGGATTTTTAGAAAGGAATCGCTGAGCGCTCATTTTTAAGGGAGAACCGCTCATTTTCCGAGGAGAGCGCTCATTTTTAAGGGAGAACCGCTCATTATCTGATGTGAGCGCTCATTTTAAGATAAAACCTAGAGTTAGTCTAAAAAGTGGACACGCTACAGAGAGAATTTTTACAATGAAATTATCAATCGAATGGAGCGTGTCTAAAGATGGGAAAACATTATGATGACGAATTCAAGGAATATGTTGCCAAAATGGTTGTGGATGAAGGCAAAAAAGCGGCGGAAGTATCTAGAGAAATGGATCTCCCTTATAAAACGATGACGCGTTGGGTCCGTGATTATCGGAAGAAAAAACAGTTGAAAGCCGAGGAATTGGACTATATCACCCCTAGTGAGCACAAGAAACGGGAAAAGGAATTGCTGGATCAAATTAAGGAATTGAAAGAGGAGAACGAAATCGTAAAAAAGGCGGCGCACATCTTCATGAAAAACCAGAAATAATTTACGCTTTCATGAATGAACATCGCCACGAGTTTCGAGTCGTGAAGATGTGCCAAGTTCTAGAAGTCTCGAAAAGTGGCTTTTATAAATGGCTTAAAATGCGACCCCATCAAAGTGATTGTGAAAAAGAAAAGGAACGTTTGAAGGGTGTCATTTGTCGACTTTTCTATGAGTATCGTGAAACGTATGGAAGCCCACGAATCACCCATGAACTTCGAAAACAAGACATTCATGTTTCGGAGAAAACAGTGGGGAGATATATGAGAGAAAGGGGGCTCCGTGCGGTTCCAGAAAAACGTTTTGTGACAACAACAGACTCGAATCACAGTCATCCCATTTATCCAAATTTATTGAATCGTCATTTCAATCCAGAACAGCCTGACCGTGCATGGGTGACCGATATCACTTATGTGTGGACATTAGAAGGATGGTTATATTTAGCTAGTGTGATGGATTTATATTCGCGTAAAATCATTGGGTGGCATATTGATAAAAGCTTGTCCAAAGCGTTGGTTTTAAAGGCGCTTAACCGAGCCATCCGTTTGAGACATCCTTCAGACAAGCTCATTCATCATTCGGACCGTGGCAGTCAGTACGCATCCAAAGAATATATTGAGTGCCTAAATGCACACAATATTCAAATCAGTATGAGCCGGCGTGGCAACTGTTATGACAACGCATGCATTGAATCCTTTCATGCGACCATTAAGAAAGACCGTATTTATCGTCGTCAATATAGAAGTCGTGAAGAAGCCAAAAAAGACATCTGGGACTATATCATGAGCTTTTATAATGAGAGAAGAAGTCATTCAACGCTCGGCTATGTCTCACCCAATCAATATGAACGGGCTTATTGGGCATTGACGGAGCGAAAGCAGGACAAAACAGCCTAAATACAACCAGCAACTTTATTTGGAGTGGCGGGCGTGATAGCCTCGACGGCGAGCCAATCTTTTATAATAGCTGGCTCCTTGGCCTGGAACTCACGCCCGTAGAGGCTCCATGTCAAGTTGCGACTATAGGCCGTGTTCCCTTTGATTCAAATACCCCTTACTCGACTCATGAGCTTAATTATTGCGTGTTGATTCATTTCGGTTCTCGTTTAAAGGGAAGACCAATGCCTAACTTAACGTATGGATTAAAAGTTTTTTCGTGAAAGTTTGTCCACTTTATTGACAGAAGTCCAAACCGCTCAATTTACCGAGGGGATCGCTCATTTTAAGATAAAACCGCTCAATTTTCCGAGGTGACCGCCCATTTTAAGGCAAAAACCGCTCACTTTCCCAGAGCCTTACTCATCTAAAGCAACCAAGCATCACTTATTATTAAAATCAAGTAACATCCCGGTTTTATCATCTGCTTTTTTTATTCGAGGATAGGCGGTACAAAAAGGATCCCCATTTTCAAGTTCAGTGATGTAATCCTTTAGTGCATCGAGGCCGTGAGCCAATCCATAGCGCCCCGTTTCTAACCAGCTGTTTTGTCCAGCCGTTTTATGTGTGGGTAATTGCAGGCCATCTGACAACATCAATATCGATTGCACGTTGATTAAAGGGATGGTTCCGTATTCTATGTAGTTGATGAAATCATCTGTACCGTCTAAGATACCGTAGCCATCAGAAGTATTGGTTTGCCGGCGATTTTGGATGAGTGTGGGTTTGATCGTTTGTTTCGCCCGCTTTAGTAGGTCGTCAGTCAAGGGTTCGCCGTGAGCTGTCATCGCTTCAATGGACTGTGTGAATTGATTGATCGTTGTCGAGTCCAGCTTGGCAATTTGGTCATAAGTCACGACACGGATATCGCTGTTTTTATATTGGAGGATCAGCATGCAGTCACCGGCATGAACGTAAGACATGCGTGACCTCGAATCATCAAATTCAACAGCAATCATCCCACAAGATGTCCGATATTCTTTTGCGATGTTCGCTAGTTTTTGATTAAAATGCTCTTCAGTGGCCGCTTTGATTCCGCGGTTGCCTTTGATGACGGTATCAAGCAGTGTGGGTGCCGCATCCTCTTTAAGCGTGTTCTTAATGACGTCGGCTGCGACTTTGCCGCCCAAGCCCTCAACGCCAGTGGCTCCATCGATGACTGCGTAGCGCCCCATCGCATGATTAACGACATAAGCGTCCTCATTATCTTGTCCAACCCCTTGTTCATATACGACTGACATGTCCATGATGGATCCCAACCTTTTTTCCGAAAAACTTATTGTTATTAACATTAGCATAAACATCATAACCTGTCAGCGTAGTTGAGGGTGAATCCGATATGGACAGAAGATAAAACATCGGTTAATAATATAAAAATATCATTTGATTATATACACTAGTCATCAACCGTTAGTTCTTGTTACCAGGTGCCTTTTTCGGAAAGATAAAGTAAGTGACCGTAATCATCGCATCAATCCCAAGCACCAACGTCCAAATACCGCTGATTTTACTTGCAGTAGGATGTTGAATGAATCCGTGACTGATCACATAGTCGATCATGTCACCAAGGTCGCCTCCCGGGAACTCACCAAAGCCTTTAAAGCCGAACATGATAACCAAAATGGCCATTACAATGCCATAAATAAGGATATGAATGCCAAAGTTTTTCAATTCCTTCATTGCATGAGCCAATCCGTATAAGCTTTCCTGCATTGGATCTATTTCATCCTCTTGCAGCGATGTGCCTTTCCACTTGGCAATCAATCGTTTGATAGAACGGTCAAGTTTTTGAAAATCTTTTTTTCCAGCAGTTAGTGCGTATATGACAAAAATCAGGATGATGAGTTGAAAGGTCTGGAAGCTTCCGGTTCGCATATAATCGAGAACACCAATGGTTATAAGCCAAAGATCACTTGCCAACCAGAGCCCAATGAGGTATCGGCTGAGTTGGGGTAAATTCAATGCGTACCGTAATAATATAAAACCGATCAGGCTGACCCAAAAAATAACTTCACCAGCAATAAAAAAAATCCATTTGTGATCAAGAATAAAATCAATCATGTCGTCTCATCTCCTATTCCTGTTCTTGCCATCATAAATGGGAAATGCTTGATCCAAAAAATCAATGAGTTTTTGGTACTTGAATGTGTTTGCTGAGATCAATCCACTTCTAAAATGCCGTTAATCTAAGTATATAAGATGACGCAACGTCAATTTCAATTTTTTTTACGAAAAGAATCAAAACAACGAAGTGGTGGGAGGCGTTGGCTAAAGCGAAGGATGAAGGAATAAAACAAGGAGTAGAAAAGGGCAAACTAAAAACAGCTCACCGCATGATACAAAAAGGGCTTGATGTTGATGTGATTTCAGAAGTGGCGGGAATCTCGCACCCGAAAATTGAGCGGTTAAAGCAACAATAATTGCTGATGTCTAAACCATTCTTAAATTGAACGACTAATACATGAGTCATGAAATGAATGGTCCATCTTGCAAAAAGATGGACATATGAAATCATTAGCATTACATTGTGAAAGAAAAACAGTTATAAAGATTTAAAAGGACTTTCGATCAAGCTAATCTCATTGTTTACCGGATCTAACTGCATCCATCCTCCCAAAGGCAAAATGAGTTTTGGATCATAGCCTTTTAAAACCTAGACTTGCTTCACTCTACCATTTGATTGACAAGCTCCCGATTCCGTTCCTCAAAAACTTCATTGTGAGAAGAGACCATGGCAGAGGCACCTGCATCAGGTTGAACAAACTGCTTCGCTTTGTTAACAGCGTTCGCTGCATCCTGAAAAGCCCCGGCAATCAAGTTTAATTTGCCATCATGCTTCAAAACGTCTCCTGCAGCATAAAGCCCGCTAACGGAGGATTCGCTCATTTCATTTCCTGAGATCAAACACTGGTCAATTAACTCAAGACCGATATCGCTATTTTCAAAGAGTGAGACATCCGATTCAAAACCGTGATTCACTAACACATCATCGACCGACAAATCAAACGACTCACCTGTCTCATGATGAGTCAGTCTCACTTGATCAATGGCCTTTTGATCCTGAGAAGGCACTAACTCAGTCATGGATGTATTAAAAAAGCACTTAGCTGAACAGTTCATTAATTGCGTCATTTGTGATTCATGCCCTGATAAGCAATCTTTCCGGCATGTTACATAAACTTTCCTAGCGACAGGCTCTAACGCATTGGCCCAATCAATTGCAGAATTGCCTCCACCTGAAATAATAACGTTCTTATCCTCAAACGACTTTAAAGATTGAACAGTATAATGGAGGTTAGACGATTCAAACTGATCTGCACCATATAGCTGTAACTTTTGCGGCTTTAATATCCCGCCGCCAACCGCTGCAATCACCGTTTTCGAAACATGTTCCTGACCTGAGGCTGCTTTTAAAACAAACAGTCCTTCATCATTACGTGAGATGGCGACAATTTTTTCGTTTAACACAACTTCAGGATCAAACGTCAGTCCCTGTTCTACCAGCTGGTCAACAAGCTTGGCTCCAGGCACAGGTGTCAGTGCACCTACATCCCAAATAATTTTTTCAGGATAAAGGTGAACCTTTCCTCCCAATTTCGGCTGGACATCGATGATCTTGGTTTTCATCTCCCTAAGTCCGCTATAGAAAGCTGAGAAAAGGCCAGCAGGACCCCCTCCAATAATAGTGACATCAAAACATTCTTGTTGTTTCATTCTGCCCACTCCTCACAAATTCGATTAATCCAAACCATTTAGCTCTTCATCCAAATGAGCGTTGACAAAAGACTCGAACAGTATTATATTTTCATTATAAATGAAAATGATAACTATTATCAATATCTATTATATATAAATTGGAGGCTACATAATGGTTCGGTTGTATACAAAGGATCTCAAAGTGAGTTACGGTGAACACTTGATTGTTCAAGATCTCAATATAGATATTCCTGACAAAGAGATCACCACCATTATCGGTCCAAATGGTTGTGGCAAATCAACCCTCTTAAAAGCGATGACACGAATTATTTCCCATCAGTCCGGGTCGATCATTTTAGATGGCGGCAGCATCTCAAAGGAAAATACGAAAGTCCTTGCAAAGAAAATGGCGATTCTCCCGCAGATGCCGGAAAGTGCAACCGGGCTGACTGTTGGTGAACTTGTGTCTTATGGCCGGTTTCCTTATCAAAAGGGTTTCGGTCGATTAACGCAAAAGGATATTGACGTGATTAACTGGGCGCTTGACGTCACCGGAACCGCAGAATTTAAATATGATCTAGTGGATGCGCTCTCAGGCGGTCAACGTCAGCGTGTCTGGATTGCGATGGCCCTTTGTCAAGAAACCGATGTGATCTTTCTGGACGAACCGACAACATACTTAGATATGGCCCATCAATTGGAAGTCTTAGAACTCTTACAGCAGCTCAATGAAGAGCAGGGTCGAACCATTGTTATGGTGCTTCACGATATTAATCAGGCGGCTCGTTTTGCTGATAACATTGTTGCTCTGAAAGATGGTCAAATCGTTCAATCGGGTACATGTGAAGAGGTCATTCATCATGATGTGCTCAAAGAGGTTTTTCAAATTGATGCGGATATTGGGCGAGATCCCCGGACCAACAAACCGATGTGTATAACATACAACTTATTAAAAGGAGATCATAGATATGAAAAAACTCATTCCGTTCCTCCTCTTGCTAGTGCTAATTCTTAGCGCTTGCGGCAATCAAACAACAGAAGATGAGGGGAGTTCAAAAAAGGAAGATTCATCAGCAAAAATGGTCACTTACCAGTCTGAAAATGGTCCGGTTAAGGTTCCGAAACACCCGCAACGTGTGGTTGTCCTATCCGAATTTGCGGGCAATGTGTTGAATTTGGGCGTTAACCTTGTTGGTGTCGACCAATGGGCCAAATCGAACCCACTTTTTAAGGATGAACTCAAAGGTGTTGAAAAGGTTTCCGCTGATAATCTGGAGAAAATCATTGAGCTTAACCCGGATTTAATTATTGGTTTATCTAAAACAAAGAATATTGATCAATTAAAGAAAATAGCTCCAACCGTCACATTCACATATGGTAAGTTAGGTTATTTAGAGAAGCATCGGGAAATTGGCAAACTCTTAAATAAAGAAGAAAAGGCCAATCAATGGATTAAAGATTTCAAAAAACGTGCGCAAGCAGCGGGTAAAAAGATTCGTTCGAAAATAGGCGAGGATGCAACGGTATCTGTTATTGAAGGCTCCGGCAAGCAGCTGTACGTATTTGGCGACAATTGGGGCCGGGGGACGGAAATCATGTATCAAGAAATGAAACTGAATATGCCCCAAAAAGTCAAAGATATGACATCTGACAAAGGCTATCATGCGATATCACCAGAAGTACTTCCTAAATACGCAGGAGATTACATCATCTTTAGTAAAAAACCGGATGCGGATCCTTCATTCCAAAAAACTGATGTGTACAAAAACATACCTGCTGTTAAAAATGATCATGTATTTGAGATCGATGCAAGAAAATATTTAAATGATCCTATTACATTGGAATATCAATTGGATGTCATCAAGAAAGCATTTCTAGACAAGTAAATGGTTAAGGGGGGAGGCTAGCTTCCTCCTATAGTCATGACATAGAAAGTTAGGTACATATGAACAAGAAGTCAAATCGTCTCCCGTTTGTCTACAAGTTAATATTAGGTATGTTGGTGTTCATAGTTGCATTTTTTATCGCTATGGTCTTTGGAGCGGCTGACACGACGGTGAAAGACGTGTGGATGGCCCTAACATCTCATGTTAAAACCGATACGGTCGTCATGCTCCGTGAACTTCGCTTGCCTCGTGAGGTAGCTGCTATTATGGTTGGGGCTGGACTCGCGGTCTCTGGAGCTATCATGCAGGGAATAACTCGAAATCCGCTTGCCGATCCCGGGTTACTTGGTTTAACAGCTGGTGCTAATGCGGCGCTTGCATTCATACTCGCCCTGATGCCTTCGGCTAATTATTTTACAATTATGGTGGCTTGTTTTGTAGGTGCAGCCATTGGAACGGTCATGGTTTTTGGTATTGGTGCCATGAAAAGGGGCGGATTCTCTCCATTTAGAATTGTTTTAGCAGGTGCAGCGATTTCGGCGTTTCTTGAGGCTGTTGCGAAGGGCATCGGTCTTTATTTTAAAATTTCCAAGGATATTTCGATGTGGACCGCAGGAGGGCTGATGGGAACGACGTGGGGTCAGCTTCAAGTGATTACGCCATTTATTATCATAGGTGTCCTCGTTGCGCTGTTGCTCTCAAGGCAGCTAACTATTCTAAGCTTAAATCAAGATTTAGCCGTTGGTTTAGGACAGAAGACGACGCAAGTAAAAGCGATCTTGTTTGTTGTGATCATTATGCTCGCGGGTGCTTCCGTCGCCCTTGTTGGCAATATAGCGTTCTTCGGGCTGATGATCCCGCATATTGTTCGGGCTTTTGTAGGAACTGACTATCGTTTGATTTTACCGATGTCCGCGATTCTAGGCAGTGCCTTTATGCTTGTCGCTGATACAGTTGGGCGAACGATTAATGCTCCTTATGAAACACCGATAGCGGCAGTTGTAGCGATTATGGGCTTACCTTTCTTCCTATTCATCGTCAAGAAGGGAGGCCAAGCCTACTCATGATTCATCCTCATGTTATTAAAAAACAGCGGCTGCTTCTCATGATGTTTGTTGCATTGATTGTGATCACAAGCCTGATTAGTATGGGTATGGGTGACGCATCTATATCCGTTGATCGGATCATACCGACAATCTTTGGTTATGGCACATTTAAAGAAGCGTTTGTGTTATTTTCGATTCGCTTACCGCGCATCATAATCACGATTTTGGCTGGCATGGCTTTAGCCCTTTCAGGAGCGATCTTGCAAGGAATCACCCGGAATGATTTGGCTGATCCCGGCATTATTGGCATTAACTCAGGCGCGGGGGTCGCGATTGCTGTCTTCTTTCTATTTGTCCCTATAGAAGTGGGATCTTTTGTCTATATGCTTCCGGTTGTTGCCTTTATCGGTGCGTTCATCACAGCAGGCCTGATCTACGTGTTTGCTTATAGTAAAAGGACGGGCCTTGAGCCAGTCAAGTTAGTCCTTATTGGTATTGGCTTTTCAATGGCGCTATCAGGGACAATGATGGTTCTCATTTCATTTGCGAAGCGTGAAAAAGTCAATTTTATTGCGAACTGGTTAGCCGGTAACATATGGGGGACGGATTGGCCGTTTGTTTTGGCCATTCTTCCGTGGCTCGTCATTCTCATTCCTTTGACTTTGTATAAAGCGAACCGCTTGAACCTTCTCGGGTTGGGCGAGACGGTTGCGACCGGTGTTGGCGTGTCTATTGAAAAGGAACGCATCACGCTGCTTCTAACGGCCGTTGCTTTAGCTGCTGCTTCTGTCTCTGTGACGGGCGGCATTGCCTTTATCGGTCTTATGGCTCCTCACATAGCCAAAGCGCTTGTCGGCCCAAGACATCAATTGTTTGTGCCGATCGCGGTATTGATTGGCGGCTGGTTGCTGCTTCTCGCTGACACAATAGGACGTAACTTAGTTGAAAATGGGATACCAGCTGGCATCATGACCGCTCTAATCGGTGCTCCTTATTTTATTTATTTGTTATTGAAAAAAACATGAATGATGTCGCTAGCAGTGGCTTTGTGACTATCGATGTGCTGTCACTTTTTGATACAAAAAAGAAATAGACCCCTATAGAGTTTTCGCAGGCTCATGAGGTCTATTTCTGACTTCGGGTGCCGCCCTCCCTGTAGGGGATCGACGACTGCTGACCGTCGGATGTTTCCAGCATTGGCGGTCTTTTTTATGTTATTCAATAATGTTATCTCTGTACTAATAGTACCATAAAAAATGCTGATGGTTAGCTGATATCATGACATTGTAACGGTCGCTCTTGCTCCGCCAAAGGGCGGCCGTTTTTTTATCCTTTATATTTTTGCGAAATCATCTACAATAGGGATAAGGAGAGTACGGGGGGATCAGGGTATGAAAGAGCCGTTATTTGCGATCGATCATGATACATATCAAACGTTAAGTAGTTCCGAGCGATATTTATTTGATTATATTAACAAACACTTTGAAAGTATTGCCGATATGTCTATTGTTATTCGGTCATAAAAATGAGACTAGGACAAATGTATATGAGTCACAGAACCATCCGAACTTGTTTATTAATGAGTTCGGATGATTTGTTTGAAATAGCATTTCCAGTCATCGCTTCGTCAAAGGCGTTCGTGCTGTTCCCGCAGGCGTCTACCTATTTGACGACGTTTAGCACTTGCTAACATTGGCCTTTTCAAGCCTGGTCACAAGATATTTTAATAAATGAGGTATAGGGGACGCACGGGACATATGATAAAATGAGTGAAAACTGTTTCAATTGAATAGGGAGACGATCTCTAACAGGAGGGGAAATCAATGAAATACGCAATGTATCAGATGGATATTATTCCTGGTGATCCGGAGGCCAATCGTGACAAGATCAAACGTTGGGTTGAGGCTATCGTCACGCACGAAAAGCCTGACACGGTAGTGTTACCGGAAATGTGGACGACAGCTTACACACTACCGGAATTAGATCGGATCGCGGAAAGCAATGGGGCGGACACGATACCATTTTTACAGGACCTTGCTAAAAGCTATCATATCAATATCATCGGTGGCTCAATTGCCAATCAAAAAGACGGTGGGATATATAATACAGCGCTAGCGATGAATCGAGAAGGTGAACTTGTTTATCAATATGACAAAATTCATTTAGTCCCGATGTTAGATGAACCTACCTATTTGACTGGCGGCGGTGATAAGGTCCAAATTTTTGAACTCGACGGTGTAAAAATGGGTCTCATCATTTGTTATGATTTGCGTTTTCCTGAATTGGCTAGGAAACTTGCATTGGAAGGTGTACAAGTCTTGCATATTGTGGCCGAATGGCCGGCGGCGCGCAGGAATCACTGGAAGCATTTGCAAATCGCCCGTGCCATCGAGAATCAAATGTTTGTCGTGTCATGTAACCGGATTGGCCATTATAATGACGTTGACTTTGCCGGTTCATCAATGGTGGTTGACCCATGGGGAGATTCGCTCGTAACGGCGAGCGCTGACCAAGAAGAAACGATTGTTGCGTCATTATCAATGGATGACGTTCCGAAAGTCAGACAAAACGTGCCGATTTTTTCGAGCCGTGTTCCAGGTCTTTATTAATTTTTACGCGAGGAATCAATATGAAGAAACAGCTTAGTTTAACCATCATAATGATCATGCTGATTCTATCAGCGTGTTCACCGAATGAGGATCCAAAAACATCCAAAACGGCAGACGCAATGATACAACCAGCTGATCTATCAAAGTATGAAGAAACACTATTAAAAGCAGGCGGCGCTAAGAAAAACTTGGCCTTCGATTATAATGTTAAGGGCACTGACATCCAATATATCCATATTTGGATGGACGTCTACAAAAACGGTAAGAAACAAAAAAGATTCATTGATATCGAGTCGTTGATTCGTGAGACGGAAAACGGGCATCTCCTATTGACGATCCAACCCGCCCAACAACAGGTTGATGACTTTCAATACCAGAAGTGGGTGACAACTTTAGTATCCAATAACGGTTATTCGCATTCAACAACATTAAGAAAAGCAAACTCAAGTAGCGGTATGAGTGCTTCCATGGAACTTTCCAATGAAACGAAAATAGAACCGGGACAACCCATTACATTGGCCGTTAAACTTGAAAATCCCGATGCCCAGTCATTTTCGTTAAGCCGAACGCAATTTGAAACGGAGCAAGATATTGCTCAAAAAGCCAAAAAATATAAACGTGTGTCCGTCCTACGGTGTCGGTTCACGAAAAATGAACAACTAGATAAGGGGTCTCATCAGAAGTCATGAGGTTTTTTAAGAAGAACCGCTCAATTTTGAGTTGAAATCGCTCAATTTTCGGATGGACTGCTCAATTTTGAGTTGGAATCGCTCAATTTTCAGATGGAGCGCTCAATTTTCAGGCGAACCGCTCAATTTCGAGTTGAAATCGCTCATTTTAAAGAAGAAACCCGCTCGTTATTACAAAAAATCACCTATTTGAGTAGTTGACTTCAGGCATCTTCTTTTCTATACAGGAGTCCGTCAATATAGGAGGCGTATGGCCATGAAAACAGTTGAATTAAAAAACAACGTAACCGCAACCCTACGTCACGCCCATCCCAAGGATAGCGATGACATCACAGCGATCCGCCAAGCCATCGTGGCAGAAGGGTTTTATATGGTCAGTCAACCGGAAGAATATCATTCAACGATCGAAAAAGAAGCCGAACGAATCCAATCACTGACCACCCGAAAAGGAAAGGCCCTATTTGTCGCTGAGGTCGGGGGACAGGTGATGGGGCTCGCCAACATCGATAACGGGACCAAGCAGCGGCGAGCTCATGTTGGCGTGCTCGGTATTTTAGTTAAAGCGGGATGGCGGGAATCTGGTGTTGGCAAGGCCCTCATGAACACCGTTCTGGAGTGGGCGAAACACGATCCCTTAATTGAAAAGGTTGCCTTGGCCGTGTTCGCCAATAACACGAGGGCCATCCGTTTATATGAAAAATTAGGATTTATCGAAGAAGGCCGCCGAGTCGGGGAAATGAAAGTCGCAGGCGCTTACATAGATGAAATCATGATGTACCAATGGGTCTAACCGAATAGGCTTAACTAGTCTTTCCTTTTTTGGGAGTTTCCGTTTGGGAGAGAAATTTTTCTGCTAAACCACTATCCTCTACTCGTATTGCTTGAATTTTACCATCATCATTGATGTTAACATGTCCAGTGATGGCGGCTGTGTTTGTTTTACCCTCTTTGCTGTATTCCACTTCAAATTTGAACGTGTAGGCAATACCCCCGGAGTCAACTTTTTGTATTTCAATATTTGTTTTTGGTTTCAATTGATAACCAGCAAAGTAGGCAGGTTGCAGCCAACGAACTCCTCTATAAGTATTTAAGAAAGTTTGTAAGTCCTTTTCTGCGATAAGAGGCTTATATTTTTCTTCTATATATGGATTCAGTGCTGTTGGATCTTCTGTCTTCTGTTTCTTAAATAATTTTTTTAGTTTTTCACTAGGCCCTGTGAACTCATTTGTCAAATAAGTTCGGATTGTTTCCTTATTTTTTTTGTTATCTTGTGAACTGGGGTCTGCACTTTTTCCATTATCCTTGGTAGAAACTGAAGTTTTGTTTTCTCCATTTTTGCCTTTCGAAGAAGTGGCGTCCGAACTTGAACAACCTGCAACTATAATCAATACAGATACCAAAGCTGCCAATTCAGGTAAAATATTTTTCACAATTGTAAACCTTCTTTCATTTGGGATATACCTTATATACGAAGGAATTCTGTAGATGGTTGCAATTGATTTTCGCCAATATGCCGATGAAATCATGATGTACCAATGGGTCTAACTCGAAAATGCTCCCCGACTGAACCGACTCATGACGCCTCCTGCTTAACGTCCGTTTGCCTGCGACCGACAACCAACCACACACCGGCAAACGCAATCATAAACCCGCCTAATAAGATGTATAACATCGGTAATCCGAGCCAACCGCCAAGAGCGTAGGCAAGTGTCGGACCAACAGCAGCGCCGACGTCAAGGACAACCGTGTAAGTCGTCATGGTGACGACTTTTCCATACCGGGTGGCGGTGTCTGAAGCAATCGTATCGTTCAGCGTCCCCAGCGCTGTCGCAAATAGTTGAATCATCATAATGACAACAAGCCACAACCAGAGATTGGTAATACTAGCTGCTAACACGAAACCGATCCCGGCCGCTGATAAGGCAATCACAAACAAACGATGACGCCCCATTCGTCCGTCTGTTAACTTTCCGATCATAGGGGCAAGTACCGGATCCCAGCCCCATTTTAGCGCCTGAAGGCATCCGGCAAGTGATGCAGCTCCCAAGGTGACCATCCATAAATGAATATCGTTTCCATGCAACGTTTCCGTCAATCGGCTTAATGTTGAACCGTACACTCCGAAAAAGACCATAGCCACGATAAATCCAGCGGCCATCACAATGATCACCTGTGGTATGCGAAAGATATGCATCAACCGTGGACGCCCGGACTCGGCGTGTTCCTCGTGAACCACCTTTTCTGCTGGAACATGGCGAAATACCCATGGTAAACTCATGAGCGCGAGCAATGCAAAACAAGTGGTCATGGGTGTGATGCCGATTAAATCGGCGACAATACCGCCCGTTAACATGCCCCCGAGTTGGCCAAGGCCCCAAAGCCCGTTATACGTTCCAACAAGTTCGCCCCGATTCTGTTCCGTGGCGGTATCAATCACTGTGAGAAAACCACCCAACCGTAGCAGTGACCAAGCCACACCCCACAAGCAGCGCGCCAATGCTAATATCCAGAAGCCGTGTAAAAAGCCGTAAGAACTTGTTGTTAGCGCTGCCAATATCACAGCAATGATGATACCAGTCCGTTTGCTGAACTGGTGGTAAAACCAACCGATGATCGGATTAAGCGGTAAACGGACAAACCGGTTCAACGAGAGTAAGATGCCCACTTGCCAAAGGGCGGTTAAGCCAAACGTCTGCCAATAGACAGGTAAGACAATATACAGCATGGCATCTCCAAGTAAACAAACCGCTGTGATGAGTGCAATGCTGATAACGGGTTTTTTATCACTGGATGTTGGGGTGTTCACATTTTGTGAGCTCATAGGTCTCGGGCGACTCCCTTTCCATAGATTAGTGACTCTCATTTCATTTTACATGGAATAAGAAAAAGCGAAAGGGTCAAATGAAATCCCTCATTAAATTTGTTAATATAAATTAAGGCTATGTTACAAAGGGATGGGGTCATGCTTAAAATCCGTAATGTTATCTATATTATACTTGTTACCCTATTAATGGTGTCACTCGCTTTTTCCGTTTACTTTATTATGAAAACGCTTCAATACACATCGACCGTTGATACAAAAACAGCCACTGATGAGCCATCCTATCATTTTGTCCTCATTTCTGAGGAAGTGGGTAACCCCTATTGGGATGAAGTCAAAGCCGGAGCGAAAAAGGCTGGAAAGGCGTTTGGTGCGGCTGTCGAGTTCAAGGGACCAGCGCAAAGCGATAAAGAGTTACATGCGGAAGCGGTGGAAGCAGCGATTGCGGCGAAAGTCGATGGCATCATCGTTCAAGGACTGGACAAACAGCTGCTTAAGCCCGTCATTAATCAAGCGATTCAACAAGGGATTCCCGTGATCACGGTGGACGGAGATGTACCGAAAAGCCGGCGTATCGCCTACGTTGGGACCAATAACTTTCAAGCGGGATTCCAGGCTGGACAAACTTTAATCAAGGCGACAAACGGGAGTGCTCAAGTCGGCATTGTGACAGGCGGACTGGCCTCATCCAGTCAAAAGCAAAGAATCAAAGGGTTTCGCGCTGCGCTTGAAAAACAATCAGGCATGACAATCATCGCTGTTGAATCGTCACATATCTCACGGATTCAAGCAGCGGAAAGAACCTATAAAATCTTTAAAGAACATCCTGATGTGACGGCGCTGTTCGGGACAAGTGCTTTGGATGGTCAAGGGATGGCGGCCGTTGTCGGGCTTTTGGATAAAACCAATGAGGTTAGCATTCTCGCTTTCGATGCCTTGCAGGAAACACTGGATCTGATTAACAAGGGCAGCATCGATGCAACGATTGCTCAACAACCTTATCAGATGGGCTATAAAAGTGTGAACTTAATGGTTGATGTCATTAATGGTAGGCAGGTTCCCGAAATGAATTACACTAAGACGAAGGTCATTCGGGCGCAAGATTTACCGTTAAACAGGCCATCCATGCAAAAAGGACGTGAGCGCCCGTGATCCGGATTCGTACCAAATTAATGGTGTTTTTTATGGCGCTTGTCCTCTTATTAAATGGTGTTGCATATTTCCTCTATCACAATGGACAACGTTCCTTTGAACAATATAATCACATTCTGCAACGCTTGTTTTTGCTCAATGAAGTGACGCAGAAGACGGATGCGGTCTATGAATCTTTGAATGTCTATATTGCTGAGCAAACGCCGGAACATTATCACGAACATCTGCAAAAAAGGAAAGCGCTAAAACAAGAACAGCAGCAACTTGCGCAATTGATTGATACTGACAAGAATCACTTATTGGTGGACAACTATCGACATATGATTACCAGTTTCTTAGAAGAGTGCGGTATTGTTCTGGATGCTTTTCAGAAACAAAAAATCAGCGTCTATCCTGTCCATCTAACAGATGCCGGAGATATATCACGGTTTATTCATGAAACAACGCTGGATTTGGTTAACCAAGAGCTAGCAAGATATGATGATCATTACCATCATATTAATCAGAAAAGCAATTACTCGGAGTGGATGGGCATATCGATCTTTATTTCGGCCGTCTTGCTTTGTACCCTGTTCGTTCTCTGGTTCTCAAGAGGGATTACCAAGCCGATCAAACGTTTATCGGCAGCGGCGCAAGATATTTCTAAGGGAAGATTTGATGGCCCTCCAGTTGAGGTGAACACTAGGGATGAAATGCGGTTTTTGTCCAACACTTTCAATGACATGCGCTCGAATATTCGGACATTGGTGAAGGAGATGGAAGAAAAGTCGGAACTGGACCAATTGTTGCGCGATATGGAATTAAAAAATCTGCAAAGTCAGATTAACCCACACTTTTTATTTAATGTGTTGAATACCATTTCTAAAACCGCCTACTTGGAGGATGCTGACCGAACCAGTGACTTAATGGATTCAACGGCGGCCTTATTGCGCTATAATCTCGCCAATCTTGACCAACCGACAACTTTGTCACGAGAAGTGGATATTATTCATCATTATTTTTTTCTACAAGAAGCTCGATTCGGTGAAAGGGTGCAGTTTGAAACTGACATTGATGAGACCTATTTATCTCTCGCCATACCGCATATGACGTTGCAGCCAATTGTTGAAAATGCCTTTATTCATGGGATTGAATCTTATGAAGCAGGAGCGAAAATTCAACTCAGAATCAAAGGTGATGACACCTGTGTCACAGTGGAAGTGATTGATAATGGCGTTGGCATGGGAGAGGAAACACGGCAGAAACTTTTACAAATGGAAGAGAGAACCGATGCAGTCCATCATAGGGGGCATTCCACTGGTCTTGGTGTTAAAAATGTTATGAAACGTCTAGAATTATTCTATCAACAATCCGATATATTTGATATCAAATCTGAATTGAATCAGGGCACAAAGGTGACGATGAGGCTGCCTCTAATAGAGATTGAGGAGGAAGATCATGATTAATATATTGATCGCTGATGATGAAGCGGTTGAACGGAAGGCAATGGAAAAAATGATCACCAAAGGCGTCGAGAATGTCACCATCGCCGGTGAAGCAGAGAACGGACGTAAGGCGATTGAGTTAGTACGGACGCTGCAACCGGATATCGTCATGATGGATATCAAAATGCCGGGCATTGACGGCATCGAAGCCGTTCAGACGATCCATCGTGATGCTCCGGATACAAAATTTATTATGGTGACGGCATATGATACATTCGAATATGCCCGCAAGGTGATGAAAGAGGGGGTCAAAGAGTATTTATTGAAGCCAAGTCACAAACAAGACATTATTGCGACGGTGAAACGGGTGGTGGAGGAGATTGAGACGGAACGGCAAACGTTGCATGAACAACAAGCGTTAAAGGAACAATTGGATCGGCTTAAGTCGTTTGCTGAGTCGGAATGGGTCGTCTCACTTCTGCTGGATCACGTTCATGATACCGAAGTGAATGAATGGCAGTCGTTTCTGGATTATGATATCCAAGCGGCGTATGCCATTGTGTGCCGGGTGATCTATCAAGAAGGTGCATGGTCCAAGCAAGTACAGGCTGATGTCTATCAATGGATTAAAGCGATTTTGGAACAAAAATTCAATTGTCTTGTTGGACCGATGTCAGGGAACCAAATACCGGTTCTTGTTTCTATTCATCAGGAGCAGCGTATGGGTAACATCACGGTTCAGTCGGAAGCCATTCAACAAGTAAAGGCGTTTACCCAAACCTTCAATTCGAACTTTCCCAAGCATAAGGTGAAAGCCGGTATCGGCACACCGGTCGTCACGCCGGACCAATTTATGCATTCGTATAATGAAGCATTAATCGCACTTGATCAAGTTAATGAACACGCGAACTATTTATATTATCATTCATCTTTAAATGACAAAACGAGTGGGGATCATTTATTTAGGCGGGAGAAAGCATTGTTAGATGCGGTTAAGTCAGGTGATCGAGCGCAGACGTCAACAGCGTTTGAGCTTTATTTTCGTGAATTGACGGATGAAGCTGGTGATGACCTAGCGACAATTGAAACCCGTCTGCAGGAATTATGGGTATTAATGGTTAGGCTGACTGAGGATATGGGAAGCCCCATTCACTTATCTCTGAATCAACCCAAGACTTCATCGGTTGGTCAATTAAAAGCATTTGTAGAGGAGCGCCTCATGCAAACGGTTGAACGCTTTGAAGAATGGAAACAGCATAATATTCGAGGCCTGATACATCAAGCCAAAGCCTACATTCAAACGCATTTTACTGAATCGATATCTCTTGAAGATGTTGCTATGGAAGTTGAGCTGAGCCCTTACTATTTCAGTAAAATTTTTAAAGAACATGAAGGCATGACCTTTGTGGAATATCTCACGGACTCGCGAATATCCGCTGCGAAACAATTATTGACAGAACAACGTTTGTCGCAGAAAGAAATTTGCTATGACATTGGCTACCGGGACCCAAATTACTTCAGCCGTGTTTTTAAGAAAAAAACGGGCGTATCACCCAGTGAATTTCGCTCGGGACATCGCTTAGGTCATCCACCGAATCCCCTTAGCACAAAAAAGTGAAGACAATCGCAAAAAAATCCAGCTAATTTAATCCCTATAGATTCGTCATTCATAATACAATAATTGTTGTTAGCGCTTACATTAATCAAACAGGGGGTAGAAACATGAAACGTATGTCCAGTGTGTTGTTAGCTATGGTCATGATGCTTGCCATGGTTTTAACGGCTTGTAATTCTAGTTCAGAAACGAAGGGATCTGGCGATTCATCCGAGGGAGGGTCATCGGGCTCCAAAAGTGGTGATTTAGAAATATTCAGTTGGTGGACGGCCGGCGGTGAAGCTGACGGTCTAAAAGCATTAATGAATCAATTCAATAACAAATATCCAGATATCGAAGTGACTAATGCAGCCGTGGCTGGTGGCGCAGGTTCCAATGCCAAAGCGGTGCTTGCCACTCGCATGCAAGGCGGGGATCCACCATCGACTTTCCAAGTCCACGGTGGCGCGGAATTAATGACATGGGTAGATTCCAGTAAAATGGCCAATTTGAATGACATGTATGAGGAAAATGGTTGGAATGATATATTCCCTAAAGAATTAATCGATCTGCTCAGTAAAGACGGTGACATTTATGGGGTACCCGTGGATATTCACCGCGGCAACGTTTTCTTCTACAATAAAAAAATCTTTGAAGACAATAACATCAAAGAACCTAAAACGTATGAAGACTTTTTTAAAGCAGCCGAAAAGCTAAAATCCAAAGGAATTACACCGTTGGCGCTTGGAGATAAAAACGTGTGGCCGGCAACGATGTTGTTCGAAAATGCGCTGCTCGCTAATCTTGGTCCCGATCAATATCGCCAACTATGGAATGGTGATGTACCGTTTGATGATCCTGCTGTTAAGAAATCAGCGGAAACCGTTAAGAAAATGCTTGGCTATGTTAATAAAGGTCATAGTTCACTCGCCTGGCAGGATGCCGCACAAATGGTTGTTGACGGCAAAGCTGCGATGACGGTTATGGGTGACTGGGCCAAAGGTTTCTTTACAAGTAAAGACTTAGAACCGAAAAAAGATTTCGGATGGTTTACCTCTCCAGGAACGGATGACATGTTCATGGTTATTAACGATTCCTTCGGGCTGCCTAAAGGCGTTGAAAATCCTGACAACGTGAAAAAATTCTTGAAGGTGCTGGCATCAAAGGAAAGTCAGGTGAAGTTTAATCAATTAAAAGGTTCGATCCCAGCCAGAACGGATATCGATCACTCCAAATTTGACGTCTATGCCCAAGAAACGATGGACGATTTTTCATCGGCTAGTTTGACGCCAAGTTTGGCTCACGGTTCAGCTGCACCTGAGGGCTTTGCTACTAAAGCGAATCAGGCGGTCAATATTTTCGTTACGCAAAAGAATGTCGATCAACTGATTCAATCTTTACAACAAGCCAGTTCACAGCTCAAGTAAACATTCTGGGAAAAAGAGGAACTGAAGCTTCCTCTTTTTCTTTTCACGCAAAATGATATAAACGTCCATGGAGGTCTGGATGATTCCTTATACTGGAGGAGGGAAATCGTTGGCATCCGTTAATACAGAGAAAAAAACAGGTAATGCTTTGATCAATCCGAAGACAGCGACGCGGAAAAAGAGTCCGCTTTCGACCGATAAATGGCTCGCGCTGCTTTTCTTGTTACCATCATTGATTTTGCTCGCTATATTTGTGTATGGTTTTATTGGATGGACCGGTTACGTGTCTTTAAGTAATTGGAATTCATTTGTTTCTGACTTTTCGTTCGCTGGTTTTGACAATTTCTCATACATTTTTCATAGTTTTCGATTTCAAGCTGATTTGCGCAACATGTTGTTCTTCACCGTCTTTTTTATCGCGGCTGTGGTCCTATTAGGACAACTGTTAGCCGTGCTTATTGACCAAAATATTAAAGGCGAATCGTTTTTTAGAAATATATTTTTATTTCCGATGGCGCTCTCTTTCGTTGTTACCGGTGTTGTATGGCGTTGGGTCTTGAATCCTCAAACCGGTGTCAACTTATTATTAGAAAAATTCGGTGTGCACCTTGAATGGTATACCGACACGACAGTATTTCCAACGATTCATATTGGACAAATCGAATTTGGGTTACCATTGGCATTAATTGCGGTCATAATTGCCGCTGTGTGGCAAATGACTGGATTTTCACTGGCAATGTACCTAGCGGGGTTGCGCGGGGTTCCTGATGAGTTACGTGAAGCGGCCAGAATGGATGGAGCAAGTGAGTTTCAAATCTATCGAAAAGTCATTTTGCCGCAATTACGTCCAATTACATTCGGTGTCATTGTGATGATGGCGCATATTTCATTAAAGATCTTCGATTTGATTTATACCATGACAGGACCTGGGGCGAATTTCGTAACTGACATGCCAGCGGTCTATATGTTTGAAACGACTTTCCAAGGCAATTTCTATGCCCAAGGCGCCGCGATCGCAATTATATTGCTTATCTTAGTCGCCATCTTTATTGTGCCTTATTTAATTTCCAGCAGGAAGGGGGAAAGTTAAAATGCCGAGAATTGTATCCAGAAGTTTGACCTATGTTCTGTTAGCGCTCTTTAGTTTAGCGTTTCTTGTTCCCGTCTATGTCATGCTGGTTACCAGTCTAAAACCGTTCGACGAGGTATCATTTGCTAGGATGTGGGAGCTTCCGAGTTCCTTGAATTTTGCTAGTTACGGGCAGGCCTTTTCAAAACTAGCTCCTAATTTGATGAATTCCATTTATCTCGTTGTGCCCGCAACATTACTGTCGGCTTTGCTAGGATCCTTAAATGGTTATGTCCTATCCAAGTGGAAGTTTAAAGGATCAGATTGGGTGTTTACCGCGATTTTGTTCGGGATGTTCATTCCGTATCAAAGTATTTTGATACCCATGATCCAATTTATTCAGAGTATTGGCCTCTATAATACGATTCCGGGTCTTGTACTTGTTCATGTGGTCTACGGGCTTCCGATTACGACCTTGATGTTCCGCAATTTTTACGCCAACATTCCAAAGGCTATGATTGAGTCGGCACAGATTGATGGAGCCGGTTTTTTGCGAGTCTATCGGCACATTATCTTTCCGCTTTCCATTACTGGATTTGTTGTCGTCGCGATTTGGCAATTCACCAACATTTGGAATGAGTTTTTGTTCGCCGTGACGATTACGTCGCCAGACCAACAACCGGTGATGGTCGCCCTGCAAAATCTAGCTGGAAGTCAAGTTGTCGAGTGGAACGTGCAAATGGCCGGAGCACTGCTTGCAGCGATGCCGACATTGCTCGTATATATTTTCCTAGGGAAATTCTTTATCCGCGGAATGCTTGCCGGCTCTGTCAAAGGGTAGTCGATTTGGTCGTCAATGAAATGTGATATTAATACAATTTCTATGGGTGAGGGTGTCTGATTAATGAGGGCATCCTCTTTTTAGTGATAAGAAAGTTCATCCAGTGCGCAAAATTTTAATGATATTAAAAAAATACTTAAAAACACTTGGAGAATTATGTATAATAAAAGGAAATATTGTGAGGTGATTTTTATTGGAGTTATACGATCATCGGGAAACCATAGGTGCTAATATGCTTTGGTATATGCAGCTCCGTGGTTACTCAAAATTAACATTTTCTCATCTAACCGGTATCTCCAGGCCGACCATGAATAAGATATTTACCGGTACAAGCCCCAACCCAAAGATCTATTATCAGCAAATCCAATTGATTACTGAAATACTGGGTTTACCCGTCGATTACTTTCTACATCCCCCACAGTCCAAAATCCACAACAAGAAGCGACAGCGACTCTTTTCCGATAAGGGTGCTTATTAAAATTAGAGAAAAATCATTGGAATAACATGTAGCAATGGAACACAAAAGTGAGACTGGGACAGAAGTATATAGGGCATAGACTCATCCGAACTTGTTTATTATCCGTACGGATGATTTGTTTAGAACCGTCATTCCTGTCATCGCTTCGTCAAAATCCATCGCTTGTCGCGGGCACGATCTCAGCCCCCCTTGACCAAGTGGACTGAGGCTCGTGCTTCTGCATCTTCAAGCCCATTCAGAGAAGCATATTCTAAGGCGTACGTGCTCCTGCATCTTCAAGCCTTTTCAGAGAAGTATATTCTAAGGCGTTCGTGCTGTTCCCACAGGCGTCTACGAATTTTGACGACGCTTAGACCTTGCTTTCATATCTTATTGGTTCGGCTTCCTGAGTATCCTGTTTTAAATTTGTCCCAGTCTCGTTAAAATAGGCAGATGTTAATCTTTTGCTGCAGAGGCGTTCATGTTTTTCTTTGCATCCGTCTGGTTCATAGAACCAATCATTTGGTGAACCTTTTGTCGCTCTTTCTGAGGCACTTGAAGATAGTAGATACCGTTGATTTTTGTGCCATTACCCTGAACTTCGTATTGTTTAACATTCTGGCGGGCATTACGATAATTCAGGAACAAATTTTTCATGTTATCGAAAGCCATGTTGGTTTTGACATTGTCACCTAGAGTTGAAAGGATATCTTGAACACGAGTCACTGAAGAAAAGCTGGCTCCTTTGTCAATAATCGCTTCTATGACTTTCCGTTGTCGTTTATTTCTTCCAAAGTCGCCATTAGGGTCCTTGTGACGCATCCGGACAAAACCAATCGTTTGTTCACCATTAAGGTGGATATCACCTTTCTTGTAATGATAGCCTTTCTTATAGTAGCCTTCGTCATGCCAATCCAAGGTATTATGAACCGTAATGCCACCGACAGCATCTACGACATCGGGCAGACCTTGCATGTTGATTTTTACATAATAATCCATTTCTGCATCAGTAAAATTTTCTACGGTTCCGACGGTCATATTCGTTCCACCAAAAGCGTAGGAGTGGTTGATTTTATCCTTATAACCTTTTCCGACAATGGTTGTTCGTGTATCCCGCGGGATACTAACCATTTGCATCGCATCTTTCTGTGGATTGAGCGTTAATACTATTAGGGCATCTGAGCGGCCGGGATCATCAGGCCGTTCATCAACACCCATGAGCAAAACATTGATAGGCTCAGGTTTCTTCTCTGTATCTGGAGCCTTTGTCTCATCAATGTTTTTCACGCTTTCATGCATATCATCATTAACCGTTGTTTTAGCAGAATCATAAGTGTAATAAGCGTAAGCACCTGTTCCTAGTAGAACAAGAAATACGACAAGGAAAAACAGGAGAAAGGATTTAAATACCACCCGTCTCTTTTTCAAATGAATGTCCCCCAAATCATACAACTATATTTATGCATCATCAATTATTTTAACACTACATGTACCGGTTGAATATAAAAAATCGACAGAATCCTGTTTTATTTCCCGGGAAACAACAAAATGTGTTCTTAATAATAATGATTCGTCAAATTAGACGATATGGGGGGTGGTTAGGTTTCAGGCTCATTGAGGATATTTAGAAATTAATCTAGTTATCACTTTAAATAGGGTTTGAGTGTTTCCGTTGTTTGTTTAAGTTGCTGTGCTTGGTCGCTGTACATTTGCTTAGCGCCTTCATTATTTGTTTGCTGGGCAAATGTTTCAAGATCAGCCTGAACTTTTTTTAATTGGGCAGAAACTAATGCCCGTTGTTGAACTTTCGGGATTTTGAGCCTATCATGATACAAGTCCGCATAAACACGACCCTTTGAGTCGATTTGCGCAAGGAAGACATTAGAGAAATCATTTGCGCCTTGCTTTTGTAATTCCCCAAGCAACCATTCCTTAGTGTAACCTAATTGATGCAAATTCTCTTGTAAAAGGTGGCCATCAACAACGAGAATCTTTGGTTCATGGCTGTCCTCAACTGTTTGATCCATATCTTTTGGAGTAAGCGGTTGTTGATTGGCCTTTTTCATCACACTGACCTTCCCATTTGTTTCAAGCACAGCGAGCTCCACATCAGATAAATTGAAGGCATTCTTTTCTCTTAACATTGTCGTAAGATCATCAACACTCATTTTTGCTTGATGTAAATTGCGTTCAAGGACTTGACCATTTTCAATCAACTTCGTTGGCGATCCTTCTACAAGTTTGCGGAAAATGTTCGATCTAATGGATAGCCAACCGAAAAGGATTGGGAGTATGCCCCATACAAATAAACCAATCAGTCCATATATGATTCTAATATTTTGGTTAATCGCGAGTGTCGCGGTAATACTGCCAATGGTGATGCCAACGATATAGTCAAAAAATGTTAATTGGGAGATCTGCTTCTTTCCCATTAGACGGGCAAATGTTAATACGACAATAAAAGCAATGAGTGAACGTACGAGAATTACATATGGCTCAGGCATGTGATCACTCCTCTGATAAATCATTCTTTTTATCATTGTTGGGCAAAATGAAGAAAAGCATACAGAAGAGAGGTGTTAGGATGAAAAAATGGCTTTTATGTCTTTCTATATCAGTATTCACGTTGACGATGGCAGGTTGTTCTGCGGAAAATAGCGTCATCTTAAAAAAAACAGACATCATTAGTCATCTTGTCGATCAAAAAAAGTGGAAACAAGCGACCTCTAAAGTTAACGACCTTAAAGATGCCTATCAAGATCAAAAGTTAAAATTGCAATTTTTGGGTGATGAACAGGAATATGAAAGTATCAGTCGTGAAATGAACAAGCTCATCCCTGCATTAGAAGAGAAGGATGTTTTAGAAGTGAAAAAAGGACTTGCGACAATAAATGGGTATGTGGAGTCCATTTACATGGATAATTAATTTATTAAATGAAAATGGAATGTGACTTGTTAAAGCCGCATCCCATTTTTCATTTATTGAAAACTTTTGTACTGGGGCTCCTCTTGTTCGATCTCTTGAAGGCGCGATTCGACATTGGTTACCAAAGTTTGTGCCTGAGTAGCAGCGTCAGAATATGTTTGTTTAGCAACCGGATCTTGGGTTTGTAATGCAAAGGTTTCTAAATTAGCCTGCGCGCTTTTTAGACTTGCTACTGCCTGCTTAACTTGGCTGGCAACGGTCATTAACGGGTCCCTCCTTAAAGTTTTCATCTTTACGATGCCTCGACAAACGAATATCTATTCAGTTAATAACACCAATTGGCAAAAGAGGGAGGCCTAGTTCGTTTTTGATGATGTGTCTGAACTCGAGGGATTGACCTGTTTTAAATGGATCTTTCGGATAATCCGAATAAACGGGCGAATAAGCAGTTGAGCACTGCCCAAAACAAACAACCATATGCCAGGATCCTTAGTGGCCGACCAGAAAAAGAAAATACTTCCAACAAGGAACCAAACCGCAATCATTATGTCATTGAGATTATAAAAAAATTCGTACCGTTTTTTTATGACAATCTCATGATGTCCAAAGTAAATGTCAATTTCCGAATCAGTATTTTGTGTTAACTCATCCTTAGTTGTCACTTTTCCATCACCCCATTCACTCATTTCCCGATTTTTATGATTTATAACGTATGTTTGAATCCTTGTCTCAGTGATGACGCTTAATGTTATATTTTTGTCCCCGCGACTTGCAGGAATTCGTTAAGGTAAAGGCCAATTCATATTATAGAGATGTTTTTTTTTAAAACCCTTATAGGAATGAAAGGCGTGACCAGGATGGATTTACACTTAAATAACAAATCCGTGATTGTGACAGCGGCAAGTGATGGTCTAGGATTAGCGACAGCGAAAGGATTTGCACAAGAGGGGGCCAACGTGATGATTGCTAGTCGTGATGAAGACAAACTTCAGGCGGCACAGGCTGATATCAGAGCTGAGGTCGAAGGGGCTAATGTAAACTATCAAGTGTGTGATATGACAAAAGCTGATGATATTAAGGGTCTTATTGCGACGACGGTCGAGCAGTATGGCGGTGTCGATGTACTCATCAATAACAGTGGTGGTCCGCCGGCTGGGCGATTTGAGGAGTTTTCTGATGAGGACTGGGAGTATGCGTTTCAATTGAATTTGTTGAGCTTCGTCCGGACGACGCGTCAAGCTTTGCCGCATATGAAAAAGAGTGGCGCCGCACGCATCATTAATATTGCTTCATCTTCATTCAAACAACCCATTGATCACTTAATTCTATCCAATGTCTTTCGAACGGGCATGATTGGATTGTCCAAGAGTTTGTCTCAGGAACTAGGTGAGGACAATATTTTAGTTAATACCATAGGTCCGGGACGTATTGGTACCGATCGCGTTAAAAAATTGGATCATCTCCGGGCTAGTGAACTCGATGTTTCTGATGATGATATTCGCAGTCAACAAGAACAAGCGATACCCCTTGGACGTTACGGAACACCAGAAGAATTTGCCCGCGTGATCACGTTTCTCGGTTCAGGCGCCAACACCTATGTGACCGGCCAAGCGTTCGTTGTTGATGGTGGACAAGTGAAAGCTTTGTAATCCATATACGATTACCCAGGACGAGGTGTCCCTAAGCCCTTACAGACTTCGGGATGCCTCATATTTTTAGGCTCTGTTAACGTGACTGTTGATTTCCGCTCCAGGCGCTCGCTTTCCGCGGGCAACGCTTCAGTCTCCTCGGAAGAAAACCACTTCCTGCGGGGGCTTCAGCTGTTGCTTTTTCCGCAGGAGTCTCACGCCTTCCGCTCCAATCAAAAAATAACAATCTTTTAGAGAAGAGCGTTTAAAAAAGGACTTAAGCCACACGGATGTCTAAAAATTCAAAGCCATTGGTCGTCTGTGAAAGAGAATTAGCATCTAAGGTCTGTAAGCTTACTTAACTAAGGGACATTATTCCAGATCGCTTGTCATCGTATTCAGAACGATTTGGGTTTTCATAAAATATCCCTTAACCTATATAAATAAGAAAGATAAGTCATATATTCAGGGAGGTGAAACGATTAGTAGCGAATCCATGACAGCCCATGTTACCGTATCCCCTATGCATGAGGAAAGAGAAGACGGCACCGTGCTTCGTCCATCAAATGACGGTGATGGGGCAGCTATTTGGAAGTTGATTAAAAATGCCGGTGTATTGGATCTCAATTCATCCTATCAATATTTGATGTGGTGTAAGTATTTCTCAAGCACCACAGTTATTGCGGAGCAGGACGAAACAATCGTCGGTTTTATTTCCGCGTACATCCTACCGGAATCCCCGGATGTGGTGTTTGTCTGGCAAGTTGCGGTTGATGAATCACAAAGAGGCCGCGGCTTAGGGACGGCCATGTTACATCATCTATTAGGTCGGAAGGTTTGCCGATCAGTGAGATTTCTTGAGGCAACCGTATCCCCATCAAATGTTCCATCCCAGTCACTATTTAAAAAATTGGCAAACACCTTACATACTGAATGTGAGGTTGACATATGCTTTGCCAGTGAACAATTTCCCGAGGATCAGCATGAAGATGAAATGACATATCGAATCGGCCCGATGACTTAATAAAATTTTTCTGGAGGTCAATACATGGCGACAATGACAAAAGATCATAAAATGGAAGTTTTTGAGAATTACGAATCTTCGGTTAGAAGCTATAGCAGGAGTTTCCCGACTGTATTTCAAAAAGCCAAAGATTATAAGATTTGGGATACTGAGGGGAGCGAATATATCGATTTCTTTGCTGGTGCTGGTGCCCTGAATTACGGTCACAACAATGAGCAAATGAAAGAAAAGCTAATTGACTATATCAGTGAAGATGGTATCTCCCATAGTCTAGATATGGGCTCCACTGCCCGTGCTGACTTTCTTAACCAGTTCAATGACGTCATCTTAAAACCACGGGGAATGGATTATAGGGTCATGTTCCCAGGACCAACAGGAACAAACACTGTCGAAAGCGCGTTAAAAGTTGCACGTAAAGTGACAGGGCGCGACCAGATCATCGGCTTTACCAACGGTTTTCATGGTATGACGATTGGTTCTTTAGCAGTCACTGGTAATGCCATGAAACGAAAGGGAGCCGGTATCCCCTTAAGCCATGCGGTATCAATGCCATATGACCAATATCTTGAGGCCGCCGATTCGATAAACTACATTGATCAATTTTTGCAAGACTCTGGCAGCGGTGTTGATTTGCCAGCAGCTGTGATCCTCGAAACCGTTCAAGGTGAAGGCGGGATTAACCCAGCCAGCGCCAAATGGTTAAAAGGCATTGAGAAATTGTGTCGCAAATACGGTATGTTGCTAATTGTTGATGACGTTCAAGCGGGTTGCGGACGAACGGGAACATTTTTCAGCTTTGAACAGGCAGGCATTGAACCGGATGTCATTTGTTTGTCAAAATCCATTAGTGGCTATGGCTTACCAATGGCGTTGACATTGATCAAACCACAATATGACCAATGGACGCCTGGAGAGCATAACGGCACATTCCGCGGAAATAATATGGCGTTTATTACCGCAATGGAAGCTTTGAATTTCTGGAAAGATGATGCATTAAGCCAAGATATTCAAGAAAAGGCTGATATTATAGAAAGCCATCTGACCCGGTTTGCGAAGTCATATCCAGCATTAGAAGCCCAGCAACGCGGCAGAGGTTTTATGCAAGGACTCGCTTGCGGTGTTCCGGAATATGCGAGCAAGATATGTGAAGCTGCTTTTGAAAATGGCTTAATTATGGAGACGTCGGGACCTAAGGATGAAGTTGCCAAATTGCTACCGCCGCTCATCATCGATGAAGAAGGTTTGCTCGAAGGTTTAAAAATCATGGAAACAAGCATCCAACAAGTGCTTAATAAATAAAAGGAGCGATAACAATGAATGTCGTCAGTTTAGATGAAATTAAGGGAACAGAAAACGAAACAAAAGGTGAGACATGGGCCAGTCGTCGATTCTTGCTCAAAAAAGATAACATGGGATTCGCGTTAAATGACACGATCATCTACGCAGGTACAGAATCGTATTTTTGGTATAAAAACCATCTTGAAGCCGTTTATTGTATTGAAGGCGAAGGGGAAGTTGAAACATTAAAAGATGGCAAAGTCTATCCGATCAAAGCGGGTACAATGTATGCCCTTGATGATCATGACAAACATTATCTTCGTGCTAAGACGGATATGCGGATGGTTTGTGTATTCAATCCGCCGTTAACAGGTCAAGAAACACATGACGAAAACGGTGTTTACCCGCTTGTAACCGAATAAAATGCATCAAACTTAATCTAGGAGGCAACTTGTTTTGATGGAAGATTTATATCCTTCAAGAAAAAAGTTAGAAACTGAGATGACGCTTCGCAAAGACCCGGTGATTCATAGCCAAGGGGCAGGCGAAGGCCCTTTATCTGAGGAGCAACTTGGATTCTATGAAAAGAATGGCTTCTTGTTGCTTGAAAACTATTTTTCTGATGAATCCGTCAAAGAGATGCAAAAAGAAATTTTTGCTCTTCGCGATGCTGAGCATGACAAACAAGCTTCCGAGATTATTCGCGAGCCTGAGAGTGATGAGATCCGGTCCATTTTTGCTGTGCACCGTGACCATAGTTATTTTGAGGCTATAGCTAAAAGTGACCCTCTCACGGATATTGTGCAACAGTTGCTTGGTAGTGACGTGTACATACACCAGTCACGGATTAATTACAAGCCGGGATTCAAGGGTAAGGAATTTGATTGGCACTCTGATTTTGAAACATGGCATGTGGAAGACGGTATGCCGCGGATGCGGGCCGTGAGTGTATCCATAACCTTGTCTGACAATTACGTCTTTAATGGACCATTGATGTTGGTTCCGGGCTCACAGAATTACTTTATTTCCTGCCTCGGAAAAACACCGAATGCCAATTATAAAACGTCATTGAAAAAACAGAAATTGGGTGTCCCGGATCAGGCGAGTTTGGAGTGGTTAGTTGAACGAGGTGGTATTTCGGTCCCAACCGGTAAGGCCGGGTCAGTCATTTTGTTTGAAAGCAATACCATGCACGGGTCCAGCGGTAACATGACACCGTTTGACCGTAACAATTTATTTATGGTTTACAATAGCGTTTATAACCACCTCGTTGAACCTTTTGCCGGCACTGAACCGCGCCCTGACTTCATCGCGACGCGTGAAAGAATTCCGGTGACATCTTAAAAAAATTACGCTCTTTTCTAAAAGATTGTTGTTTTATTAATAGGATTATGCAAGCTAAAGTGTCAAAAAGTTGATTGGAGCGAAAGGTGCGAGACTCCAGCGGGATGAGCGGGACAGGTGAGCATCCTGGAGTGGCCATCAACCCTTCTTCTCAAAATAGCAACACAGTTTACGAAAACAGCCAAAAATTAAAATGAACTGATAAAAGCGGGCTTATAGACAGCCCGCTTTTATTACTAAGATACAAAAAGAAGCTGGGACAAATCTAAAACAGGATATTCAGGAAGCCGAACCATAAGATATGAAAGCCAGGCGCCCGCGGCAAACGAAGTATTTTGACGAAGCGACAGGAATGACGATTTTCAACAAATCATCCGAACAGATTAATAAACCCGTTCGGATGATTTGTGACGAATATACTTTTGTCCCAGTCTCCCATGATACGTCGAATGAGTTTAAACTAAGCGTCTTCTGATTTTACTTGAGATGTAGTCTATAATCATGACGACAACAATAATTGCAATAATGATAAAGCCGAGCTGTGGCCAATTACGATTGGCTGCGGTAATGACAATCAATGTACCAATACCGCCCGCGCCCACAAGACCAAGGATGGTTGATGCCCGGATGTCGATTTCGAAGCGGTAGAGGGCAAAGGATATAAATTGCGGCAACACTTGCGGCATAATGCCATAAAATAGGGTTTGAATTTTATTGGCCCCGTTAGCCTCCATCGCTTCAACGACGTTCATATCAATACTTTCAATCACTTCAGCGTAAAGCTTGCCAAGCATGCCAAAGGCGGTTAACCCAATCGTCAAAACACCAGCAAATGCCCCCGGTCCAACTGAAATAACGAAGATAATGGCCAGAATCAGCTCAGGAAATGTCCGATCCAAAATCAAAAACCATTTACCAAGCGTGTTCCAGATGGGTGACTTGACCATGTTTTTCGCGGCCCAGAAACCGAATGGAATCGCGAGTATCGAAGCGATAAACGTGCCGGCATAAGCGATAAATACCGTTTCGAAGATTTTACCAATGATCTTCTCCCACTCTGAAAAATTAGGAGAGAAGAGATCGGGAATGACGCGCTTAAAGTTATCGTCGACTTCCTTAAACATCGCCCAGTCCACTTTGTTAAAAACGCCGGTGATCGCCCAAATCAAGACACCTGCAAGAACGATTAAGATGACGATGTTACGAGCGCGTTTTTTCATATAGTTATTCGGTTTAGGTGGGAGAGCCTGTTCAGTCTTCATCAGACAACCCTCCTTCTCAAGGCGTTACTAATTGTTTCTATCACAATCACAGCTACTAATAATACGACAAGGATCGCCATAACATTCTGATAGCGTAAGAAGTTCAATTGCGTATCGATAATCGCACCGATGCCACCGGCGCCGACAAAACCAAGCACCATGGAAGCACGCACGTTAAGCTCGAACACATACAAGCCATAAGAAATGAATTGAGGAAGCACCTGTGGAACGATGCCGTACCATATGACCTGGATGATGTTACCTCCCGTTGAACGGACAGCCTCAAGTTGCTTTGGATCAATGGTTTCAATCGTTTCACTTAATAATTTGCCAAGCAGACCGAGTGAAAACACGACTAAGGCAAAGATACCGGGAATAATACCAACGCCGAAGAGACTAACGAACAAGGTTGCGAGTAAAATATCGGGCATTGTTCGAATAATATTCATAATGGTACGGAAAAATTGATACACATATTGATTCGTCACCACGGTATTAGCCGATAATAAGCTCAATGGTATACAAATAATGACAGCTATAAGGGTTGCGATCACGGCGATTTGGATGGTTTCGATCAACGGATCAATAGCTGCGGAAATATAAGCCCAATTAGGCGGGAACATGCTAATCATTTTATTAAAAACGACATCAATATTTAAGATTAATTCGCCAAAGTTCGCCTTGGTCCGGATCAAACTAACTGCATAGAAAAGAAGTACAAGAATAAAAATGATTGAGATTTGTAGTTTTAATTTCTTAGGATAAATGGCATAGCCTTTAGTATTGATAGATTGTTGATTATTTTGATTCATCTTTTGAGGCTGACTCATCCGTCCCACTTCCTCTCAAATCATCATCATGAATCGGCCGGTCATAGATCCTTTCAAAGGTTTGTTCATCTACTTCGCTGACGGGCCCATCAAAAACCACTTCGCCATCACGCATGCCGATAATCCGATCAGCATATTCCATCGCCATATCAATGAAGTGAAGGTTGACAATTGTCGTGATGTTATCTTCTTGATTAACTTTACGTAAATAAGTCATGACTTGGTGTGACGTTGGCGGGTCGAGGCTGGCGACAGGTTCGTCAGCAAGGATCACATTGGGTTCTTGAGTGAGCACACGGGCGATACTGACGCGTTGCTGCTGCCCACCGCTCAACTGATCAGCACGGTTGTATATGCGGTCGTCAATGTTAACGCGCTTTAAATTGTCGTAAGCCATCGCCCGGTCATCTTTAGAGTAAAGGTTTAAAATACTTCGTAATGTTCCGGTATGTCCCAGACGGCCACTGATTGTATTTTTCATCACGCTAGACCGGTTGACAAGGTTATAATTCTGGAAAATCATACCTATTTTTGTGCGTAAATGCCGTAAATTTTTGCCTTTGTAGTTGAGGATGTTTTCGTCATCAACAAGAAGTTCACCGCTCGTTGGGGTTACCATGCGGTTAATGCTGCGGATAAAAGTTGATTTACCAGCACCCGATAATCCGACGATGACAATAAATTCCCCTTCATTAATGGTGGTATTAATATTCTTTAATCCCTTTGTACCGTTGGGGTAAACGAGGGAGACATCTTTAAAAGTGATCATTACGAGCTCTCCTTTTCACATTCAAAAAATAGGGGCACACGCTTCGCTGAACACTACATAACATTTTAGCGAAGACACTTATTAGAGGTTGTTAAACAATGATATAGGGAGAAGTGCATGCTTCTCCCTATGATTTTTCATATCAAATTGAATCTATCTCGGGTAGGTAAAATCGTTCTACATTAATTAAGCGAGATGTTGCCCCCAAGTTTGTTGTAAGTTTCGCGAACAACGTCGTAGTCACTGTCTTTTGCCTCAACAATGGCTTCCCAATTGTAAACTTCATTCATAATTTTAATCATTTTTTCATTATTGTTAAAGGAAAGAAATGCCTTTTTGATTTTTTGAGTCAGTTCATCATCTAGAGATGCAGGTACCGTTACAGTATCATTTGGAATTTTAGCCGTATGACCAATGATCTTTGTTTTGTCCTTAATTTTTGGATTGTCTTTAACCATGGTATCGCGGACATCGTCAAAGGTCGTTCCGATATCTGCTTGACCGTTCATGACGGCAATGGCTGTGTTATCATGACCGCCTGTTTTTTGCACGCCTTTAAAGAAATCGTTTTGCAGTGCTGTTGTATTATCAATATCAAATGTCTTCATTAACTGAGCAGCAGGGTACAAGTAACCGGATGTTGAAGAAGCGTCACTGTAAGCCCAAGTCATATCTTTGGCGTGTGTTTTCAAGTCATCCAGACTATCAACAGGTGAATCAGCACGAACAATATATTGAGCTGTATAAGTCGTGCCGCCATTACGTTTTGACTTTAAAATAACATCCATGTCGTATTTGCTGCTTGCCAATACATAGCCGAAAGCCGGTAAAAATCCGATTTGGACTGTATTGTTGCCAAGGGCTTCAACAAGGGAACTATAACTGGTCATCGTCTTGGCCTCGACGTCTTTGCCAATTGTTTCACCCAATTTTTTGGCCAATGGTTCAGCTGTACTAGCAATTTTTCCGGAATCCTGTGATGGAACGAATCCCATGACAAGTTTTTCAGGTGTTTCCCCTCCACCTTCACTGTTACCACTACCGCCGCTGTTATCCTCACTATTACCGCAGGCAGCAAGCATAGATACTATCATGATAGCAGCTAAGAATACACTTAACCTTTTCATCAATCAATTTCCCCCTTATTTTGATCGTCTATTTGGATTATGACGCAACGCCCGCTTAATTTCCATATGTCAGCCAAATTCTTAACAAAACCATTACAAAATTAAAAATTCTACAAAAAGCGAGACGTTTCATCCTCTCCATAAATTAAGATACCAGTGTTTGTCTAAATTTGAAAGGGTCTTGATAAATTTCGTTCAATGAAATTTGTCGCCATTTTTGAAAAACAGTATCGATGAATGGAGGCATTAATACATGGTTATGAAAGCGGTTTCAATTCATGACTATATAGTCTCCACGATTTAAAAAATCGTGGAGTATTGACCCAAAGTAGTTCATGTTATTTAGGATTGGGAAGGTGATAATTCAATAGCTTGACGGATAGCCTCTTCAAGACTGCGTTCATCAGCTAAGCCCTTTCCAGCGATATCAAAAGCGGTTCCGTGATCAACACTGGTACGGATGATCGGTAGACCCACTGTAATATTTACTCCTGCCTCAAGACCTAATACTTTGATCGGTCCATGACCTTGATCATGATACATCGCAACAACGATATCAAAGTCCCCTCGGGATGCCCGGAAAAAGAGGGTGTCCGCGGGCAATGGGCCTTCAACATTCACTCCCTCATCTTGAGCTTTTGTAACCGCCGGGATAATTTTTTCCTCTTCTTCGCCATAACCAAATAGACCATTTTCACCGGCATGCGGATTAATCCCGCAGACAGCAATTTTGGGTTGTTCATAACCGGCATCTTTAAGTGTCCGATCCGCGAGATTAATCACGGTGTAGACCCGTTCATGGTTGATCTTCTGAACGGCGTCAATCAACCCAATATGTGTTGTAACATGGATGACTTTAAGTTTTGGCGAAGATAACATCATCGAATAATTCTCGGTTCCCGTTAATTCAGCCAAAATTTCTGTATGGCCGGGATAATTATGTCCGGCTAAGTGGAGCGCTTCTTTATTCAAAGGTGCTGTACAAATAGCATCAATGTTCCCGTTACCGGCGAGCTCGATGGCTTTTTTCAAAAATTGGAATGCCGCGTCCCCTGATGTTTCACTCACTTCCCCAAATGGATGATTTTCAGGTAGTAAATCTATATCGATACAATTTATATAATAAGGTTTCACTTCTGTTTCTCGCGGCTCTTGTATCACATTGATTTCTGTATCAATAGCTAATATTTGAACGGCGCGTCTAAGCATCTTAGCATCGCCGATAACGAGCGGAATACATTGATCATGGAGTTCTTGTTTTTGCAGAGCTTTGACAATAATTTCGGGTCCTACACCTGAGGGATCACCCATCGTAATCCCAATCACGGGTTTATTTTGCTGCATGATGATCGTCTCCTTTAAGCGTATTAACGGCATGAACCAAGGAATACCTATGGCCGAAACTCCCGGATTTCGTAATTAAAAAACAGCTTTCACTGGAAAGAAGGCGTGAAAGTGGAATTCCGGGTTCGATCTCACTTAAGAGTGCCATACCTGAGACACCCAGTGCCTGGCAAACGTCCAATGCGGTATCACCGCCGGTTAATATAAGATGGGTTTGCTGACTTTGGTCAATGATTGCCTTAGATATTTCGCCGATATAGCACGATAAAATCTGACTGATTTGGGCGTTCGTATAGCCAAGGTCTTTGCCTTTTGCGATTGTTTGATCATAGGTTGCCCGGCTATAGTCCAAATACAAGGCAACATCGTAATTCCGATTCAGGAAGTCGACGGCATCCTTGATCACTGCTTGTTTAACATTGTATTCCTGATCAAGCACATCTAGAGGGTTGAGTTTGATGCCCTTGGTTGATGGTAATGCCAAGAGTTCCTCAATTTGTTCGGCTGTTACCGGCGAAAGACTTCCGGAAACGGTCAGTGTCTGTGATCCCGGTTGAAAGGGGATGCCAGTCAATTGATCTTGTTTTTGTTCCGTAAAGTGTTCTGCCAATCCGGCGGAACCAACCCATAAATAATCATTGCCTTCTTTATTAAGCGATTGAACGATGGTGTGCAAATCCGCATCGGTCTCTGCATCAAAAATAAGGCTATTGACACCGTTTTGTTTCTTTTGCTCCAGTAAGGCTCCCCAGATTGTTTGGGGATCTCTTACGACAGATAATGGGATGACTTCGGCACGAAGATCGCTTGTGTTCTGGTTTAATAGATTTAAAATAGATGCGTCGGTAACTGGTGTTTTGGGATCATGAGCTAAATTTGTCTCTGAAACCTTGATACCATCAAGGTAGTGAATCCCGTTTAATGTTGTTCGACCGTTACTCGGAAACGCCGGAGCAACAATCACAAAATCAGGCTGGGTTTCTTTAGCTATTGCCTCTATTTCAACACCGATGTTTCCTCTTAATGTTGAGTCAATCTTTTTGTAATAAGATTGACAGCCTAATTGTCTTAACGCTTGTGCCGCTTTTTGGCATGCTTGATAAGCGTCATCTGGTGCTTGAGCTCTTGTATCGGTATTAAGAACGACCGCGCCATGTTCATCAGCCTTAACTTGATGGCCTTCGAAATAAACGGTGGTTGGATAACCTTTTTTAGTGAATTGGACACCACTATCATTGGCTCCTGTTAAGTCATCGGCAATGACACCAATCATGTTGTATGGATCAACCGTTGTATCTTTTGCGGTCATAATATCCTCTCCGTTAAGCAATCTTGTCTATGCAGAGATGGTCGTCTGCGCTTTTTTCTGTCGTCTTTTGGCTAAGAAGCCAATGTATATCGGTAACAAAATGGCCGTTGTCACGGTTGATGCGGCGACTTGGACAGTGGCAATGTCTGCCAAACCAGCAAAATTGGCGCTCGCAGTAGCAATGGCGGCTGGCGTTGCAACGGCATTTCCGGCCGTTGACCCTTCAGAAGCACCTACGATCGGATTCCAACCCAAAGCTTTGAATATAAAGTAACCGACAGTTCCTGTAATGAATACTGTCATAAGACCAAGAGCAATACCAGCTAGTCCACCATCAATAATGGCTTGAAAATCAATGCCCATACCTAGAGCAAAGGCAAAGAAAGGAATAAGCATGTCACTCCCTTTGCCAAGAAAATCGCGAAAGTTTTCATCTGAATTACCAAGCACCATCCCAACAATGATTGGCAATAACACTGCGATGAAGGATGAAATCGTGAAGAAACTATCGACAAAGCCCATCGCTCCGAACAATGATAATGCAACCATAGTCAAAAATGGTCCGTCATTTAAAGCAAGTAATGAGTAAGCGGCCTTGTCATCTTCCTTGCCGTATTCCCCGACCAAAGCGACATATAAACCGCCGTTACTATTCGTCATAGCTGCAATGACAGCGAGAGGTGCCAAACCTAACCATAGACCATTGTCACCGGCCAGTGAGATAGCAAGGAGTCCTGCGGCACCACCGACAATCCACTTCGTAAGGAGCAATGTGCCACCCTTTGCTAGACTGACGCCAAAGTTTTTAAGATTAATTTGTGCTCCTGTACATAAAAGAAACAGGGCGATGAGCGTGCTCGCGCCGTCAACAAACAACGCTTGTGTAAAGTTTCCGATCCGGAGTAGATCAGGAAAGAAGGTGTTAATCACCGCGCCCATCAATAAAGGTATAACCATCATACCGCCAGGAACCTTTTCCATCCCTTTCTTAAGTTGCATGTTAACACTCCTTTGATGTGTTGTAAAAATAAACAATTGATAAGCGCTTACATAAATATACTAAATGAATGCGTTTCAAAATGCAATATGTTTTTTAATAAAAAAAGCGCAAGCTATTTAAGCTTGCGCCAGAGTGTTGTTCGGTTAATGCCTAAGCGTTCGGCTGCTTTTGATTGATTCATGTTTTCTTCTTCCAGAACTTGCTTGATAATCTGCTGTTCAATTTCCTGTAAGGTTCCTGATACATTTTGGTGATGGCCTTGATTAGGCTTTGTTTTTAATTCTTGCAATATATGGAGGACCTCTGTTGGTTGAATGTAAGCCCCTGTTGTATGGATGATGAATTTTTCAACAGTCTGTCGTAACTGTTGAATATTATTCTGCCAATCATGGGCTTTTAGTTCAGCGAGAAGATCCGGAGCAACTCCAACCACCTGCTTACCGTATCGAGTATTATATTCAGCGATAAAGAGTTTAACTAAGTCTTCAATATCTTCTTTTCTGTGGCGAAGCGGTGGTATTTCAACCATCCCTTTGCTTAATGACGAAACTAAGGTTGCATGAGCCGGACTTATATTGCTGATGTCTGCCGGTGACTCTGAACTGACGACAATGATTTTATTTAGCAGATCCTGCTGTTGAAGTAAATAACGGTTAAAATCATCGGCTTCGCTGTTGGATAAGGATTCTAGCCCTTTTATACAAAGACCGCTTACTTGGATGCCAGTCAACATGCCTGGGTTCTGCTCGTCTCCGAATAAGATGTAAGTTCGTTTATCAGACGGCATTTCCGTGATATTGACAACAATGAGATGATGGTAACTTCGCGACGTTTGAATGGCTTCAGCAAACAGCGACTTACCAGTACCGGCTTCTCCATAAATCCAAATCGGAATCGGCATATTGCCGAGTTGCCGGGCAAGCTGAGTTGTCTTAGTGATGGCTTCGCTGGAACCATTGATGCGCAGAAAAGCATTATCAGGATTTTGTGAGAGTTCTTTAATGCTCATCCCTTGGTGCTTGCAGTCTTTATTGATCAATGAATCAATATATAAGATATAGTAACTATCATCGTTATGGTTAAAGACTTTGCCTGAAAGGTTGAAAAGCGCCTGATTAACCTGGATGGGTATATTGTCAATCGTCGTTGGATCATCGTTGTTTTTAAATATCATGTGTAATTGCGTGTTGTCCATCAAATGTTCATGAATATGCCATTGTTTAGCCGGCTGATTTTGATAGATAACATGCCAATGCTGATTTAATATGACGACACCGCGATGGGAGTTATTTAAGGCTTCTTTATAAACGGTTGTTTGGTTTTGCAACGTCCTAAATGAATGTGTGATTTCTTTTGCCTCGGTAAACGCTTCTCTAATCGATTCTTCTCCGGACGTTAGAAGGATTTCTTGCATGCCAAATCTTTGCGCCGTTTCCACAGTAATCACATCACCGATCACAAGATGGACGTCTTGGTCTTTAATGTCTTTGATTTTGGGTTCAACTTCATTCTCATGTCGTACTGTAAATATATCAATATCAATATTTAATATATCACAGATAGCTGAAGCCCCTTGAGTAACGTTAGAGAACCCAAGAATCGCAGCTTTACCGTTATAACCGTCCACGAGGGTTAGGACACGAAGTAAGTCGTAGCCGGATACTTTAACATCAATCACAGGGATTTCTACGTGTTCTCGAATCAGCGCTGCCGTACCGCCACGGCTGACGATGACGTCATATTGCTGTATATCGGTTTCCTTAACAAGATGGAGTCCGTCCTGCAGATTTTTGAAATAAACGTCAATATGAATGGTCGGATCTTCTTTAGCCATCGAGCGCATGATCTCCATCATGCCTGGATATGGCGCAATGCCTAATATGTTCATAGCAGACTTCCCTTATATTCAATGACTTGTTTTCTATTGTATCAAATATCACTAGAGTTGCATAAATAGGATTGGAAAATTTAAGTTAAATAGTTTTTACCCTTCAGAGCAAAAAAGGAAAAATTCCTAAGGAACGACAAACGCGACAACTATTATCCGTATTTTGATACTTTTGAATTAGATCGGCAACAATTCATTTACCATAAAAAACACTATGTTACAAATATAAATACAATTTTAAAAATTGGTGGCCACCATTTTAAGATTTAATAATTAAAAAGGAATGGTGATTATAAAAATGAAAAAGGGAAAGGTGTTTAAGGTTCTAAGTACAGCCGCACTATCAGCTTCATTCCTTCTTGGAGGAGGTTTATCTGTTTCAGCCGCTGAAGATGATTCAGAAAAAATCCAAGCCATTACATATTTTGTAGATGGAGAAGCTAAACAGCTACCACAGGATAAATGGGAAGACTTTTTGAATAGAGACAAACCTGTTAATGTTGGTAAGCAGGATGCTACAAATTTACGCCCTTTAGGTAAATCATCAACTCTTCAATTATCCAAGACCGCTGAATCGCCTTCTAAGGATTATGCCTGTTATGCAGGATATGAATACGCTGGTACAAAGCAAGACGATTATTTTGAATCAGAAGGCAATGACGCTAAAGGATCGGTCGTGATTAACCAAACGTCTGACCCCTTAACAGAAACATCACAACTTTCCACGACTGCTACAGTCTCTGGTAAAGTGAATGCTTCTGGTAGTTATAATATGGGCGTCATTGAGGCGCAAGTTGGTTTTGAAATTGGCGCAACTAAAAGTTGGTATGTTTCTCAATCAACTACTATAACCGTTCAACCTGGGGATAAGGGGTGGATTGAATATGGAACCATGTCTGAAGATTGGGCAGGATACTATTACTACTTAACAAGTAATTGTGACCAGCCCCAAAAACAATGGATTAGTGCTGATGGACCCAAATATAAGGCTAAATTAGCTAAAACAGCAAACTATTATTAAGCAAGAGATATTGGGAAGGTGGGGAATCATGAAAAAGTCAATCTTACTATTTTTTGCATTTACATTGCTTTCTTTAGCTCTGACTGCTTGTAAGCAGGATGACCCAAAAACAGAAGAAAAGAATCAAGTGGAAGCAAACACGACAAACAACGATGAAGAATATCAAAAAAAGGAAGTAAAAGGTGTAAAAATCCATGATCCCTCAGAAGATGCCGATTCCCCATCAACTGCTATATTGCAGCAATTTGAAGTGCTTTTTAAAAATGGTGAAAGCGAATATCCCAAAGAGTCGGATGTAATTAGTGAAACGTTCCTCGGTGATAAAAGTATTCTTACCATTCATTCTCCTGAAGGGAAAAATAACTTCGGTGTTTTCCTTTACGAAAAGGAAGGTAAGTGGAAGATAAGAGGAATCATTCGCATAGACGCTAATAAAGGGGAAAGCTTTACCGATAAAGATGGATTATCATTACCTATGGATCATTATAGAGCCACAAACTTAGATTTAGAAAAAAATAGTAAAACTTGGACGTTTGTAAAAAAGGATAAGATTGTAACAATATCTAAATTTAAAAGGTTTTCATTTGATGGTGGTCCAGACACGGAAGAAGTCAATTTGAAGGACGGGATTAAAGGATATATTTCAAAAGATAAGTTTGGAAATTCATCTCTTTATTATTTTGACAGAGGTAATCTCATCGTTCTATCTGGAAACCTTAACAAAACAGAAGCCACTAAATTAGCTAAATCTTTACCAGCTTCTACAAACCTGAACTTCCCAAAAAGCGTCAAATAATCCCCACCTATATCCAGATGGGGATTTAATTTCACGAAACTATGCGAAAAAGTTTCCAATTATGGCTGGTTGCGTTCTAAGGATCCGAAGAAGTACTTAGGTCATACTAATAACCAAAAAGTAGAATAAGCTACTAATCAAGGGAGGTCTTAATTTTGAGATCTCCCTTTTTGATTTCTTTTTTGTTTTTAAACCTAGAAACGCCCAAATTAGTACATTAACGCTAATTACCTCACGATTCACAGGACGACGGTAATCTTGAAGACAGGATATGGAGTCCTTGCTAATCGACGATTAATATATTCATTTTCTAAATTATTCAACATTCATATTGTTTTGTCATCATCAGAAATAATTAATGCAACACTATTGATCAAATATATCAAAATGATTTTGCTGATGTTATATCAGAGCTTTAACACGGTTCAAGGACAAAGTATACAAAAAAATGACGTTCATTATTCGAAATTTCGTTCAATTAGCCTATGTTTGTATTGACGATTTAAATTTACAATAAGATGAAATCGTATACATAAAACAGTATACAAAAAAGGGGTGTTAAGCTATGCGAATCATGAAAACAATCCAGAAAGTGCCTGGCGGATTAATGGTTGTTCCTTTAATGCTTGGTGCATTACTCAATACAATTGATCAAGCGCATTTACCATTTATAGAATCCATTCTTAAGGCACTTGGAGCGTCACCAACTGAAAATGGGTATTATGAATTTTTTAAAATCGGAGGATTCACAGAAGCTTTATTTAAGACGGGTTCATTAACTTTAATTGCTATGTTCCTTTTTTGCGCAGGAAGTCAAATGGATCTAAAAGTAGGGGGGAAGTCTCTTAAAAAAGGGGTATTAGTCACTCTATCAAAATATTTAACAGGACTCACTGTGGGTTATACATTCAGTCTGTTTTTTGATCCGATGAATGGTCTTCTGGGTCTATCTTCATTAGCGATTATAGCAGCCATGACAAACAGTAATGGCGGTATGTTTGCGGCATTAACCGGTCAGTATGGCAACCGTTCCGATGTGGGTGCTGTGGCCATTTTATCTTTGAACGATGGGCCGTTTTTTACCTTATTAGCGTTAGGGATGATGGGATCACAATTCCCATTTATAGCCTTTATTTCTGTACTATTACCTATTCTTATTGGTATGTTATTAGGCAATCTTGACCAAGAATTACGAGACTTTTTAAAACCTGGAGAAACCTTGACAATCCCATTTTTTTCATTTGCCCTTGGTGCAGGTATGAATTTCATTAACTTTTTCAATCCAAAGGTCGTTGGTGCGGGCGTTACATTAGGCATTATGACGACATTATTAACGGGTCTGATTGGGATCGGTGTGCTAAAACTGTTTCGAGAAAAAAGTCAGATTGCAGGTATTGCGGAAGCATCCACAGCAGGAAATGCTGCGGCGACACCGACAGCTATTGCAACGGCGGCTGCAGCTGCTGCCAATTCAGGGTTAATGTCGACGCAAAGGGCTCAAGAATTCCAAAATATCGCTGATCTAGCTACGATTCAGATATCACTTTCAACATTGACCACAGCTATCTTATGTCCATTAGCCGTTATTCTATGGGATCGACATCAGCGCAAGAAAGGAATTGATGGCACCCGTGAAGAATTTAAACAACAGAAGCATGTATCTAAAGATTCACAATCGGCATCGCAGTAGCCGACGATGAGATTTATATAAGGGGGAGACATTGATGGAGGTAAACCTTTCATATGGAAAAGACGGACTTAATGTTGAGGTCCCTGATGACGCCGTATTAATTACGCCCAAACATATTCCAGGTTTGGATGATGAGAAGGGGAAAGCCATTGAATCCTTAAGGCATCCAATTGGTACACCCTCTCTGAGGGAAATGGTTCAGCCTACGGATACGGTATCTATTGTTATTAGTGATATCACTAGGCCGACGCCTAATCATAAAATGGTTCCTTGGTTATTAGAAGAGTTATCGCATGTCCCTAGGGAAAATTTTATTATCATCAATGGTACTGGGAGTCATCGAGACAATACGCGTGAAGAACTAATTCAAATGCTTGGACAAGACGTTGTCGATTCCGTAAGAGTGATTAACAATAATGCGTTTGACAAGGATACACAGGTTTACCTTGGCAGAAGTTCATATGGTGCCGAAGTTTACTTAAACAAAGCCTACGTTCAAAGTGATTTTAAGATTGTAACCGGATTCATCGAACCGCACTTTTTTGCGGGTTTTAGCGGCGGCCCCAAAGGCATCATGCCGGGGATTGCAGGGATTGATACGATCATGCATTTCCACAATGCCAAAATGATCGGTCACCCGAATAGTACGTGGGGTCTGATTGAAGGCAATTTAGTTCAAGGTGAAGCAACAGAGATCACACAGATGTGTAAGCCTGACTTTATGTTCAATGTCACGCTGAATGGTGAAAAAGAGATTACTGAATATTTTTCCGGTGACGTTATACAAGCTCACCGACAAGGCTCTGAGTACGTTCGTGAGCATGCAATGGCAGGTTGTGATGATAGGTTTGATATTGTCTTAACAACTAATAGTGGTTATCCATTGGATCAAAATCTATACCAAGCGGTCAAAGGCATGAGTGCTGCCCATAAAATTGTGAAAGAGGATGGTGCCATTCTTTGTGCGGTTGAATGCAGTGACGGTATTCCCGATCACGGTAATTATGGTGAAATACTGCAGTTGTGTCAGACACCTCAAGAACTCCTTGATAAAATCAATGATCCGGCGTTCTCGAAATTTGACCAATGGCAGGCGCAAAAGCAAGCGATGGTCCAAGTCTGGGCAGATGTGTATGTCTATTCATCCCTAACAGATGATGATGTTAAGCGAGCTATGCTGGAGCCCATTCATAACATTGAAGAGACGATTGCCAGGCTTAAGCAAAAGTATGGACCAGATGCATCTATTGCTGTTATGCCGCTTGGTCCATTAACCATTCCTTATGTTAACGAAACCATTCATAAGTAGTAGGGGGGTTAGACAGTGACGGTTGAGGACAAGTATCAAAGATTAAAAGAGATATTGGGGAATATGGAAAATATCGCAATTGCCTATTCTGGCGGTGTGGATAGCACATTTTTATTAAAGGTTGCGATCGATGTCTTAGGTAAGAATCATGTTGTCGCTGTAACCGCTGATTCAGAAACATACCCTTCAAGTGAACTGATCGAAGCAAAAACATATGCCAATAACATAGGAGCGACTCATTATGTTGTGCAAACATCTGAATTAGCGATTCCGGGTTATCAGGATAATGATAAAAACCGTTGTTACTTTTGTAAATCTGGGTTATTTGACGAATTAATTCCCTTGATTTCGGAAAAGGGATTTGAAAACCTTACGCTTGGTGTTATCGCCGATGACATGAGTGACTATCGTCCCGGTATCCAAGCTGCCAAGGATTATGGTGTCAGAGGGCCACTAGCAGAAGCGGACCTTTATAAGGATGAAATTAGACAATTATCTAAACAACTGGATCTGCCTACATGGGATAAGCCATCCTTCGCTTGTCTATCATCACGCATTGCCTATGGCGAGAAGATAACGAAGTCTAAACTCACAAAGGTTGAAAAGTCAGAGGCTTATATTAAGCAATATGGAATTAGGCAAGTTCGTGTCCGTACGCATGAAACGATTGCAAGAATTGAAGTTGAACCACAGGATATGGCGATCGTTTTGAGTCATCATGAAGAGATTACGAGAAAGTTAAAATCATTTGGATATACGTATGTCACGCTGGATTTAAAAGGTTATAAAAGTGGCAGTATGAATCAAGCGATTGCTGAAAACGTCAATTCATAAGAGAGGAACTAATTCATAGTGAGTCATCGCTTTAATCACCGATCGGAACATATTGATCAAGACATGGTTCAAATGGAAGTTAACCTTGATGATGCTAATGGTGAATGGCTGGGTTACGTTATGGATCTATTATTTGCGGCTGGCGCCAATGATGTCTTTTATGCGCCCATTTTCATGAAAAAAAATCGTCCAGGCGTTCGTATGCAACTGTTATGCCATTGTTCAAAGTTAGAGACTTTAAAGGAAATTATTTTTAAAGAAACGACGACTCTGGGGATTCGATATTATCCCATTCATGTTCACCGGTTAGAACGACAATTCAAAAAGGTTGCCACAAAATGGGGCGATATTGTTGTGAAGGAAGCATGTTTTCAAGGTGAGGTTGTTCAAGTGACCCCTGAATATGAAGATTGTCGCGCGATTGCTGAAAAATATGGCATCCCTCTTAAAAATATTTACCACGAAGCAATACTTCAGATGAATCAAGATGAGTATGAATAGATATTGATTTTGTTAACTAAGGGAGCATTCCTGTAAGGAAGAAAATTTGAAGGGAACTCAACGAAAATGAAAAGTGCATAAAAAAAGTCCCCTTGGTACGATAGAGAGTGTCATGCATGACCTCGAATTGAGTACCGAAGGAGGACTTCTACAATGGATTTTACACAAAATAATCGATTAGCGCAAATCAACGAACAAACATTAATTATCGGGGTTGATGTGGCGAAACGCAAACACGTGGCCCGTGCGATAGATGATCGTGGTCGAGATCTTGTCAAACGGCTGGTATTCACCAATTCGCTGCAGGGATTCTCAAATCTTATCGAATGGGCTGAGAACTTGTCCGAAAAATACGCGCGCTCCAACATCATCGTTGGGATGGAACCAACGGGCCATTACTGGCTGAATTTAGCCTATCACTTGAAAGGCCAGGCGTTTCAAGTGGTTGTCGTCAATCCGATGAAGGTCAAGCGATCCAAGGAATTGGATGATGACTCACCAACGAAAAACGATACAAAAGATGCCAAAGTCATCGCCCAGGTCGTGCGTGATGGCCGTTATCATGAACCTACATTACCGGAGGATGTGTACGCTGAATTACGGGAAGGCATGAAACTCTATGATATCATCCAGGAAGATATGTCCTCGATCAAAGCCCAAATGCATAATGCGCTTGATCGATACTTTCCAGAGTTTCTTGATGTCTTTAAGGACTGGTCCGGGAAGGCTGCCCTTCATCTATTGGAAAGAGGCTATATGCCAGAAGATATCCGTAAAACTTCGGAAGAAGATTTGCTTCTGGAAGTCAAAGAGGCTGCCAAACGCGGTGTGGGTATCAAACGCATACAGGCCCTAAAACAGGCAGCTGATGACAGTGTTGGCCTCACAGTGGGATTACGCATGGCACGTCAGGAAATTCGTTATTTGATTGACCAGTATAAGGCTCTTGAAGAACGTCTAATCGCTCTTGAAGCACAACTCGAAGAAATCATTCTTCACGTTCCGGGGTCCGATCAAATGATGGCGATTAAAGGCGTAAGTGCCATGACCGTGGCTGGCTTTTTCGCTGAAGTTGGTGATTTATCGAACTATCGGGATCCACGCCAAGTTATCAAATTAGCGGGACTCAATCTAAAGATGAATCAATCAGGATTATTCAAAGGTCAAACGACCATCACCAAACGGGGCCGGAGAAGACTGCGAAGTTTATTGTATCAAGTGGCACGCCCATTATCGTTACACAATGAAGGTTTCAAGCAGCTTCATTATTACTATCGACATCGGCCCAATAATCCGCTAACAGGCAAACAATCGTTTATTGCGCTAAGCAGAAAACTCATCAAAATCTTTTATGTATTAGGTACACGAAAGTGTACGTTCAGTGAAGAACGCATGCTTCGTGATATCCCAATGATTTCGACATTACAGGAAGTCGCTTAACAAGACGTACAGACATCGTTTTGAAACATCTTTTGACAATTGAAGCACGGAGAAGCCGGTCGTTATTTCATCCATTAGGGCATAGACCCGCCAAGGGAGCATTTCCGGCATCCACCATGGTTAGGTCGAACGAAGGAATTTGCGCGCATAGACGCCGAGAGACATGGGAGGGTCCACCGCCATGTAAAAAGTGGAGATCCAAGGTGCGATCATAAATCTAGATTATCCATTTAATGGTATTTTGCCATTAAGGTTTATTCAGTCTCATGCCTGAGTTCCATATATATCATTAGTAGGAAATAATAGGACTAAAAACAACCGTGGACTTTGATTGATCAAAAAGAAATATGGAGAAAAACGGCGAAATTCTAAGAAAACCTTAATTTAAAGAGGGAGTGATTTAATTGGATATAGGTTTTATTACTGTCTTAGCATTTGGATTTTTCTTAGGTCTTAAGCATGCTATCGAACCTGATCATGTGATTGCTGTAACAACGATCGCTAGTAGAAGCAAGAACATCTTTAACGCTTCTCTAGCGGGTTTATTTTGGGGGATCGGCCATACGGCCACGATTTTTGTTGTTTCCATTCTTTTTATTTTATTAAAGACAACCATCCCTGAAGCTGTTGCTCAGTGGTTAGAGTTTTTAGTGGGTGTGATGATTGTATTTTTAGGAGTTTCTGTAATTGCAAAGAAAGGGAAGCCTTCAAATCATCATGAAGCAACGGTGAATGCTTCTTCTAAATTCAAGTCCCTGATTATTGGTATTATTCATGGTCTAGCGGGAAGTGGCGCCATGATCTTATTGACAGCATCAACGGTGGATAGCTTGCCCATGGCTGTCGTATATCTATTGATTTTTGGGTTGGGAACCGCGACAGGAATGGTGCTATTCACGATGATCATAAGCTTACCCTTTGTTTTATCAAAGTATAGGACGCTGAACCGGAGACTCGTTCAACTGACCGGTGTTTTAGGGGTTAGTTTCGGGGTGTTCTACATGACATCATCTTTTATTTAATGGCACTTTTTATAAACTTTGTGGTTATTTGAGAGGAGGGGTTGATTTCCGCTCCAGGATGCTCGCTTTCCGCGGGGCGGGCGGTGAGCCTCTGCGGCGCTCTGCGCCTGTGGGGTCTCACCTGTCCCGCTGTTCCCGCAGGAGTCTCGCACCTTCCGCTCCAATCAGCGATTTTTGGTGCTATAGCTTTCATAAATCAAACAACAATCTTTCAGAAAAGGTCTTTTATACATCGTACTTAAGCGACAAGTGACTTGCTTTTTAATCTACTAAAATTTAGGTGATTGCATGGATAACATGATTGATAACATTTTGAATGATGTTAAGGAAGGAACAATGACTCCAGATCAAGCTAAAAAGGAATTGAAAACTTATGAGGATCTCGGCTTTGCGAAATTAGATATTCATCGAAGCAAACGTCAGGGTTTTCCTGAGGTTGTGTTTGGTGAGGGAAAAACGGCTGAACAAATCACCCAAATTATTCAATCCCTTGGAGAGATGGGTGAGCCCATTTTGGTGACACGTGTTAGCGATGATAAAGCGAAATCTGTTTTAGACCATTACCCAGAGCTCGAACATCATTCGACAGCCCGGACACTTGTTCAGCACAAATCTAATGCTAGTTTGGACAAAGATCGACAAGGAAGCATTTCTATTCTTTGTGCCGGGACTTCTGATCTTCCTGTGGCCGAGGAGGCTGCGGTAACAGCCGAAGCGATGGGGGTCAATGTCAAACGGTTTTATGATGTCGGGGTATCAGGTCTTCACCGGTTAATTGATCAAATTGATACGATCCGTCAAGGACATGCGACCGTGGTTGTTGCGGGGATGGAAGGTGCCCTCCCGAGTGTCGTCGGCGGTCTGGTCTCACATCCCGTTTTTGCTGTTCCGACTAGTGTCGGATATGGCGCTCATTTTAATGGGGTATCGTCCTTGCTTTCGATGCTTAATGCATGTGCCCCTGGCATTAGTGTGTTGAATATCGATAATGGTTTTGGTGGCGGCTATAATGCTGCTTTAGTTAATCGTATGTTATCCGAAACACAGAGGGAGGGACGATCCATATGAAGACGCTCTACTTTGATTGTTTTTCTGGCATCAGTGGAGACATGACGATTGGTGCTTTGATTGATGCTGGGGCCGATCCATATAAGATGGCAGATGAATTGAAGAAACTCGCGATCCAGGATGAATATGAGTTATCCTGGCAAACGGTGAATAAGAATGGCATCACGAGTACGACATTCGATGTCATATTGAGTGAATCCCATGACTCCCACCATCATGGTCACCATCATCATAGGCACCATCATAGACATTATAGCGATATTGTTGACATGATCCATCACGCTGATTTTGATGAGACGAGTCAACAATTGGCTCTCGCTATGTTCAAAGTTATTGGTGAAGCCGAAGGTAAAATACATGGTATACCGCTTGAAAATGTTCATTTCCACGAAGTTGGCAGCATTGATTCTATCATCGATATTGTTGGAACGGCCCTGTTAATCAGTCAAATTCAACCGGATTATATCATGTCGTCATCTATACCACCGGGGTATGGCAGCGTCCATATTGACCATGGTATATACCCGGTACCGGCCCCGGCTACGTTGGAAATTTTGAAGGGAATTCCCCTTCAATCGAAAGACGTCTGTGCTGAGTTAACAACGCCAACGGGAGCTGCGATGATTTCTGTTCTTGTTGATCAATATGGTCCGTTTCCGTCAATAACGACAGATCACATTGGTTATGGAGCTGGAACGAAAACGTTTGATACGCATCCCAACGTTTTAAGGATCGTCATCGGTCATTAAGGTCGGTCAACTCATTTTTAATACCTTAGGACATCCCTTTGATCAAGTCCGTCGTGGCGGGCATCAAGGGGATGTTGTTTTTGAATAATAAAAAAATTCATCATTTAATTGCAATGATACTGTTGACTGAAGTCAGAAAATAAATTATTATTTAAATTGCATCCTGGATCCAGGATGCAGCATGCAATTGAAAGGAGGGTAGAAGATGAGCGAACTGTCTGTGTCACAGCCATTATATCAACAAGCGTATGAAAAAATTAAACAAACCATTCTTACTGGTGAAATCAGTCCGGGATCTAAGGTTGTTGTAACGAAATTGGCTGAGGCGTATCAAATCAGTCGCACACCTCTCAGAGAGGCGCTCCGTCAACTTCAAAACGAGGGGCTGCTTATACAAGATCAATCGGGGACATCGGTTGTTCAATTGGATCGAAAAGATTATGAAGAGTTATGTCACTGTCGGCTAATTTTGGAAAGACAGATTATTCAATTAGTTGTCAATGAGATTGAAGAGGAGAAGGTCGCTGAGGCCGAGGAAGTCGTCAATAAGGCTGAACAGTTAGTTGATTCAGGGAAACATCTGGATATATTAAAGTATAACACTCGGTTCCATGAAATTTTGATTCACTCATGTTCTAACAGAAGGCTCATTCAATTGTTAGAGCAAGTCCGTTCCCTACTGTTAATATATCGGGCTAATATTCTTAAGTATAGAGAACACAATTTAAATATTAATCAAGAACATAGAGAAATATTTGAAGCTGTTAAAGAAAGAGATGTGAGCAGAGCAGTAGAAGCGATTGAATGTCATTTAAAGAATGACCAAAATCGTGGAAGCGGCGTGTTCGAAAAAAGTTGACAGCTCGGATCGGTGCCAAGCGTGATTTGAAATGTAAGAAAAGTAGAAGGCCTGAGGAAAAGACCTTCTAACATCAGAAAAAATGGGTTGTAAACTGTGAGTTTGCGGGAACTCAGTGAACACCCTTTGTAAAAGAATAACACAATCTGTCTTTTAATCCTAATATTTTGCTGTATTAAGACTTTATCGATCCTATCATAGAACCTTAAAATGCTTATTTTGAAAACGTTTACAAATATATCCGGAGGTGCATAGCTATGTTAGCTTTAGAAGGTATTCGTGTTCTTGACGCCTCACAGATCATGGCAGGTCCGTATTGTACCATGGTGCTTTCTGATATGGGAGCCGATGTGACAAAAATAGAAAAAATCAATGGTGGCGATGATTCTCGTCAAATGGGTCCCTATGTTAATGGAGAATCAACGTGCTTCTTTCAAATTAATCGCAATAAAAAGAGTGTCGGCCTTAATTTAAAAGATGATCAAGGGAAGGCCATCTTTTATCAACTCATTAAAGAGTCAGATGTCTTTGTTGAAAACTATCGTCCGGGTGTGACGAAGTCGTTAGGTATTGATTATGACACCGTCAAAGAAATCAATCCTGGCATTATCTATTGTTCCATTTCGGGTTATGGGCAAACGGGTCCTTATTCGCACAAGGGAGGCTTCGACCTTGTCGCACAAGGGATGAGCGGCATCATGAGTATGACAGGGGAACCAGGCAAACGGCCGCAGAAATCAGGGATCGCTGTTTATGATATTGGTGCAGGTATAACGGCTGTTTATTCAATTCTAGCAGCCTATATCCATAAGACAAAGACAGGAAAGGGTCAACTCGTGGATGTTTCACTCGCCGAATCAGGATTACCATGGTTCACATGGGAAGCGGCCGCTTATTTCGCTAATGGTACCATTCCTGAACCCACTGGGTGGCGGCATAGAGTTTCAGCTCCATATCAGGCACTTAAAACAAACGATGGTTATATCATGCTAGGTTGTGCTAACCAGAGAACTTGGGAGAAGTTTTGCCATCACGTCATTGAGCAACCTCAGTGGATTGAAGATGATCGCTTTTTAACCAATACCGATCGACATCATAATGTTGAAGCGTTAGAAGCACTCATAGAACAGATCTTAGTGAACCAAGATTCAATTTATTGGTTAGATAAATGCGAAGATGCAGGTGTTCCCGCGGGGCCAATTAATAATTTTGCGGAAGCTGTCCAAGATCCGCATTATAATGAACGGGATATGATTCAGGAGCTAGATCATCCTGTGATGGGTAAAATGAAGACCATTGGTATACCATCCAAGTTTTCCGAAACACCAGGTAAAATCAGTACTCCTGCACCGACACTTGGTCAACATACCGAAGAAGTGTTAGCTTCTTTAGGTATTGAAAAGGAACAATTTGAACAATTACGGGAGCAAAAAGTGGTCACTGACAGTACTTTCGACAACACTTTAAATTAAGAGCGGAGGGAAAGGATATGGACAATCAGATTGTCTTTTTAGATAAAAGTAATGAAGTCGCTACCATATATATTAATCGGTCAGAAAAAAGGAATGCGTTAAGCTATGAAATGTGGCTTAAAATTTCTGAATTGGTCGAACAATGTCGAGTTGATCCTGATATCAAAGTCGTCATTTTTCGGGGCGTTGATCGTACCGCCTTTTCTGCAGGCGCCGATATCAGTGAATTTAAGACATTGCGTTATAGTGCAGAAGGAGCTGACAAATATAACAGGGCAACCCTGGAAGCAGAAAAAGCCATTAAGCAATTAACTAAGCCGACGATCGCGATGGTTCAGGGTTATTGCGTCGGGGGCGGATGCGAAATTTCCATTGCCTGTGATTTCCGCTTCTCAGATACTAACGGTCGGTTCGGTATCACACCGGCAAAATTGGGTTTAGTCTATAATCTTCCCGGCACGAAAAATTTAATGGACTTAGTGGGTCCGGCAAAAACAAAGGATATTCTGTATACTGGCCGTCTTCTGGAAGCTGATGAGGCCTTGAGTATTGGGCTCATTGACCGTGTTTATGGCCCGGATGACATCGAGGATAAAACCTATGAATATGCTTATATGATCTGCCGTAATGCCCAGTTTGCTGTGAGAGGCTCCAAGGTTGTTATCAATAAAGCACTAGAGGGTGAAGTGGAAGATACTGATGAGATTGCGGATCTCGTTCTTGATTCGTTTGAAACCGATGATTACAAGGAAGGCGTTAAATCATTTTTGGAGAAACGGAAGCCAAATTTCCAATATTCATAAGCTAAAGGAGGAAAGAAACATGAAAAAAGCCAGTCTTTTCATCCTAACATTGGTATTAGTATTCGGGTTAGTCTTGCAAGGATGTAGTAGTACAACGAATGAGGGTAACAATTCGGGTAATGACAACGGTCAATCAAGTGGTGATTATCCTGAAAGGGATATCACAATTGTTCTGGGTTGGGGTGCTGGAGGTGGAACGGATAGCTTTAGTCGCGCCATTGCGAAGCCTCTCAGTGACAATCTAGGCGTTAACGTTAATGTTGTTAATAAACCAGGAGCATCTGGATCTATTGCAGCCGATTACGTCAGCAAGCAACCGGCTGATGGCTATACATTTTGGGCGATGACAACCCAATATCCGATTAATTTGGCCTATGGAAAAGCCTCACATAAGTTATCAGAATTTAAGCCGATCGCACGTGTTCAAAATGATGTTATGACCCTTCAAGTTAAAGGGGGCAGCAAGTATCAGGATATTGACAAGTTAGTTCAGGCAGCTAAAGACAATCCGGGAGACATTTCAATTGGCGGAAGCGGATCAACAGGATTGTACGCATCGAATGTTAAATTTTTAGAAGATGCTATAGGGGCTGATATTAACTACGTTCCCTATTCAGATGCGGGTGAAATGCACGCGGCCTTGTTAGGCGGACATATTGATGCACAAGTAGAAGAGATTGGACCGAACATTTCACAGATCAAAAAAGGAAAAATTGATGTGAGTCTCGTTTTTGCTAAAGAAAGATTGGAAGATTACCCAGATGTTCCTACAACAGTGGAAGAAGGATGGGACTTAACGGCAGGTATGGGCAGAGGATTGATGGTGAAAAAAGGGACACCTGATAAAGTCGTCAAAGCCATACAGAAGGCTGTAAAGGAAGCGCAGGAAGATGAAGGCTACCTTGAGTATGAAAAGAATAACCTTCTGGACTTAAGGGAAGGTTGGCTGGATTCGGAAGGATTTGGCAAGTTACTCAATGATATGCTTGGTACTTATAAGGATCTCGCAAAAGAAGAATCATCTCATTAATCATTAAGAATAGCTTGGGAGATTGGGAACCAAGTAAAAATATAGCCCTTATCGTGTGATTGTTGCTATTTGAGAGAAGGGGTTGATTTCCGTTCCGGGCAGTCGCTTTCCGCGGGCAACGCTTCAGCCTCCTCGGAAGAAAACCACTTCCTGCGGGGTCTTCAGCTGTTGCTTTTCCCGCCGGAGTCGACGGCCCTTCACTCCAATCAACGCTTGTATTTAATTAGGCAAAATCACTTTTATAAAGTGGTTAAGCACAATACCAGCGGAGGAAATACACGGAGACTCCTGCGGGACAAGTGGCCAAAGTGAGACCCCGCAATGCAATCAAGGATGATCAGCTAAATGCGTCACGTCCTGTGACAACGCTGATCCTACCCACATCAATCCACCCCAAAAAGCAAAAATCGCTTTTCGGGGACCCCGGGTGTGGGCATGAGGCTCAAGCCATGCCCGCGGAAAGCGTCCGCCTAGAGTGGAAATCAACAGGCCAAGCACACTGACAAATGTTTTTATCTTAACTTGTTCCCATCTCCCATGATTCTTTTTTTGAGGTACCAAGTATAAGTCATCTTTCAATGAGAAAGTAGGGTTGAAGTTATGTCAAATTTGATGATCGCAGTGGTGACGATTTTGTTTTCTGGTTTTTATCTTAGGCAAACATTCACAACTGCAGGGCCTGGAAGTCAGGATAAGTTCATTGATTCGATGTTTTGGCCACAACTTTTGCTATGTCTCATGTTGCTGTTGGGGTTTGTTCTTTTACTGAAAGCTGTAAGAGAGATAAAGCAGGAAAAGGGATATGTGGGCGGAGAAACAGAGGCATCCGGCGATGAGAGCAGTGAAACGGCTTTATTTAAACATAGATTTTGGCTTGTGTTTATAATCATCCTTCTTTATGTACCAGCGATTCAAATATTGGGGTTTGTTATAGCCACGCCTATTGTTATTTTATTAACCGCCGGAATCATGGGAATGGTAAAATGGCGCAACCGTATCGTTACGGCTGTTATAGCTAGTGCCTGTCTAATCATGATATTCCCTATTGCTCTGAATGTCCCAATGCCAAGAGGAGCTGGTCTATTTAGAGGCTTAAGTCTGTTTTTCTATTAATTGCTCTGTTAATACACTCTGATAACTGAATATTAAAAGGATTGTGGCATTCTAGACGATAAGGAGGGCCATTATGATTGAAGGTTTGCTCGGCGGACTAGGCAGTGTCTTTCAACCTATCCATTTAGTCATGTTGTTTTTAGGAATTTTTCTTGGATTTTTAGGGGGGGCTATCCCGGGGATTAGTGGCACCATGTTAGTGATTATTCTGTTACCACTATCTTACGGATTGGATCCGGGTTCTGCATTTTTGTTGTTAACAGCTATTTATGCAACTTCTGTTTTTTCAGGTTCAATCAGTGCCATATTATTTAGAACACCGGGGGCACCCGAAGCTGTGGCTACAGTGTTTGATGGATATACGATGGCCAAAAAGGGGCAACCAGGAAAGGCCCTAGGGACTTCTATATTCAGTTCGGCCATTGGCGGGATTATAGGAACGATCATTTTGATATTCTTAACGCCCCTGTTAGCCTCAATAGCTCTTGAATTTGCTTCACCGGAATATTTCGCCTTAGCATTGCTAGCTTTAACCGTTGTTGCATCATTAAGTGGTGGCAACATTGTTAAGGGGGCAATCGGTGTTTTATTTGGGTTATTTATTGCTACGATTGGTATTGATCCGATTTCAGGTGCAAGTCGTTTTACCTTTGGATCAAATAGTTTAATGGCGGGGCTGGATTTTATTCCTATATTAATTGGACTATTTGCTATATCTGAAGTCTTAAGGAAGGCACAAGAAAATCATTCGTTAGGCAAACTTATGAAAAAGATATCAACTCGTTTACCTGATAAAAAAGTTGTGAAAAAAATTCGAGGCATTATTGGTCGATCATCTATCTTGGGTGTTTTTATCGGTATTTTGCCGGGCGTTGGTGCAACAACAGCCTCCATGCTGAGTTATAGTGCTAATGTTCGCTGGTCAAAGAAGCCTAAACAATACGGTACAGGCATTCCAGAGGGCATTGCAGCACCGGAATCGGCAAATAATTCTGCAGCCATGGGGGCGATGGTACCTTTACTGGCTCTTGGTATACCTGGGAGTGCGACGACGGCTGTTCTTCTAGGTGCCTTTATATTACATGGGATTCAACCAGGCCCGCTCTTATTTTCGAACGAGACAACACTCGTCTATACCATTTTTGTCGGGCTGTTATTGGCTAATATTGCTATTATTTTATTGGCGAAGCCATTTATCAAGGGCTTTTCGCAAATTGCTAAAGTGCCTTACTATATCATTGGTCCGCTCATCATTATTTTTTGTATGATTGGATCATATGCTGTTCGTAACTCGATGCTTGATGTTTGGGTGATGGTCGGTTTCGGTATCTTAGGGTATTTGTTAGAGAAAGCTGATTTTCCGCTTGCTCCTATTGTGTTAGGCGTTGTTTTAGGGCCTTTGACAGAAGAACAATTTCGACGTTCTTTGCGCATGTCCAATGGGGATTTCAGTATTTTCTTCACACAACCCATTAGTGCAGTTTTATTAGTACTGTGCCTAATAAGTGTTCTCTTCCCTATCATCAATAACTTTCGAAAAAAGAGACAAGCGACTTCTTCTATTGATTCGGATGAGACTATAAGTCAATAACATTAATTAAAGAGGTGTTGCCGTCATGATTTATTCTTATAATGAGAAAGAACCACACATCCATTCATCGGCTTATATTGCTCCTGGCGCCCATATTATTGGTGATGTCGTTATGGAAGACAATACGACGGTTTGGTTTAATGCTGTTTTACGAGGAGATCATGAAAGAATTACCATAGGAAAAGGCTCTAATGTGCAAGATGGCACCGTCGTCCATGTGGATGAAGGGTATCCGCTAACCATTGGAAGACAAGCTACGATTGGACATAATGTGACATTGCATGGATGTGAAGTCAAGGATGGTGCTTTAATTGGCATGGGGGCTACCGTCCTTAACGGAGCCGTTATAGGTGAAGGTGCTTTGGTTGCCGCTGGTGCATTGGTACCTGAAGGAAAAGTGATCGAGCCCGGAATGTTAGCTGCCGGAGTACCTGCTAGAGCTGTGCGCAGGCTTTCTGATGAAAATATAGAGCGTATAGCCAAAGGGGCGCAAATCTATATCGATAGCGGTCAGCACTATAAGCAAGAAGGTATCATCGATCCATCACTTCAGGATGACTGAATGAGGTGCTGTTTGGTGATGGCGCAAGGTTACTGTCAAGTTTAATGACTGATCTACTATATGTATCCCTTAAAGAAGGTCCCTATCCAAATGTATCTGCGTTATATTTGGATAGAGGATCTTCTTTTTCGTTAGTATGACAAGAGTGAATTCTGTTAATTTTTAAAAATAATTGACATATCAGAATTGATCTCTTAGTATAAATGTAGAAATAAAATAAAACTGAGTTTTATAATATAAAACAATGAATACGTTTACATAAATCACTGAACGAAAACAAAGTCGTTAGTTATTTTTTTATCCATATTACAAAACTGGGTTTTATATTGTAAAACAAAGGGAGGAGAATCAATGAAAAAACTGGCTTTTTTTCTTGTACTAACGATGATGGTATTTATTATTCTTGCAGGTTGTGGAGATGAGCATGCGGGGTCTGGGGCATCTCAAGGCAAAACGATCACCTTAAAGGTGGCCAATTACTTTGCGGCTAGTCATCCACAAAACGTCGCCTTGAAGGAAAAATTCAAGCCTTTAGTTGAAGAGCAATCGAATGGAAAAATCAAGGTGGAAATATATCCTAATAATGAATTAGGGGCTGAGCAGGAATTTTATGATGGTGTTCGTAACGGAACAATTGAAATGGGTATTCCTGGTATGATTATGCAGAATACGTTACCCAAAATGGGGGTTCCCGAATGGCCATTTTTATTTGAAGACTTTGAACATGCCAAAAAAGTATTAACTGGAGACCTTGGAGATGAACTTTTAACCAATTTAGAGGACAAACACGGTGTTCATCCTTTGGCCTGGAGTGCAAATGGGTTTAGGATGTTTTCAAGCCGTGATCCAGTTAAAAGCATGGAAGACTTTGATGAGCTTCGTTTAAGAATGCCGAAAATTGATTCGTATATTGACGTGGGAAAATCTCTAGGGGCAAATGTAACGCCCATGCCTATTTCTGAAGTCTTCTCAGCATTAGAACAAGGTGTTATTGATGGGCAGGATAATCCGATTGCAACGGTTCGGGCATCAAAGTGGTATGAAGTTCAAGGGTATGAATTAGAATCGCGTCATATGTTTAGCCCAAACTTGTACATTATTAATAGTCAGTTTTGGAATGGACTGTCAGACAAACAACAAAGGATCATTCAAAAGGCAGCGACAAAATCAGCCAATTATGAGTGGCAACTTTTATCTAAAAGTTATCAAGAAGATAAAGCATTCTTGAAAAAACATGGGATGAAGTTTGTTACACCGAGCAAAGCGTTCAAGCAAAAAATGAAGGAAGCGGTCCAGCCGCTTTATGAAGAACACTATCAAGAGTACCCATGGGCAAAGGATTTAGTTAATAGAATCAAAAAGGCTGCGGATTAATGGGGGGATACAGATGTTAAATAAGACGGGAAAAGTGTTGTACCATACGTTAGGTATTACCATATTTATTTGTATAACCGTTATGTTTGTGCTTGTATTTGCAAATGTCATTTTACGTTATGTGTTCAACTCTGGAATCACTTGGTCTTCTGAACTATCACGTTACTTATTTGTCTGGTTGGTCTTTTTAGGTGCTATTGCAGCTTTAAAAGATAACATGCATTTGAGTATGGATATTGTCACTGATCTTTTACCTCCAAAGGTCAAAAAAGGATGCTTTGTTGTTAGTAATCTCGTTGTCTTATATGTATTATGGCTTTTCTTTAAAGGAAGTTGGTCAATGACATTTTTGACAATATCACGCCTCTCACCGGCGACGAAAATACCGCTTGGCCTGATATATGGAATTGGTATTGTATCAAGCATTGCTATGGGTGGGATTGTTTTAGGCAGGCTCTTTCAAACAATTTTCAAAGGTAAATATAATTTCAAAGAAAGTTCTGAGCAGACGAAGCCATTAGATCAACCCCATTCTAAAGTAGGGAACTATTAAGGAGGTGAAAACCAATGGCATTAAGTTTATTCTTAGGATCGCTTTTTGGCGCATTAGCCATCGGTGTACCTATAGCTTTTGCGTTAATTGTCAGCGCAATCGCATTAATGTACTTACTGGGAATGTTCGATAGTCAAATTATTGCACAGAATTTAATTAATGGAGCCAACAGTTTTTCATTAATGGCCATTCCTTTTTTTATTCTAGCTGGAGAACTGATGAATGCTGGAGGGATTTCTAGAAGAGTTGTTAATTTTGCAATGGCGTTAGTCGGACATATTAGAGGCGGACTCGGATTTGTGGCTATTATTGCGAGTATTCTGTTTGCTGGACTATCAGGGTCCGCTGTTGCGGATACAGCAGCATTAGGGGCTATTCTTATCCCAATGATGACCGCACGAAGTTATAACAGGTCAAGATCTACAGGTTTGGTCGCGGCAGCGGGGATTATAGCCGTTGTTATCCCGCCGAGTATACCTATGATATTATTCGGTGTCACTGGCAATGTGTCGATTTCACAATTATTTATGGGCGGGATTGTTCCGGGAATCATGTTAGCTCTAGGTTTAGGTATTGTATGGTATTTCATTTCTAAAAAAAGTGATGAAAGCGATTTACCTGAGCGAAAAAGTCTTAAGGAAGTTTGGGAAGCCACGAGACCGACGCTTTGGGCTTTAACATTGCCGATTATAATTATAGGCGGGATTCGCGGAGGTATTTTTACACCGACAGAGGCGTCTGTGGTTGCTGTTTTTTTTGCATTAGTCATAGGTGTATTTGTCTATCGAGAACTAAAAATAAGTGACTTATACGACGTTTTTTTATCTGCTGCCAAGACTACGAGTGTTGTTATGTTAGTCGCAGCAGCAGCTATAGTGGCTGCTTGGCTAATTACAGTAGCCCATGTCCCACAAGATATGGCGCATTTATTAGAACCGTTCATGGATAGCAGGATTCAATTAATGCTTGTCATTTCCATTCTCATTCTAGCGGTGGGTTGTGTCATGGACCTCACCCCAGCTATTTTAATATTTACACCCGTACTTCTCCCGATCGCTGAAATGGCCCATATTGATCCTGTCTATTTTGGGATTGTGATCATCATAAACCTCAGCGTTGGGTTAATCACGCCACCCGTGGGAACCGTTCTATATGTAGCCTGCGGTATTAGTAAAATAAGTATAGTGGAATTGACGAAGGGGATTTGGCCCTTCTTGTTGGTCCATATCGTTGTTCTCTTTTTACTTGTTATGTTTCCACAAATTGTGACCGTTCCGTTAGGCTGGTTTACTTAATCTAAGAGATTCTATTATTAAAGTAATGAAAGGACGTATTCACATTGAAAAAATGGAAAGTCGTTGTATCAGATTGGGAGTTTGAAAGTTTGAATTATGAAAGCGATATATTGAATCATGAACAGGTTGAATTCGTCCCTGCACAATGTAAGACAGAACAAGAGGTCATCGAAAATTGTTGGGACGCTGATGCCATTATTAATCAATATGCTCCTATGAGTAAAACCGTTATTGATGCATTGGACCATTGCAAAGTCATTGCCCGTTATGGTGTCGGCGTCAATACGATTGATTTGCCGGCGGCAACAGAAAAGGGCATTTGTGTAACGAATGTTCCTGATTATTGCATGGATGAAGTATCGGATCATGCCCTTGCTCTCATATTAAGCTGGGTTAGAAAGGTCACTTTTACTAATAACAGAACAAAGGCATATGACTGGGATTTCAAGGTATCTCGACCGATTTATCGCCTGAACGGGCGAATGCTAGGGCTTGTCGGACTTGGGAAAATTCCGCAAAGATTGTCCGAAAAGGCTCAAGCATTGGGGTTAAATGTGGTTGCCTATGATCCTTACATGTCAGAGGAGTTCGCTAGCCAACTCAATGTTCAACTCGTTTCATTAAGCGAATTATGTAAGAAGGCTGATATCATCTCGGTTCATACGCCATTAACGAATGAGACCCAGGGACTTATAAGTCAACCACAATTTGAAGACATGAAAAAAGAAGCTTTCATTGTCAATACATCAAGAGGTCCTGTGATTGATGAAGATGCTTTGGTGGAAGCATTGAGGACTCACTTGATCGCAGGTGCCGCACTAGATGTTGTAGAGGAAGAACCCATCAGTCAGGAACACCCACTTTTGCAAATGGAAAATGTCATACTAACGCCACATATGGCCTGGTATTCAGAACAGGCCGAGATGGAAATGCGTTCAAAAGTGGCAATGGGAATTGTCGACGTTCTTTTATATGAACAATATCCCAAATATTTAGTCAACAACCAAGTGATAGACAAACGGTTTCTTCAAATGCATGAGGGTGAAAAGCGATATGAAATGATAGCCAATAAAATGGAGGGTGTTAAATGAAAAAGGGAATAAAACCATTAATAGCGAGTTTGATGCTTCCAAGTTTGCTTATGCTTGGTGCATGTGGCAATAACACCGACCAAACAGGCGGAGAGGGAAAGAGTGATTCCGGCATTCAGAAACGTACGCTTCGCGCTGGAATTGGATTGCCAAAAGAGCATCCTGAGGGGCAAGGATTAGTTAAATTTAAAGAACTTGTCGAGGAAAAAACCGACGGAAAAATAACGATTGAACCTTATTTTAATGCGCAATTAGGTGATGATCAAAAAATGGTCGGAGGTCTACAGGCAGGCACCCTAGATATTACAATTCCATCGACTTCACCCCTAGTGGGTACAGTCAAACAATTTGGCATTTTTGATTTTCCGTTTCTTTTTAATAACGGAGAAGAAGCTGATGCCATTCTTGATGGACCCGTCGGAAAAAAGGTACTAGATAAGTTGCCCCAACACGATTTAGTGGGTTTAGCGTATTGGGAAAATGGGTTTAGAAATTTGACCAATAGTGTCCATCCCGTTAGTAGTATAGAAGATTTTGATGGGTTGAAAGTCCGGACGATGCAGAATGAAGTACATTTAGATGTGTTTAAAAAGCTCGGTGCCAATCCAACACCTATGCCTTTCTCGGAAGTGTTTACGGCTTTGGAAGGTCAAACCATTGATGGGCAAGAGAATCCTTTAGCGACTATACTATCCAACAAGTTTCATGAGGTTCAGGATTATCTGAGTTTAACGAAGCACGTCTATACGCCCTTTGTATTCTTAATGAGTCAAATGACGTGGGAGCAACTATCGGAGAAAGAGCAGACCATCATAAAGAATGCGGCGGTAGAAGCTGGTCAATATCAAAGAAAAGCGAATCGAAAGGCGAATAAGGAAGCCCTTAACAAACTAAAAGAAAAGGGGATGAAAGTTAACGAATTGCCACAAGAAGAGAAAAAAGAGATAAAGACATTGATTCAACCTATCATAGATAAGTATTCAAAAAAATATGGTGAGGCGTTATATCAGCAGATGAGTGAGCAGCTTGAGACAATCCGTAACAAATCTGAGTGAGGAGCATTCCTGTATGGATACTGTAAAACAACTGATCCAAGATGTACCGATCCCAAGAATGTCTAAGGTAAGGCAAATATTTGATGATACGGGCATTCCCAATGTGGAAAGTGAAGTACGAAAGCAGTTTCAGGAATCCGAGGTTTTGGAGTCAATTTCAAAGGGGGATAAAGTGGCAATTGCTGTTGGCAGCCGTGGCGTAGCAGATATTCCCACTCTAACGAGAGAAGTCGTCAATGCGATTAAGTCAGTAGGCGGGGATCCGTTCATTGTACCAGCCATGGGGAGTCATGGAGGTGCCACTGCTGAAGGTCAATTAGGTGTTCTCAAACAATTAGGCGTCACTGAAGCATCTGTCCATGCGCCCATCCGTTCAAGTATGGAAGTCGTAGAGGTCGGTAGACTATCAAATGGACTGCCCATCTATATCGATAAGAACGCTTATACCGCAGATAAGATTGTTGTTATCAATAGAGTTAAACCGCATACGGCTTTTCGAGGAAAAGCTGAAAGCGGACTTTTGAAAATGATAACCATCGGCCTTGGAAAACAAAAAGGCGCTGAAGCTGCTCATTCTTACGGCTTTAAATATATGGCAGAACATGTTCCAGAAATGGCAAAGATTGTTTTACAAGAAACACCGATTATATTTGGGTTGGCTACCGTGGAAAATGCTTATGATCGACCGGCTAAAATCCGAATGATTCCTGCTCATAAAATGGTCGAGTTAGAACCAGATTTGTTACTTGAAGCTAAGACATTGATGCCAAGTATTCTATTTGATCCGATTGATGTATTAATTGTTGATGAGTTAGGTAAGGACATTTCCGGAGACGGGATGGATCCAAATATAACGGGTAGGTACCCGACACCATATGCGAGTGGCGGTCCAAGTGCAAAAAGAATTGCAGTACTTGGGCTGACGGAGAAAACCCATGGCAATGCCAATGGCATTGGCCTAGCCGATATGACGACGAAAAAAGTCTTTGAAACGATTGATCTTGAACAAGGCTACGCTAATGCTTTAACAAGTACTGTGGTGGGTACTGTAAAAGTTCCGATGGTTCTTGATACTGAGGAGCTAGCTGTAAAAGCCGCTATTAAAACAAGCAATGCTTTCGATCTTCATAAGATTAGAATGGTTCGGATCAAAAATACACTTGATATTAAAGAAATAGAGATATCTGAGAGTCTTGTGCCAGAGGCAAGGACAAAATCAAATATTGAATTACTTACGGAACCGAATACAGCAAAATTTCTCAGCTCATCATAGCCAATCAAGGTCATGATCCATTCCCGTGGCCATAAGATTTAAAAAGGAAGGAATGATTGATGTGGATCAAACAAGACAAAAGATCGCAGCGTTGGGGTTCCCTAGCTCTGACTGCAACGATCTTCCAAGTTCAACTAAAGTGTTCCCAGACGGTGCCCAATACCGAATTGAAATACCTAGTGTAGAGGGAACAAAATCGTTGGAAGCGGTTCTTGAAGCTTCTCAAAATTATGATGTTCCGATTCACCGGGTTTCACAGGGGAGCGGCATCATGCTGTTAACTGATGACGAACTTAATGATATGGTCAGTCTGTCTAAAAGGGAAAGCCTGGAGGTGAGTTTGTTTGTCGGTCCACGCGGTACATGGGACATTACAGCCATGCCATGGTCGAGCGGCGGTAAGATATTGGGCCAACGTGTGGAAGGCATCGATCAACTCGTCTATGCTATTGAAGATATTAAACGGGGGTGTGAAGCAGGACTCCGCAGTATTCTTGTTGCTGATGAAGGGCTTTTATGGTTGGTTCATGAATTTAAAAAGCTGGGTGAACTCCCAAGTGACTTGATCGTCAAAGTCTCTGTCCAAATGGGCCAATCCAATCCTGTGTCCATACGAATGATTGAGAATATAGGGGCTGGAACGTTTAACGTCCCCACTGATTTGACGCTTTCCCGGCTTGCGGCGATACGCCAGGCGGTGGATATTCCATTAGATATTTATGTTGAAGTTCCCGATGATATGGGCGGTTTCATTCGTCATTATGATATTCCGGAGATCATCAGGGTAGCAGCACCTGTGTATATTAAATTTGGCTTGCGGAATGCACCCAATATTTATCCATCAGGTACACATCTTGAAGAGACTTCAATGACTTTATCAAAAGAACGTGTGCGCCGGGCCCGGATTGGATTTGAAATGATACAAAGATATGCACCCTATTTAAAAACGTCAAAACGGGGCGCTGAAGGACTGGCTGTTCCTGCTGAAGGCAGCTTGGCATCGTCATAGTAGTACCAAATTCCTGTGTCCGGATATAAAAAATCAGTCAAGGATGTGATAATATAACCATAGACCTATTTTATAAGGATGATTCAAATGCCATTAATCCAATCTGTAGAACGAGCACTTACTATATTAGATTTATTTGATGAATATGCACCGGAGCTTAAAATCACTGAAATTAGTGAGCGGATGCACCTTAACAAAAGCACGGTCCATTCATTACTGAAGACGCTAGAGAAACATGGTTATATTGAAAAAGAGGCTGATAATGGTAAATACAGACTAGGTATGAAGTTGTTTGAAAGAGGCAACTTTGTCGTTTACAACCTAGATATTCGATCCGTAGCCAAAAAATATTTATTAGATCTTTCGATGAAAACAGGTCACACCATCCACCTTGTGATTTTAGAAGAAAAAGAAGGCGTCTATATTGATAAAGTTGAGGGGACATCAGGCAATGTTCAGTATTCACGTATTGGCCGGCGGGCCCCAATTCATAGCACAGGAGTCGGTAAGATACTGGTTGCTTTCAAGAAAGAGGATGAGATTGCCAATATATTAGACGGTTATATATTTGAAAAACGAACTGCCAATACTTTGACGAATCAACAAGACTTTCTTAACGAATTGGACAAAATTAGAAACCAGGGTTATGCAATCGATCATGAAGAAAATGAACCAGGGATATGCTGCATTGCTTTTCCGATTCATAATCATACAGGTGAAGTGATCGCTGCTTTCAGTCTCTCAATGCCGACGCCGCAACTCAATACGGATCAATTAAACGCAATGACCTCAATGATGCAAGATACTGCAAAGCAAATTTCTAGACAGATGGGCTACAAGCCGGAGCTGAACCTATAAAGATCATCATTTTAATACAAATGGGTTCTTTATGTTCATATATTAAAATTGAGTTCTATATTATAGAACTGTTAGGGGGATAAGATGAGAATCGTTCGATTTCTTACTGACCATCGTACGGCACAATTAGCTGTTGTTTCTGATCAAGATCTTGTCTATCAATTACCGTTTACCGATTTTCTAGACTTCATCAAGCATAGTCGGCAAAAACAGGAGACACCCAAGGCTTTGGTACAAAACATTATCCAAGATTCCCTTCCATTGGAGACGAAGCTGAGTGAATTAGACTTACTTGCGCCGATTGAGGCAAAGGAAGTTTGGGCCGCTGGTGTCACTTATGAACAAAGTAAGCAAGGTCGAAACTATGAGGCCACTGGTGGAAAAGGGGGGGCACCAACTTTTTACGACAAAGTCTATGATGCCGAAAGACCTGAAATTTTCTTTAAGTCAACTAAGGAAAGAACCATTGGCCCTGAAGACAGCGTTTATTTACGAAGCGATTCGAATTGGCAAATTCCTGAACCCGAACTGGGGCTGGTTCTAGATGATGAAGGGGAAATTCTCGGATTTACGGTCGGCAATGATATGAGCTGTCGTGATATCGAGGGAGAAAATCCACTATATCTGCCGCAGGCCAAAGTTTGGCGGCACTCTTGCTCAATTGGCCCGGCCATTCGATTGGCAGAAACGGTAGAGGATCCTTATGGATTCCAAATTATCTGCCGCATTTATCGGGATCAAGTGAAGGTTTTCGAGGATACGGCTGATACCAGCCGATTGAAAAGAACATATGAGGAGTTAAGCACTTACCTTGTGAGGGATAATACCGTATTCAATGGTACTGTGTTATTAACGGGCACAAGTATCGTTCCGCCAAATGATTTTACACTTCAAGATGGGGATCAGATTGAAATCGATATCCCTGGCATCGGTTGTTTGATTAATCCAGTAAAAATGCAAGCAAATCAACTCTCAAAAACGATGAAACAATAATAGAAAGGATGAAAGCTATGACTGTTGAGACAAAAATTCAAACATTTCAAAACTATATTGGTGGTCAATGGACGCAGGCGGCATCTGAAGATGTTAAAGCTTGCATGAATCCGGCCCATCAACATGAGGTTGTCGGGTATATTCAAAACTCCTTAGCCGAGGACGTTGATCATGCAATAGAAGCGGCGCATAAAGCTAAGAAAAGTTGGCGCAAATTAGCCGGTGCTGCAAGAGGTGATTATCTTTATAAAATCGCCGCTGCGATTGAAGCAAGACACGAAGAGATTGCCCAAACAATGACGAGAGAAATGGGGAAAACGTTACCGGAAGCTAGAGGTGAAACGTCAAGAGGTATTGCGATTTTAAAATACTATGCCGGCGAAGGGATGCGGAAAACAGGCGATGTGATTCCCGCCAGTGATAGCAAGGCGTTGCAGTATACCAATCGTGTTCCGCTCGGTGTTGTTGGATTGATTACGCCTTGGAACTTTCCAGTGGCCATTCCATTGTGGAAGATGGCACCGGCCCTCATTTACGGAAATACAGTTGTCATTAAACCCGCTCATGATGCTTCAGTGACTGCGGCCAAATTGATCGAGTGTGTCGAACAAGCGGGATTACCTGCCGGTGTTGTTAACTTGGTCACTGGATCAGGATCGGTCGTTGGGCAACGCATCATCGATCACCCTGAAATTAATGGCATCACGTTCACAGGCTCTAACCAAACAGGAAAGAGGGTTGCCCAAGGGGCCGTTGCACGAGATGCGAAATATCAATTGGAGATGGGCGGCAAGAATCCCATTATTATTGCGGATGATGCCGATCTTGATGAGGCTGTCGAAGCGACACTCAGTGGCGGTCTTCGTTCAACAGGTCAAAAATGTACCGCGACAAGCCGAGTCATTGTGCAGGAAGGAGTCTATGAAGCCTTCAAGAGCAAATTAATCAGTCGAACGAAAGCATTGACGGTTGGCGATGGCATGAAGGAAGACACCTGGATGGGTCCAAGTGTCAATGAGGCTCAGCTTAATACCGTACTTTCCTATATTGATCAAGGAAAAGCGGAAGGCGCGACTCTGCTTCTTGGTGGGGGTAAACCTTCAGATCCAGAGTTACAGGATGGCTTTTTTGTCGAGCCGACGATTTTTGAAGACGTTAACCCCAATATGACAATCGGACAAGAAGAAATCTTCGGCCCTGTTTTAGCTCTAATGAAGGTAGATACGATTGAAGATGCCTTAGAAGTGGCCAATCATGTTGCGTTTGGCTTGAGTGCTTCGATTTTTACTAAAAATATCGAGAATGCTTTCGAATTTGTTGAAGACATTGAAGCGGGTCTTGTCCGTGTTAATTTTGAAACAGCTGGTGTTGAACTTCAGGCGCCATTCGGCGGAATGAAGGGATCTAGTTCCGGTTCGCGTGAACAAGGCACAGCGGCGATCGAGTTTTATACATCCATCAAGACGGTGTATGTGAAACCATAGTTTTCTTAGCACTCAAGGAAAGGGTTTAACACTTTCTTTGAGTGCGGCCTTGATTCTAAATCACTTTTCTTTAAATTATTGGAGGGCTGGACCTATGTTGAGACCAAATAAAGAGCCAAAGATCACTATTGATAATCCCCATAATCCTTATCGGCACAATGTACAAGGAAAGGCGAATGAGCCGATTACGGTGGCCGGATTACTAGATCGTGCTAAGAGCGTCCTGGAAGATCAAAAGATCCAGGCTGATTGGACATTAGGGGAGATTTATAATCGGTTGGAGAAAAACGCGCCCCGGATTGCCATTATTGGCGGTTCATCCGATCATCCCGCTCATATTCTTGATATGCAAACCGTTTCCAAGGCTGCGATTAAAATATGGCAAGAAGGCGGTGTTCCATTCTATTTTAGTACACCGGTATTATGTGATGGGACAGCACAAAGCAATATGGGGATGTCTTATTCCTTGCAGAGCCGAAACGCGATTGCTGAAATTGTGGTTAATCAAATGGAGGCTCACAGTTATCATGGGGCTTTTGTCATTCAAGGTTGTGATAAGCAGCCTCTGGGTGTACTAAGCGGTTTAGCTTTATTAGATCGTACCCGGCGCCTGCGTGGTGAGGCACCCGTGTTTGCTTCTTTCGCACCGTCGCATGTATTACAGGGCGGAGAAATTCCACCGCAGTTACAAGATGATTTGCGCGCCGTCGCTGATAAAGCTGTACGCATGGGCTATCAAAATATATCTGATGACATGCATGATGCCTTAGACTATATCTTGCAGTGCAGTTCAAATACACAGTTCCAAGGGGTTTTGCTACGAGCTGTTGAGAACGAAATTATCACTCATGAGGAGCAAAAGGCGTTTGAAAAACAATTGGCTGTTAATACGTGTGATGCTTCAGGAGGCATCTGTGCCTTTCACGGTACAGGGAACAGTTCTAGAGATATTATGGCAGGGTTTGGATTAGCTCATCCGAATTTAGAACTTTTGATTGAACCGCCAACACAAGAACAGTTGAATCCAGCTATTGAATCGTTATTCTCAATCGCCAATCGCCCGGAATGCAGTGTGGGAGAGCTGGTTGGCCATAATATAAAGAATGCCATTCGCATTCATAGTTCTGGCGGAGGCTCATCCAATTTAATGATGCATATTGTGGGGGCGATGATTTATGCCGGTTTCGATTTTAATTTGTGGGATGTTGAAAAGATTCATCAAGAACACCCCATCCCTGATTTGCTCGATTATAGTTTGACAGAGGGTCGGGATATCTATGTATTAGCACAACAGACTTGTTCAGGTATGATTCGCGGGATGGAGACCCTCTTTTATGAGCTTCTAGAAAATGACGTGCCTATGGATGTCGATGCCATGACAGTGACTGGTCAGACATGGAAAGAAAGGCTCAGCGATTCAAACGGATTAAGTGCAGACGGCGTTACAGACAATCCAATTATTCTCAGCCAACCCAAGCGTCAATTTAGTGGCGTCGATGTCTTGCGTAGCAACTTTTTTGAAAGCGCTGTCGTTAAAATAAGCGGTATGCCGACTGAGCAGGTCGACCAGTTTGATGAGAAGGTATCGTTTGTCGTATATTTTGAAAACGAGGAAAAGGCGAATGAACAACTCTTAAATGCTGAGATGTTAGATGAACTAAGAGATCAAAAGACCTTCTCACAGCAGCATCTATTGCAAATGTGGGAGCATAATCAGCCGCAGACGTATTGGGAAGCCCAATCATTATCTTATAATGAGCTATTCGATCGCATGGTAGATGATGACATATTAAGACTGGCGATCATTATTGCAGGGCAGGGACCTGAAGCGTTTGGTATGCCTGAAATGTTCACACCTATGCAGCATATTAATGCGAATCGTCAACTGCAGCGATTAGCGACACTAATCAGCGACGGTCGTTATTCTGGTGTGTCATACGGTGCCGCTATCGGACACATGACACCGGAAGCGTATAAAGACGGTGATATTCTATACTTACAACAAGGTGATTTGCTTCATTTGCGCTTTCGTTCCAAACGTATTGATTTGTTAGATAGTGAAGCATTTGCCCAAGGAGATATCATGCCGTATCAAGGTGACTTGCGAACGGAACGGCAACAGCTTGGTGACCAAAGAAAGGACACCATGAAAAAGCGCCAAAAAACAGTGGCAGCATCCAATCGCCTTGTGGGCTGCACTGACGCTTCAGAAGGGGTTGTCCCTATGGCGGTTAAAGTCGATGCAGATATTCCCTTTTCTATACCTGCAACAAAATTATAGTGGGGTTGTGAGCCGTATCCCTAAAGGATTTCGGGAAAAGATGAATTGAAAGCGATTAAGATAACTCTGTATGAGACTTCACCTTAAAATATAATAAAGAATGATAGGGAGGGAGGAATGATCATGGTCCAACTTACATTTAATGCGCTTAAATTAAATCCAAAAGATAATGTCGTCGTCACACTCAAAAACGTGAAAGTGGATGAATATCTTTCGGTTCAAGGAGAGCACCTTACAATGAAAGTCTTAGATGGCATTCCCTATGGTCACAAAATTGCCATTGCTGACATACCAAAAGGCGGTCGGATTATAAAATATGGTGAATGGATGGGAGTCGCTACGCAAGACATTCAGGCAGGGGCCCATGTTCATGTGTCTAATGTAAGGGGCCTGAATGATGAGGAAAGGCAGACAATCAACGTTCAATAAGAAAGGGATGAATCATGAAAACTTTTGAAGGCTATCGCAGAGCGAACGGAAAAATAGGTGTTAGAAACCATGTTATCGTTATGAATACCGTTGGGGAATTATCAAGTCTTGCTCAAAAGTTGGCGGAGTCAGTGCCGGGGGTCATAGCAGTCACTCATCAGGCGGGCGAAACAGAACATTCAGGAGATATTAAGCAAACGATAAAGACATTAAAGGGGACGGCAGGACATCCTAATGTGGCGGCAGCATTATTATTGGGCATGGGAAGCAAGGATCCGGCAGAGGCTATTTCAAAGGATTTGCAACAAGCCGGTCATCATGTGCATGCCCTTATTGTTAATAAGGATAAAACTTTAATGGATATTTTAGCAGAAGGTAAAGATTGGCTGCAGCACGCGTTAGATCAGAGCCAACAACAAGAAACAGAGGCAGCAGATGTTTCTGAATTAATTATTGGCTTAGAATGTGGTGGATCTGATGCGTGGTCAGGGGTCACAGCTAATCCATCCATCGGAGCCTTTTCAGATGCAATTGTACACGATGGAGGTACGAGTATATTAGCAGAAACGACTGAAGCGATAGGGGCAGAACATATATTAGCAGAACGTGCTATCAATTCCGAAGTGAGCCGGGATTTTTTGAATAGGGTCAAAACATATGAAGAGAGAGTGAAAGCTGTAGGGGAGGATGTCAGATCAGCCAATCCTTCTCCAGGAAACATAGCGGGAGGCCTAACGACACTTGAAGAGAAATCATTAGGTTGTATCAAAAAAGGTGGAAACTCACCATTAAGAGAAGTTTTAAACTATGCTCACGAACCATCTGAAAAGGGTTTTGTATTTATGGACACACCAGGATATGATGTTGAGTCAGTAGCTGGATTAGCTGCGGGTGGGGCACAAATCGTATTATTCTCGACCGGCAAGGGATCTCCTACAGGATCTCCTATTGTTCCCGTCATTAAAATAGGAACGAATACAAGACTCTATGAAAATATGCCGGATCATATTGATATTAATGCAGGTGAAATTTTGGAAGGCACAAGTACCATCGATAAGATAGGCGAGGACATTTATTCTCTTGTTTTAGAAGTAGCCAATGGATATAGGACGGCTTCGGAATTAAATAAGAATCAGGAATTCAGTATTTGGCGGTTAGCGGAAACCATGTGATAACGGTATAGATATTGCGGCTATTTCCTGGTCAATTCATGCAGATAGGAACAACATTGGCGATTTTAACTTTTAAGCGAAAACTTGAAAGGAGAATAATGAATGAGTCTCACTTTTCAGGGTTATCAAAGAAGTGATGGGACGGCTGGGACGAGAAATCATATTGGCATCGTATCATCGGTCATATGTTCCAGCACGGTGGTTCGAGAGGTGGCCGATCAAGTTCCATCAGCAATACCCTTTGTGCATGCAAATGGATGCGCGCAACTAGGAGATGACTTTAAACTCACAAAACAAATGCTAGTGGGTATGGTGTCAAACCCAAATCTCTATGCAGCCCTTCTTATTGGATTAGGTTGTGAAACCAATCAAGTCAGCGGATTATTAAAAAGCATACCTAAAAATAAGCCCCTTGAAGCAATAGGGATACAACAATTATCTGGTGGCGACAATACAATCAATCATGGTGTTAGCAGAGCTGAAGCATGGGCTAAAGAGGCGGAGAAAGAAGAACGTACAACACAACCGCTATCATCAATAACTATAGGTGTTATGACTGTAGAGGCAGATGAGGACACACTAAATGACGTTACTCCCATCGTTGGAAAAGTTGTTGATCAATTACTTGAAAATCATGGGACGGTCATTACAGGCTTGGGAAAAACCATGGAACCGGCTGGGAACCTATTAGCCGAACTTGCTAATAATAAAGATGCAGAGGATAAACTGAGAAAAGTAGAAAAAGGTTTTCAACGTGAAAGTTGGGAAACGGTTCAGAATGTTAATCAAGAAACCCTTCCTTGGTCGGATGATCAAAGGAGAACTGCTCATCTTGAAACAGGCATAAGTGGTTCAAAAGCCATTGATAGTGTCCTAGGATATGGGGAAAAGCCCATTCGAAAAGGTCTTCATATGATGTCAGTGCCGAACAACATCGTGGAAGCGATGTCTAGTTTAGCTTCAGCTGGATGCGGCATCGTGTTGATGATTAGTAGTAGAGGCATATTTACAGGATCTGTTGCTGTTCCTTGCATGACGGTCGTACCAAGTCAACATGATGCTTTATATGATGAATTAGTTGATTATAAGGTTTCAGGGGCTGATGTTGAACAACAAGTGACAGAATTAATAGATACGTTAATTGATGTATGCTCTGGGAAAGAAACAAGGCTTGAAACTCATGCACTTGGTGAATTTTCGATTTCACACGTGGGAACGCCATTTTAATAAATGAATACTAGTAAATGTTGCATCATTGCTCTAAAGATGGCTCCTATCCAAATGTATCTGCGTTATATTTGGATAGAGGGCTTTTCTTTTTGATGAATCATGGATTTCCGCTCCAATCAGCGATTTTTGACGCTTTAGTTTCATAAGTCCTATTTAAAAAAACATCTTTTAGAAAAGAGCCTAGTATAATGAACAAGAATTTGTTTATATTTGGATTGTCTATGATATGATAGTGGGAAATCCCTTATAAAGTAGCGTGGTTATGTGAAACGATGGGTGATGAGAGTTGCGCCGATCATTTATATGCTGGGTATCTGGTTGCAGTCGGGATATTTTAATCCCGGGGAGGCTGTAGAGACGTGGCCGATTTTTGATGGGTTCAATCAATTATTTTCTGACCAGACTAGTACTACGGGCGGTATGGACATGACGCAGTTGTTTGAATACGGTCACCTAGTGGAGTTTGGTATTTTTTATATTTTATTAATGATGGCTTTAGCAACTTTCTTAAGAGTAGGATCGGGTTGGGAAGGGTTGGCCGCCGCTCTAGCGGTGTCTTATGCATTCATAGATGAATGGCACCAATCCTTTGTGCCTTATCGCTCAGCAACATTCATTGATTTAGTTAAAGATTTTATTGGTATATTTGTAGCTTGGTTGATGATTCACTTCGTTTATGTTCGGAAACACAGCGCAGATTGGATGAACGAAAGGGATCGTCAGTGAATGGAGGTGCAGAAATGAAGCATAAACAGATCATTTTGGACGTTGATACAGGTTTGGATGATTCGTTGGCACTGATGTTGGCCTTGAAGCACCCAGATATTAATGTACTCGGTATTACAACAGTTTCGGGCCGCGTTTCCGCCGAACAGGCTTATCTAAATACAATCCAGTTAATTAATCGATTAGATACTCATGAAAGACCACCGGTCATTAAAGGATCAGGTGAGCCGCTCTTGAATCGTTTTCCCATAGCAACACATCAAGCCCATAGTACGGAAGAGCAACTTCATAGGATTCTCGACGGCAGTTCTGTGGAGTACCCGGTATTGGATGAGCATGCTGTCACTTTTATGATTAATACCATTTTAAAAAATGCCAAACCCGTTACACTTGTGTTAATGGGCCCACTAACCAATTTTGCCTTAGCCTTGAAGGTGGCCCCGGAGATCGTTGATTACATTAGTGATGTGATTGTCATGGGTGGTGCAGAAGGTAAAGGAAATATTACGTCAGTTGCTGAATTTAATATATACTGCGACCCGGAAGCTGCTCAAATTGTTTTGGGGCATCCTGATTTGAATATTCATTTGATTACGTTGGATATTTGTCAGAATGCCTTTTTAACAGAGGAAGATCTTGAAACTTTATTAGAAAATGATCAATCTACAAGTCAGTTGGCTTTGAAAATCCTACAAGGTATAACCAATCAGTTCAGAAATGTCTATGCTCCTATAAGTGGCGCGGCCACTTTACTATATGCGATGGACTCCGAATTGTTAGAAGGGGAAATGGCTGAGGTGTCCGTGGAGACGGGGAGTCCGCTCACTCGTGGCATGACGGTCATCAATCGGGAGAGTTATGGAGATGGTCATGTCTTCGTACCCTCTGACATCGATCACCAGCGGTTTACGGAATCATTTGTTCGAACGTTGGTGGGGGAATGGTTATGAAAATAGGGCATCCCTATGTGGTTTCAAGTGAGCAAGTGTTCCATATGCGTTATTTGACGTTCCCATTACTAACTTGATTTTTTGTTCTTTGGTGCATATAATGAATTTAGAAAACATAATTTAAAAAGAACACCGGCGGCAACCGGTGTTCTAGAATAACAGCTATCCGCATGGAAGTTGCGGTGGCCTCTTTAAGAAGAAGAAATAGCCTTCCCTACTGGCCTAAACAATGCAGGGGGCTATTTCTCTTTTTGTGAGACAGCAATAACAGTGGCAACTAACAGACCAAAACTGATCATTAAGTTAATTGTATGATATACTGTCATATGATCACCCCCTTCCTATTTGGAATCAGGGATGACCACCGCCCCATCCTGCATTATATAGCTGCTTTTTGTATGATATCATATTCTATTTATTTATTCACGGACTGATCTAATATAAAAGCAAACGAAAAAAGCTACTCTTAATTTAAAAGCGGGGTAGCTTTTTACTATATATTATTTTTATAAGAGGCCAATCTATGCTAAACACTTATTTTGAAAAAATAGACGCATTATTAACAACGATTCAGGAAGAAGAAGGAGACCACTTACGGATGGCAGCGCAGAAAGTGGCTGCTAGTGTGCAAAACGGCGGCATTATTCAAATGTTTGGGTGCGGCCATTCGCATATTTTAACGGAAGAGGTGTTCTACAGAGCTGGTGGGTTGGTTCCGATTAAGCCGATTTTTGTGGAACCCTTAATGTTACATGAGGGGGCCGTAAGATCGTCGGAATTGGAACGTCAGAATGGCTATGCCGATGAATTTTTGGTCGAGCAACATTTTTCTGAGGAGGATGTTGTGTTTGTCCTCTCGACATCGGGCCGGAATCCAGTCCCAGTAGATGTGGCTCGCCATGCTAAGGCATCCGGGGCATTCGTTATCGGTGTTACATCAGTCGAATATTCTCAGAGTCAAAGCTCGCGTCACACGAGCGGTGATCATTTATATGATGCGGTGGATTTGGTCATTGACAATCATGCACCAAAAGGGGACGCGATGCTATCCCATGAGGATGTTTCAGTACCTTTCGCACCATCATCAACTGTTACCGGGGCAGCGATCCTTAATGCCATATTGGCTGATGCCATTAAGACCATTGCGGAGACAGGGGCCGAACCGCCTGTTTTTCTCAGCGGCAATGTCGATGGTGCGGATGACCACAACAAGCGCTTAATCGAGCAATATAAAGATAGGATTTCGCTATTAAGGTAAAACCATGAATAGACCATCAAAAGTCGCGGATCAAAACAACAAAGCCTATTAAAGTTACGCTCTTCTCTAAAAGATTGTTGTTTTTTAAATAGGACTTATGTTGCTATTTAAGAAATGGGTTGATTTCCGCTCCAGGATGCTCGCTTTCCGCGGGGCGGGCGGTGAGCCTCCTCGGCGCTCTGCGCCTGTGGGGTCTCACCTGTCCCGCTACTCCCGCAGGACTCTAGTAAGACACCTTGAGTAAGCGGCGCTGAGGAACACACTATGTTTAAGTGTTCCGAATCTCGACGCACCTTCCGCTCCAATCAACGATTTTCGACCTTTAGCTTTATCGTTTACGGGGATAAATCTAAAACAGGATACTCAGGAAGCCGAACCATAAGATATGAAAGCTAGATCTAAGCGCCGTCAAAATACGAAGACGCCTGCGGGAACAGCACGAACGCCTTAGAATAAGCTTCTTTGGACTGCGACGAAACATCTTGCTTCTCTGAATGGGCTTGAAGATGCAGGAGCACGAACGCCTTAGAATAAGCTTCTTTGGACTGCGACGAAGCAATAGGAATGACTATTTTAAACAAATCATCCGAACTGATTTATAAACAAGTTCGGATGATTCTGTGACTCATATACTTTTGTCCAAGTCTCGTCTTAGAGACTTAAGCTTCTTCTAAAATACTAATCGGATTAAAGACTTCGTAGTGACTGCGCTCTTCCGGAACATCCCAATCCTTAAGAGCTTGATTAACAGCTTTCATGAAAGGAACGGGTCCGCAGAAGTAGAAATCGGCTTGGTTACTTGGCAAAATGGATTTTAGCCATTCTAGATCCACATAGCCCTCTTTATCAAAATGATGAGCAGCCTTGTCTTCCGCCGTAGGGTCATCATAGCAAACAAATGATGACACGTTTTCGTACTCATCAGCTACTTTTGCCACATGCTGCTTCATCGCATGGTTTGAACTGTTTTGTGTGGCATGGATAAACGTTACGGGACGATGAGGCTCTTTTTCTGTAAGATGATTGAATATACTCATAAGCGGGGTCAAGCCAATGCCGCCACTGATGAGGACAATTGGAAGATCTTCGTTCATGATCGTAAAGTCACCCGCTGGAGCCGCAAATGATAGGACATCTCCTTCCTGAACCTGATGATGCAAATAATTTGAGACAATCCCATCCGGTGTATTGTCGTCGCCGTCTTCACGTTTGACACTAATTCGATAATAATCTTTGCCAGGAGCATCGGATAAACTATAATGCCTCATATGGGTATATTGCTCGCCTTCAATCTCAGCTCTTAATGTAAGATACTGGCCGGGTTGATAGGTTGCTATGGGTTTGCCATCTTTCGGTTTAAAATAGAAGGAGGTTACCGAGCCGGTTTCTTTCACTTTTTTATCAACAATAAATTCTCGAAAGCCTGACCAGCCTCCGGTTTGTTGTTCCGTTTCTTCATAAAGTTCTTGTTCAAGACTAATAAACACGTCTGCAATGGCGTTATAGGCCTCGCCCCAAGCATCAATCACGTCATCTGTTGCTGCATCACCGAGGACGTCCTTAACCGCTTGTAGAAGGGTTTCACCGACAACCGGATATTGTTCTGGTTGAACGCCTAAGGCGACATGTTTTTCAGCAACCCGCATCACAAGTGGTTTAATGGCGTCTAGGTTATCAATGTTTTCACCGGCAGCATAGACGGCATAAGCCAATGCCTCTTGCTGCAAGCCTCTCTGTTGATTGGTTTGGTTAAAGATATTATATAATTCAGGAGCTTTAGCAAAAAGGAGCTCGTAAAAACGCACGCCGATGTCACGGGCATGATCTTTTAATACGGGGGCCGTCGATTTCACGATACTAAGCGTGTTAGAGTCTAGCATAATGAGTCACCATCCTATTGAAATGTGTGCATTCGTAATAATTATTGTTTCCTGCTACATCTTTATAATACTAAAGGTGGTTATTTCAATTTGTGATATAAATCACACTTACTATGACAGTTGTGTGAAATGAGCAGATTGAACCGATCACATCTCATCATCAGTGTCTTGATCTAACAGTAGGGTGCGGGCTTGGCCGATAAAATATAGAGATCCCGTCACCAGTACTGTTTGTGGATCAGGTTGAGTCACAACCGCTGTAAGGGACTCATGAAGTTGGTCATAGAAGCGGATGTGGCTATGAGCGTTCTCAAGTTCCCTTCTTATATCGTGAAAGTTTTGGTTGCCTGGCTGGAAAGGATTGGGCACAATATGCAGCGGGATCGATTCGTCTGGAATGGCGGCAATCAAAGCATTGGCGGATTTATTGGTCGGAAAACTGATGATTAAATGATCGATATCTCTTGGCTCAAACCTTTCAAACAAACGTTTGATTTCAAATGGATTATGGGCGCCATCTAAAATGAGGGTATGTTGACCGATATTAAGGAGCTCGGAGCGACCGGGAATCGAGAGGTGCTGCAGTGTTCTTCGAATCCGATCATCATGGATTGGGTAGCCCTCAGATTTAAGCATGTTAACGACGGCCAAAGCATTTGTGATATTTTGCTGTTGGTGATTGGCATGGTTCAGCAAATCTAATCCGGTCAACATCCAATGGCAGCCGTGATACACGAATGCATGCTCCAAACGATAATCTTCGTTATAAAAATAAAATTGAGCAGATGATCGGTTTTGATGGCATTTAAGGATCTGTTTTGCCTCCGGATTTGTCATACCACAGACAACGTAGTCTGTTGCCGGTTTTATAATTGCTGCTTTATTCTTGGTGATTGACGGGATGTCAGGGCCAAGAAGGTGGGTATGATCGAGCGTCATTTCAGTCAGCACAGCGATCCAAGGATCAAGGACATTAGCTGGATCCGAAGCGCCGCCGACGCCATTTTCATAGATGATTAGAGAGATTTGATTGTTTTGGAAATAAAGGAATGCTGCAAGCAGCATAATATGCGGATGACCCACATCCCTTTCATGAGAAAAGGATGGTAATGACCGCCAAATCGACGCGATGATAGATACAAATTCGTCTGTCTGGATGACACTGTCGTCAATCGCAAACCGCTCCTCGTAGCGTTCAAGGTGCGGACTGATAACTCGTCCGTGTTGAATGCCATTTGCGGTGAGCAGTTTTGACAACGTCAATACCGTGGATCCTTTGCCAGAGGAACCCGCGATTTGAATGATGGTAAAGTCGGACAGATCAATTTGGAAAACGTCAAGCAACTCTCGCATAATGGCCAAGTGATGACCATCTCTGTTGATAGTACGATGATGGAAGGTTTGTAGATACGATAAGATCCTATTATAAGTTACAGTCATTGAACGACTCCATCCCATGATTTTGGAATTAATGAAAAATCAGGTGTTATAAAGATAGACTTCATGCTTAGAAGGGACAGTCCTTTATGTCCTTAACCACCGGTTTTTGTTCCTTAGCTTTCGGGTTATGTTCTTTACCCCATTCTTTTGCGCCTTAAATGAGATAGAATGTTCTCTAACTCAAATTTTATGAGCCATTATTACGGTTATTGTACCCTCGTTTAAAACTTCATGACTTTAAAAAATAGAGACTGCCCCTTTATGAGGCAGTCTCTTAAGAAAGGATTAAATGGCCCAGTTACCGTTGCGGAATAGTGGCTTAATGTCGCCATCTTGTGTTTCGGCATCAATATCAAGCTCGCTAGACCCGATCATGAAGTCGGTGTGGACGACACTTTCAGTAACTTCATGCTGTTCAAGAGCGTCAGAATCCATTTGGTCGCCGCCCTCAATATTCATCGTAATCGCATTACCAAGCGCAATATGACATGAGGCATTCTCGTCATATAAGGTGTTATAGAAGATAATGCCGGATTGGGAAATCGGTGATTGATCAGGCACAAGAGCCACTTCACCAAGGTAGCGGGCGCCTTCATCTGTATCTAGCATACTCTTCAGAGCGTCATAGCCTTTTTCTGCGGAAAAATCAACAACCTTGCCGTTTTCAAAGGTAAATGAGAAATTCTCGATGAGATTACCGTTCAAAGCAAGTGGCTTGGTGCTCGTCACCGTACCGTTGACACCGTATTTTCTAGGTGCAGAAAAGACTTCCTCGGTCGGCATGTTCGGTATGTAGGTGAGGCCATTCGGTGACTCATGGCCAGCCCCCACCCATAGATGATCGGGATTTAGCTCAATTGTCAAATCGGTTCCAGGTGCTTTGTAATGTAGGGCCTTAAAGTTTTGCTCATTGAGATAATTCATTTTGTCCTTGAGATTTTCGGAATGCGCCTCCCAGGCAGCAACCGGATCGTCTTCATCTAAGCGGACGGTTTTAAAAATCGCTTCCCATAGTGCTGCGACAGCTTCTTCAGGTGTTTTGTCTGGGAAAACTTGCGTGGCCCAGCTTTCAGTAGGCACACCAGCAATACACCAGTGGATATCCCCTTTAAGCTGCGCTTCTTTGAAAAATTTCAAGGCTTTTCCGGATGCCTGCTGCGCGATCATAATTCGATTAGTATCGACTCCGGATAAAGCGTTTGGATCTTGTCCAGTGATATTAAGCAAAGCACCGTTGTCCTCAACAAATGCTTGGAAACGATCAACCTTCCATTGGGGAACGTCCTTTAAGCTTTCTTCTGGTTGCTCCTCAAATTGAATGCGTCCGGTTGGTGCGTCACTATAATCGACGTCAACCTTTTTGGCCCCATTGCGATAAGCTGCTCGTACAGCCTCTCTGGCAAATTCAGCTGCCTCAATCGGAGCCTGAATAATGACGGGCTGATCTTTTTGAACATTAAGCCCAATTTTTACGACGAGCTCGGCATATTTCTCGAGCTTGGATTGAAAATGATCCATCTAATATCTCCTTATCATTCAGAAATTAACGTGGTTGTGTTGTGCTAAAGGTAAGCGTTGCCAAATGGAGTTTGGCGATGATGATATGTCATCCCTTTACTACTATATTATCGTTTTTATTCGAATCTTACCATATATTTGTCTAATGAATTGAGATTTGAATCGATTTCATAATTTTAAACTAAAGCAGAAAACCAAACATTTGTCAGTGTGCTTGGCCTGTTGATTTCCACTCTAGGCGGACGCTTTCCGCGGGCATGGCTTGAGCCTTCTCGTGCTTCGCGCTGCGGGGTCTCAAGGCTTATGCTATTCCCGCAGGAGTCGCCGCCTGCCGTTCAATCAACGATGTTAACGTACTGAATTGACAAACATTAATACAATAGACCTTTGGGGTGTTCGGATTAAGTATGAGTATAAGCAATTGTGAAATTGATTCATTTAGCCTTCAATTAAACATTCAACTTAAGATCGTAAGTTATGTTAATCTAAATATGGATATTTATGCATAGGAGAGCTCAACATGAAAAGATGGCAAGCGGTGATCGTATTTATGATTGGTGCCGGCAGTTTCGGCATGAACCCCGTTTTTGTAAAACTCGGTTTTGCGGAAGGGTATACATTAGGTGAAGTGAACGCAGCGCAAATGATATTGGCGGTTCTGTTCCTATGGTTAATCGGCATACGGACGGCGAAAAAGACCCAGACAATGAAGACCATTAATCTTTCGAAAACAGGATATATGATGGTGGCCGGGACGCTGACGGGATTAACCGGGATTTTCTATTATGGTGCGATGCAATATTTACCAGCGTCGGTTGCGATTGTGCTCTTGTTTCAGTTTGTTTGGGTGGGTGTGCTGTTTGAATGGGTATTTGACCGCAAACGGCCGACTAAGGAGACGTTGTTGTCCGTCGTTGTCACATTAATAGGGGTGGCGTTTGCGGCGGATGTTGTGAGCGGTGACTTATATAACTTTGCACCGGTCGGCATTTTGCTCGGCTTTTGTTCGGCCTTTTCCTATACCGGGTTTGTTTTTGTCAGCGGTCGTGTCGCGATAGATGTTCGTCCGTTGGTCAGGACACCGATTATGATGACAGGATCATTGATATTAATTTTAATTATTTTCCCGCCTGGTTTTCTGTTGGGTGACACCTTAACGAGCAGTCTATGGTTGTATGGCGCGGGCCTCGCGCTCTGCGGCGGTATATTGCCACCGTTGTTGTTTGCGATATCTGCACCGCATATCCCGGGTAGCTTAGCGACGATTCTTGGATCCGCGGAACTGCCAGTGGCGGTCGTTGCCTCAAGCATCATTCTTTCTGAACGAGTCACCCTGTTGCAATGGTTCGGTGTTATCCTCATTATTATATCAGTGGTCATGAACGAATGGCTGGCCTCATCGCGTCGCGGGAAAATGAGAGGACATAATAATTAAAGGGGAGTGAGTCATTCTCAGTATAAATTTTTCCTTTAAGGGAAAGACCTATACTATACTGAGAGTTAAGTGAGGAAATGATATGAGTGCTGAAAAGGCGGAATTCTTTAATAGACTCGTGAATTTAGGGGAAAAGTTATCTGATGAAGAGCTTCATTATTGGAAAGCTTATTCCGATTATGATACTTGGCAATTTTGGGTTAATATCTTAATGTTAGTTGTCCCCTTAATCATTTTATTGTGCTTCATTGATAGAGAGAAAATCTTCCTTTTAGGCTTTTATGGCATGAATATTGATGCATGGTTCACTTATTTGAACCTGATCGGAGTAAGATGTGGTTTGTGGGATTTCCCAAATCGATTAGCGCCGATATTTCCTTTTTTTAGTTTCAGTGCCTCTTTAATACCCGTCATATATATTTTAGTTTACCAATGGACACTTAATCATAATAAGAACTATTATATTTATACATTCATCATATCAGCAATCATTTCATTTATTATGATGCCGATATTTGTCGTAACAGATTTCTTTAAAATGTTTAAATGGGTTAATTATGCTTGGTTGTTCGTATTTATAGTGATTGTATTTCTTTGGAGTAAGATCATTACAAATGTATTTATCTTTATGCATAAGAAGAGTGAATCGATGAGATAAGAAAAAATATTACTGGACCGTCAGTTTTAGTGCCGCATTGTAACAGACACAATGCGGCATAGGGTTTCAGCGGCGGTAGAAAGGAACAGCCTGTCTATGAACGATGGTTAGTTTGTCTTTTCGCCCTTTTTCCTACAAACAAAAATAAATTCATCACCATCTGAGACAGGTGTGCCGTCATACCAACCCATTTCGTTCGTGATTTCAAATCCGGCCTCATTCAGCAGGTGCCGCAAATCATCTTCCCCATAATAGCGGACTTGCAGACGGTCCCGATATTCCTCAGCCTCTGTTTCCATCCCAGAAACCCGATAGAGATTATCGAAAGTCATCAGCCGCTGCCGCTGATCTAGTTCCTGAAGAATGGTGTAACGGGTCACGAACTGCCCGTCTTCCAAGAATTCAATGGATTCTTGGGTTTCTAACCCTGTCTGCCAATATTCGGCGAATCCGTCGCCAAGATGGGAGACGTTTAGGATGAAGGCCCCGTCCTCATCAAGATGATCGTAAATACAATTCAGGCAGTTTCGAGCGGCTTCATCGGATGGTAATGCTTGAAAACTGTGAAACGGGATAAGGATGAGTTGAAAGGTTGTCCCTAACGAAAAGTCGGTCATCGCTTTCTGTGCTATCGTGATTCTTTCATATGCTTCATGGGGTAAATTCTGGCGCTTCTGTTCAAAAATCGAAAGCATTTCCTGAGAAAGGTCGAGACCATACACAGAAAAACCCTCTTGAGCAAGCGGAATCGCTATGCGTCCCGTTCCACAACCCAATTCAAGGATAGGGGAACCAAACTGAGAAGCTTGATGAAGATAAAAAGGAATATCATCGTTATGGGCCGGATGCTGGTCGATATCATAAAAATGGGCGGTATGTTGAAACGTATTTGTCAAGGTTATCACCTGTTTTGATCGCATAGATATATTTTATATAACGCTTACTGCTTGTGATTATACACAGGTTTTGGTTTGGAGGCTAGTTCAAGGCACTTACCAGTTGTTGGCGAACACGGCTTTTGCTATCATTTGATTAGAAAAAAGATTGAAGGAGTGGGCCTATGTACGATGAACCTTTGTTTTTAAAACCCGTTCTGCAAGAAAGAATTTGGGGCGGTACAGCCTTAAGAGATGAATTTGGTTATGAAATTCCATCCGAAACAACGGGGGAGTGCTGGGGGATTTCAGCCCATCCGAACGGTCCTTCGAGCATCATAAACGGCCCGTTGCAAGGCATGACACTTGACGAGGTTTTTAATAATTATCGTGATCTCTTCAATGGTGATACGAGCGATGCTTTTCCGTTATTAACGAAGATTCTGGATGCTAAGCGCGATTTATCTGTTCAAGTTCATCCAAATGATGATTATGCAAGGGAAAAGGAGCAGCAGCCCTACGGCAAAACAGAATGCTGGTATATATTAAATAGTGAACCCGATGCCGAAATTGTTTTTGGTCACCATGCCCAGTCATCGGCTGAATTCCGGGAAAAAGTGGATGCAGGTGAGTGGGATCAGCTATTGCGGCGCGTGAAAGTAAAGCCTGGTGATTTTTTCTACGTCCCGAGCGGAACGATTCATGCTATCGGTGCCGGTATTCAAATTCTTGAAACCCAGCAAAGTTCGGATATCACTTACCGTGTGTATGATTATGATCGCCGGGGGGGCGACGGTGAGTTACGGGAATTGCACATAGAACCTTCAATTGAAGTGACATCTTATCCCCATAAAGATCCTTTAAATCACTACGTTGCCCGACAAGATACAACTTACGTGAAGACACGTTTGGCTAAGGAAACCTATTTTTCAGTTTATCATTGGGATGTCCGCGGCCAATTGACTCATGAACGCGAGGAACCGTATTTGCTGGCAAGTGTGATCAGTGGTGAAGGTAACATCCGAACAAAGGATCAAGAAAATCCATTGAAAAAAGGCGATCACTTCATTGTTCCAGCAACCATTGATCAGTTAACAATCGAAGGTGACTGTGAGCTTGTGGTTTCACATCCTGAAGGCGTTTGAAAATCGGCTCCTATCAATGTAACTCAAGGTTTTTTTATGATTGATCCATATAAAGCACCCCCTTTGCCGCTTCTGCTATATTTGGAGGCAAAGGGGGTGTTTCGGTTTTTTTGTAACTATGTTCAAGATCTATTAGACAACACGCTCAAGAAAATGGGCAACAAATCGGTCGGCATCGACACCGAGACCGACTTTAATATTGGGATGATCCTTTTCATGGGTCTCAAAGGTTTGGCCTTCGTATTCACCGTCAGTGACCACATCAATTTTCAAAGGTTCAGTTTTAACAAAAGACGAATCAATCGCTATACCAACAGTTAATGGATCGTGCAGGGCACAGCCGTTCATACCTGGATTATTTTTAATGTAAGCGTCGATATAGAAGTCACAAGCATCCGCCAATGTACGGGACAATACGGTATCTTTATCGCGCCATTCATTCAAAACGGAGCGTTCAAGCATCGTTTGCATGGTTACATCCAGACCAGTGAGGGTTATTGGAAGGCCCGATTGAAATGTGAGCTGGGCGGCTTCTGGGTCAGTGTATATGTTAGCTTCAGCGTAAGGCGTGATATTTCCAGGCGCCCGCACAGCTCCGCCCATGACAATGACCTCATCGATGAGTGAAATAATTTCTGGATCCTTATTAATGGCCGTCGCTAAGTTGACTTGACTCGCGGTTGGCAATAACGTGATATCATGCGGATGTTCACGAACGGCTGAAATAATAAAGTCATGGGCTAGTCCATCCGAGGCCTTCGTCGTTGCCGGTGGCAGCACAGCTTCACCAATGCCGTTTTCACCATGAATTGATGCTGTTTTTTCATGAGGTTCGTCCCCATTAAATTTCTTATCAACGCCTGGAATGACAGGAATGTCTTCAGCACCGAGGGCTTCCAAGAGCTGCAAGGTATTTCGGGTGGCTTCGGGTACCGTTGTATTACCAAAACTTGTTGTGATACCTAGAATATTCAATTCTGGGGAATGGACGGCATAGCTAATTGCCAGTGCGTCATCAATACCTGTATCCACGTCTAAAATAATGTTTTTCATAACTTTTCGCTCCTTTTAGATCAGGCTCAAATGATAGGGTCATGCTTGAAAAATATTCCTTAATTGGAGATTGGTTTTAAAAAGCTAGGACGACAATAATGATTAGTCTTTTTGTGATGCTTTGACTAATTTGTCCACTTCTTCGCGATAAGGCATCCCATCTTGGGCCCCGTGTTTGGCGACGGACAATGTCCCCGCGTAAGTAGCGAATTGAACCGCGTCTTCAAGTGGCTTTCCTTGTCCAATCGTAACAGCAAGTCCGGCGTTATACGTATCTCCGGCGCCTGTGGCATCGACTGCCTCAACTGGAACAGCTGGTTGATGTTTTAGTTCACCATTGAAGGTTGAATAATAGGCGCCTTCGCTTCCCTTTGTCATAATGATTTTTCCAGGATACGATTGCAAAGCAGTTTTGAAATCGTGATCAACGTCAGAACGACCTAACATCGTTGCTAATTCATGTTCGTTAGGGGTCAAAAACGTTGCATCTTGTATGACGTCTGGTCCAAGCCCGACGGCTGGTGCGGGATTTAAAATCACCGGTACGTCATGTTGTTTGGCTGTCTTCATCGCTGCCTTAACGGTTTCGAGCGGCGTTTCTAATTGGACTAATAAAACGTCTGCTGCTTGAATGGCATCTGAGGCTTGATCAACCATTTCGGGTGTTAGGGCATGATTAGCTCCTGGCGTCACGATGATTCGATTGTCGTTCTCTTCAACAATAATCGTAGCAATGCCTGTCTTTTCTGTAACCGGTTCCACATTGTCGGCATTGATGCCTTCGTTTTTTAAATTAGTGAGCAGTTGTTTGCCAAAATCGTCTTGGCCCACACACCCTATCATGCTAACGTCAGCACCTAATCGGGCACAGGCAACAGCTTGATTCGCCCCTTTACCTCCAGGATTCGTTGAAAAATGGTCACCAAATTGTGTTTCCCCGCGTGCGGGTATGACGGGAATTTGGGTGACAAGATCCATATTGAGACTGCCAACAACGGCAATTTTTGGCGTGTTTTTCATTAGTATATCACCTTCCAATTAGGATTGATCATCATGAGCACTCATGATGAGGGACTTGTTGGTCGATTGTCGTTGAATTAACTGAGCAGAATATTTTCGATAAGGTTTTGTTAGTTGTTTTTGTTCTATGAGATCAATCAGCATCTCAGCTGCTGTTTCCCCAAGTTGGTAGATGGGCTGAGCCATCGTTGAAAGTTCCGGGAACGTTGTCTCACATAGAGAAATACCATCAAAACCAATGACCGCTAATTGATCCGGGACAACAATATTCAAATCGCGCGCAGCTTTTAATACACCGATAGCCATTAAATCGTTCCCTGCGAAAATACCGTCAATTTCCGGATGGTCTTTCAACAGTGTTAAGGCGGACTGATAAGCTTCTTGACTACTATAGTTCCCATTAACAATGTAGCCGTTATGGAACCAGTTTGTCTCTCCGACGACATCGATATAACCTTGACAGCGGATATTTGCGTTATTCACATGTTCCGGTCCGCGCACATGGGCAATCACTTGGCATCCTAAATCTTTCAAGTGGCGAACAGCTTCTCTAGAACTGCTGAGATTGTCGGAGAACACTGTTGGAACCGTTGAATCAATGGCCCGATCAATCGCAACCACAGGCTTATTAAAGGCATGTACTTGTTCATTATCCATCGTATTCGTCGCCAGTATGGCCCCGTCCACATATTTTTGTTCCATCATTGTCAGATAAGCTTTTTCTTCCTCGGCTTTTTCATCTGAGTTACCGAGAATGACTGTATACCCCTTACGATTCATGACATCTTCAACCGCCCGTGCAAGCTCGGGGAAAAAAGGATTTGTAATATCAGGAACGATCAAACCAATTGTCCGCGATTGTTTCTTATATAAACTACGGGCGACTGCATTGGGTTTATAGTTCAGTTCTGTTATGGCCTGGGATACTTTCTCTCGTGTGTCCTCCCCGACATAACCATTATTATTTAACACTCTTGACACTGTAGCGACGGACACACCGGCCGTTTTTGCGACTTCTTTAATTGTTGGCATCGGCCCACCGCTTTCTAGGAAAAGTCATTTCTATCTAGCAACTATGTAACCCGTTACATTTATTATATTTAAAGGTTTACAAAGTTGTCAATCCAATTTTAATAGGAAAGAAAGTGGGAGTAAGCTGTTTATTTTACTAATTGACAAATGATATAATAGCCTATATATTATATGTGTATCCGGTTACACATTAGTTGTTATAGAGACTTAAGAATTTAAAATAAGGTTGTCTATTTTATATATATATGGAACCGGTTACACATTATTTACTTGAATATAGGGGGAGTAACGGTGCAAATCCTGTGGGGTATTTTAGGAATTATTGTGATTCTGGGAATCGCCTTTTTATTTTCAAACAATAAAAAAGCGATCAATTTCCGAACAATTTTGTTGGCGCTAGTCATACAAATTTTGTTTGCACTTATTGTTTTAAAGTGGCCGCTGGGCCATCAAGCACTTAAATGGGTTTCGGATAAAGTGGAGAAAGTGGTTGGCACAGCCGGCTCCGGCATTGACTTTCTTTTTGGTCCGGTCTTACCGGAGGACGGCAGTATATTTGCGTTCCAAGTGTTACCTGTCATTATCTTTTTCTCTTCATTAATTAGTGTCTTGTACTATCTCGGCGTGATGCAATGGATGATTCGTCTTTTAGGCGGCGCTCTTCAAAAGTTGTTAAAAACGAGCAAGGTAGAGTCCATGAACGCGGCCGGGAACATTTTTCTTGGACAAACAGAGGCGCCTCTCGTCGTTAAACCGTATATCAAAAATATGACGAACTCTGAGATGTTTGCCGTGATGACTGGTGGACTATCCACCGTTGCCGGATCGGTTCTAGCTGGTTATGCACTCCTAGGTGTACCGATGCAATATCTCATTGCTGCAAGCTTTATGGCAGCGCCGGCAGGTCTACTAATGGCGAAGTTGATTATTCCCGAGAGTCATAAAGAAGAAACAACAGATGATGTTACACTAGAGAAAGATACAGAGACAACGAACGTCATCGACGCTGCAGCCAGAGGGGCAAGTGATGGTTTGAAACTGGCCTTAACAGTTGGCGCCATGTTAATTGCCTTCATCTCGTTAATTGCTTTAATCAATCTTCTCTTGGATTGGGTTGGCGGCTGGGTTGGTCTTGACATCACCTTGCAGCAAATCCTAGGTTATATTTTCTCACCAATTGCGTTTCTTATTGGTGTGCCTTGGGATGAAGCCATCCGTGCCGGCTCGTTAATTGGGCAAAAAATTGTTTTAAATGAGTTTGTCGCTTTTTCAAACTTCGGCCCAAATATCGCTGAGTATACGGAAAAAACGAAAACGATCATTTCCTTTGCATTGTGCGGGTTCGCCAATGTTGGATCCATGGCGATTTTAATTGGTGGATTGAGTCCTATGGCTCCAAATCGTCGTGGCGATATTGCCAGATTAGGGGTTAAAGCGATAATAGCTGGTACGTTAGCCAATCTATTAAGCGCTGCTATTGCAGGCATGTTAGTTTAAAAATATAATTTAATATGTGATTTTCTGTTCTGAAATCACGGGTGGGTGAGGGATACCTTAAGCAAGGAGAAACTTTTTTTGAAGTTACGACGTTTTTTTGGCTTCAATGAGTATGGTTCTACAATCAAGCAAGAGGTGATGGCAGGAGTCACCTCTTTTGTGACCATTGCTTATATTATTATCGTCAATGCTTCATTTTTACAGGAAGCAGGTATCCCATATCAGCCTGCGATCATCGCAACAGTATTAACATCGTTCGTCGGTTGTATCTTTATGGGATTTTGGGCCAATGCACCCGTTATTCTTACGCCGGGTATGGGGATTAATGCCTTTTTCACCTATGTAATGGTTCAGTCAATGGGGCTGGCATGGCAGGAAGCATTGGCAGCAGTATTCATAGCCAGTCTGATTTTCGTAGTCGTTGCGTTCTCACGGTTCGCATCTCTGCTGTCTCATGCAGTTCCGCAATCGTTGAAGGATGCGATCACCGTTGGCATCGGTTTTTTTCTTACATTTATAGGCCTGCAAAAGGGCGGTCTGGTTGTTAGTGATGCGGATACCTTTGTTGCGCTTGGTGATTTAGGGAGTCCCCCTGTGATCGTTACCATTCTGACGCTAATTATCACCGTGATTTTATTTAGTCGTAATGTTAAAGGAAATCTGCTTCTTGGCGTCATAGCCGGTACGATCCTTGCACTTATATTTGGTGTGACTGAGCTTTCAAGCGTGAGTTGGCGTGGCCCGACATTGGGGAGCTATCAAGATGTGTTTAATGTCATGTCATTTGACCGCATCACATCGGTGACCTTTTGGATGGTGACCTTGTCTGTGACAATGGTGATTGTGTTTGAAAATATGGGTGTCCTTCATGGCTTGCTATCAGACAAGAAGAAGTACAGGCGGGCTTATCAAGCGAGTGCGCTTTCTGCTGTGACTTCAGGATTACTCGGTTCAAGTCCAACGATGACAGCCGTAGAGAGTGCGTCAGGTATTAATACTGGGGGAAAAACAGGGGTCACAGCTTTGATAACAGGACTCTTATTTATACCGGCCTTGTTTTTAATGCCTTTGATCCAGTTAATACCAGATAGCGCGATTGCTCCCATATTAATAATTATTGGGGCATTGATGATTCAAAATATACAAAATATCGATTTGCAAGATTTTACAGAGTGGTTTCCGGCGTTTTTAATCATTGCACTTATTCCGTTGACATCAAGTATTGTTGATGGAATGGCGTTCGGTTTCATCGCTTATCCCGTTCTTAAAATGGCTCAAGGCAGAACAAATGAGATCAATGCCACGATTGGTGTTATTGCTTGTTTGTTCATACTCAATTTTCTTGTATATGCGATTTAAAAGATAGGCTAGGACAAAAGTATATTCGTCACAGAATAATCCGAACGATTTTAATCAAATCAGTTCGGATTATTTGTTGAAAATAGTCATTCTTGCATCGCTTCGTCAAAATCCTTCGTTTTCCGGAATCTAAGTATTTTGACGACGCTTAGAATTTGCTTTCATATCTTATTGCTCGGCTTCCTGAGTATTCTGCTTTAGATTTGTCCCAAATTAGGCTGTCGCCCATCGTCCGACGGTTTCGATAGCAGATGGTTTTGGGAAGCGATCTTGGAAAATTTTAAAATAGAGACACTCTTGCTTGCTCCTAAGAGAAATAGGGGCCTGGGCATTAAGCTTGTTCCAGTCAGAATCCGTTATCACTTCATTGGCATAGCGTTCCAAGATATCTAATGCGCCGCTGCCCGCAGAAAATTCCTCTTTCTTGCGCCACAAGACATGATCCGGAAGCCAGCCATCAAAGGCTTCTCTTAAAATGGCTTTTTCCATTCGAGCTTCCTTGTGAAGTTTCAATCCTGCAGGAATTTTGAGCGCCTGTTGGATGAGATCCAAGTCCAGAAATGGGACACGTAACTCCAAAGAATGAGCCATGCTCATGCGGTCGGCGCGCTGTAGGTTAATGTTATGCAAGGATTGAATGATTCTGAGAATCTCTTCGTTTAAAGATGCTGTTGTTTGAAATTGATTGAGATAGTCATAGCCGGCAAACAGCTCGTCCGCACCTTCCCCTGAAAGAATCACTTTGACGTGCTGAGATGCCAATTTGGACACGAAATAGTTTGGCAAAGCGCTGCGGACAAGAGAGGGTTCAAAAGATTCCAAGTGGCCAATCACATCCGGGAGAATATTAATGATTTCTTTCTCAGTATAAATATATTCATAATGCTCCGTACCAATGGCCTGGGCGACCTCACGTGCTCGCTTGATATCTTCACTACCCTCTGAACCGACACAAAAGGATTTCAGTGGGGTATGATTGTTCTTATTCCGTAGTTTAGCAGTAATCGCAGCAATTAAACTACTGTCAAGCCCTCCGCTAAGCAAGACACCGACGTCAACGTCAGCGAGCATTCGTTTTTCGACGGCTTGGGTTAGATATTTGCGAATGCCTTCTCTGTAAGTGTCAGGGTGATTATCGGTGCTGTCTGTTGTTCGCTGAATCTCCCGATAACAAACAAATCCTGTCTCTGGGGTGTAATAGTGACCCGGCGGAAATTCCTGCGCGGTTTCGGAAACAAGATAGACGGTCTTCAATTCTGATGCAAACACCATCCCGCCATCGGCATCATAGCCATAATAAAGGGGTTTGATACCTAATGTGTCACGGGCGGCAAGAAAGGTATTCTGTTGTTCATCGGCAATGAAGAATGCAAACATCCCATCTAACTGATCAATAGCGCCAGCGCCAGAAACCTCGTACAGTCTTAAGGCGACTTCACTGTCCGATTCGGTTAAAAAAGCGGTTTGACCCTTTAAAGATGCTTTTAAAGATTGATAATTATAGATTTCTCCATTACAAACTATCCACTGATCTCGTTGTTCATTCGTAATCGGCTGGATGCCATCTTCAAGGCCAATGATGGATAAGCGTTGATGTCCGAGTTGAAATTGACCTAGAGTGTGTGTCCCGCTTTCATCAGGACCGCGGTGGGTCATGCTTTTTAAAACTTGGTTCATCTGTTCATCTGAAATCTGTCCATTCATGGCATATATGCCGCACATTTTGGCAGGTCACCTCAAATATTTTAAGTATGTTAGACATTTAACCATCTTGGAAAGGTAATGACAAACTTGATATGAGAGGAAATTTTATTGTTAAACCTTATTGATGATTGATGAAGTGCTTTTGGTGAATGATGCGCCGATTTAATCGCCAATGTGATGTAAAAGGAAGGGGTTTTTAAAAGTAGATGGGTATGAGCGCTCAATTTTCGTCGAGAGCGCTCAATTATTCGTTGGGAGCGCTCAATATTCTGCGAGAGCGCTCAATTGTCGGTGGGAGCGCTCAATATTCTGCGAGAGCGCTCAATTTTCGTTGGGAGCGCTCAATTTTCGGTGAGAGCGATCAATTTTACGTCGAGAGCGCTCAATTTTTCAGTGGGAGCGCTCAATTATTCGTCGAGAGCGCTCAATTTTCGTCGAGAGCGCTCAATTTCACGTCGAGAGCGCTCAATATTCTGCGAGAGCGCTCAATTTTCGGTGGGAGCGCTCAATTTCACGTCGAGAGCGCTCAATTTTTCAGTGGGAGCGCTCATTTTCAGACGAAAAGCGCTCATTCTAAAGAAAAAACCGCTCATCCCGCCGCTAAAATCACGACATAAGGGTTGACCGGTTTTTAATATAAGTTATTGATTTCCAGTCATTAGATCGTTCCTCGCGTACGTTCTCTTAGTATTTCTCAACAGGGGCAATCATGTTACGTTCACTTTAGCACGCGTATGATGACGAACATCTATACAACCATTGCGGCAAGTTGAACAGTAGTCGGCACCCGGGATTTGATAATACTGGCAGCACGTCTTGCGCATACGCACACCATCACGCTTCGGTGTGTAAAAGGGTCTAATTGGATTAAAATCACACCCGAAAACATCACCATCAGCGTCAAGCAGACTTTGAAAGTCTTCGCGCATCTCCAGGGATCGAACGCCATTTTCCGGCAATTTTGTTTCATAGAGCCAGAATATATAGGTCGCCGAATTTTCCCATAAAATCGGCTCGGGAACCCGGGAAATATCCGACAGTAAACGGATGATTCGTGAAAGATTATGTTTAAACAGCTTAGTGAACGCGGTTCGCCGCCAATGTTCTCGATCCGACGATGCCGGCTGCGGTGTCACATGCCGATTATTCAATGTTAGTTGGGGCATCCACAGTCCATTGTTGCTATGGTCAACAATCCGGCAGTTGTCAACATCGACATCCAGCCGTTTATGGAAAGCACTTAGCGCATACAAGGCCGGTGCCGTAATTAAAAACGCGTATCGTTTACAAAATTGAGAAGCCGTGACAAGAAGTGACGGCGACTGCAACTTTTGACTCGCCTCACGAAGGAAATTCGTCATTGTTTCCTCGGTAAATAATGAACGAACCGGGGTAGCGTTCATATCCTGATAATGATTGGTATATCTGAGATGGGCCTGCAAAAACTGTTCTTCTCCGGCATTAAGATAAGACAGCATAGGGCTCCTCCATTTTAACGTTTCGGCCTTTGCCATGCGGAATGCACATAGGTGTACCGAAAATGGGATCTTGCGTAATATCAACGTTCATATCATAAACAGATTCAACGAGAGACTCAGTGACGACGTCTTCAGGAGCGCCTTGGGCGTACACGTTTTGATCATTAATTGCGATGACATGATCAGCGTACCGGCAAGCCAGATTCAAGTCATGTAAAACCATCACAATCGTGCGACCGCTGTCCTTATTGAGATCGAACAATAAATCAAGGATCTCAACCTGATGGGACATATCCAGGTAGGTTGTGGGCTCATCAAGCAAAATGGTGTCGGTATCTTGAGCCAATACCATCGCAATCCAAGCACGTTGTTTTTGGCCGCCGGACAATTCCGCAACCTGGCGTTCGGCCAAATCACTCATTTTCGTGACATTTAAGGCGTATTGAATCGCTTGCTCATCGACTTCTGACCACTGACGCAGCCAGCTTTGATAAGGATAACGACCTTGTTTGACTAACTGCAGCACCGTTAATCCTTCAGGCGCTTGAGGACCTTGAGGTAAAACAGCCATGTGCCGTGCAATTTTTTTCGTCGACCTTTGTGCCATGTTTTTACCGTCAAGCAAGACATGCCCGCCTGTGGGTTTATTCAAACGAGCCAAAGTGGATAGTAAGGTCGATTTTCCGCAGCCGTTTCGCCCGATAAGAACTGTGATTTGGCCCTCAGGAATGCTTACATTCAAATCATCAAGAACGAGATTGTCACCATAAGCAACGGATAGTGATTGGGCTTCCAAAACGCTCATGTTCGTCACCTCTTCGCCTTTCTGCTGATATATAAAAGATAAATGAAGTATGGAGCGCCGATGGCTGCTGTAAATACACCAACGGGCACTTGCAATGGGAGAAACAGCGTGCGTCCCGCTGTATCCGCTAATATAACGATGATGCCTCCGAGTAACGCGGATGCCGGAATTAAGCTTCCGAAGGATGTTCCGACCAAACGCCTTGCCATATGGGGAGCCATCAAACCGACAAAACCGATACCGCCCGCAAAGGCAACGGCACCGCCTGTTAACGCTGCGCATAAGGCTAATAAAATATTACGGTCACGTTTGACGTGACTGCCGACGCTGGCAGCGATGTTTTCCCCTAATTCTTGGACATTCATCCGCCTTGCGAGTACCAGTGACAGGATTAAAAAGATCAATGACCAAATGGAGAGAATTGTCACCTGCTGCCAAGTGGCCCCATAGACACTGCCAGTAATCCAAATATTGGCTTTGGTGGCCAAATAGGCGGAGCCCATGACGAGCAAAAAGTTAGTAATGGCCTGCGCGCCGCTGGCAAGACCAATGCCGATTAGAACCAAGCGCATTCTTGACATGCCGTTTTTATTTGACAAGATAAATACAATGAAAATCATGGCCAAGGCGCCTATAAAAGATGCCAGCGGCACCCATTGAACACTGACCGTCAGCGAATGGTCATTTGTACTGAAGGCAGCGAGAAAGGCCACTGTTGTTACTGATGCCCCGCCAGTGACGCCAATAATGTCTGGTGAAGCGAGCGGATTTCTAACGAGACCCTGCAAAATTGCACCTGCGACAGCCAAGCCAATGCCTGCTAACCCAGCCAACAATGTGCGTGGCATCCGGAAGGAGCGCACGATCAGATTAGTCATCTCAGAACCGGTTCCAAAGATCCCGTTGACCACCTCTATGGGATTGATCATCACATCACCGGCACTGATGCTCAGTACTAAGACGCCGATGAGAATGAGTATGAGTATGCCGATGACAGCCATCGCCTTTTTTTCAAACAGGAGGGAAACTCCTTTTAGCCGAAAAGGGACGTAACGTTTCATGTCTTGAAAACCCCTTTCCGTGCAATATAGACGAAGAACGGCGTGCCAATGACGGCGGTCATAATACCAACCGGGACCTCACTGGGCATAATGACATAACGGGCCGTGATATCCGCGAGCAGCAAAAGGATTGCGCCGAGTAAAGCACTGTATGGAATCAGCCACCGGTAATCTTGACCAACCAGCCACTTTGCAATATGTGGAATCACGATACCGATGAATCCAATCGGCCCTGCAACAGCGACCGAACCCCCGGCCAATAGGATGACTATGAGACCGACAATCATTTTCGTGATTAAAATATTCTGCCCTAGACTTTTGGCCACTTTTTCACCGAGAATCAACACATTCATTTTGCTGCTAATCACGATTGATAAAATCCATCCGGCAACTAAGTATGGCAGGACGGCCGTGAGCGTTTCCAAATCGCGCCCTTGAACGGAGCCGATAAGCCAAAACAGCACGGCATCAAGCGCTTTTTCATTTAAAACCAAAAATCCCTGTGTCAGTGACGAGAACAGGGCGGCGATTGCCGCACCTGCCAATGTCAGTCGTACAGGTGAGATTTCGTTACCTAACGATCCGACAATGTAGACGATGAGAGCGGCAACTGTTGCGCCGGCAAAACTTAACCAAGTAAATGCGGATATTGATGTGACACCGAACATGGTAACGGCAATTACAATAAAAAAACTCGCTCCCGCATTCACACCAAGAATGTTAGGGGAGGCCAGCGGATTTTTTGTGATGCCCTGCATAAGGGCCCCTGAGATTGCAAGACTGCTACCGATGGCCGTTGCAATCAAGGCTCTAGGCACTCGTGTTTCTCTTATAATAACTTGGTTATTGCTACCTGTATAATGAGTATAAGCATCGAAAACCATTGATAAGTTGATATCTGTTAGACCAAAAATAATGCTGGCAACCATGCTTAGGAGTAAAAGAATAATTGAGAAAATTAACACAAACGTCTTAGTCAGTTGACTGGTCAGAACTCCTTGCATGTCCGTTACCCCTTAATTCAAATTACTTCAAGTGTATGGTAAGTGATAATCATTGTCAATGATACTGAGAATTATTTTCAGTATTTTATTGACACCGTTATCAAATCATTATATAGTCAATTGTGGAAATGATAATCATTATCAATTTGCATAAAAATAATGAGGGGGACAACGAACATGAAACGATTTTTACAGATGTTTTCTGTATTTATCCTTGCTTTGACTGTACTGGCCGGGTGTGGCAGCGGTGAAAGTGATCAGTCGGATTCTAATTCTAATAGTAGCTCTGATAAGACATCGAAGGAAAATACCATTAAAGTTGACCATGCTATGGGCACATCAGAGGTGCCGGCGGATCCGAAACGTGTGGTTGTTTTGACGAACGAAGGAACCGAAGCGCTTTTAGCTATGGGCGTCAAACCGGTCGGCGCTGTTAAATCGTGGTTAGGTGATCCATGGTACGATCATATCAAGAAGCAGATGGACGGTGTCAAGGTTGTCGGTACGGAATCAGAGGTCAGTCTTGATACTATTGCTAAACTGAATCCTGACTTAATTATCGGCAATAAAATGCGTCAAGAAAAAATTTACGATAAATTGAGTGCCATCGCTCCAACGGTATTTTCAGAAACGCTTCGCGGCAATTGGAAAATTAATTTTAAACAGTATGCTAAAGCACTGAATAAACAAGAAAAGGGTCAGCAAGTTCTGGAGAAATTTGATAACCGTATCCAGTCGATTCATGATCGTCTTGGTGACAAAGTGAATCAAGAAATTTCTCTCGTCCGTTTTGTTGCGGGTGACATCCGTATCTATCACAAGAATTCATTTGCCGGCGTGATTTTAGATCAAATCGGATTTAAGCGTCCGGAGAATCAAAGGAAAGATGACCTTGCACAAAGGCATGTGACCAAAGAGCTGATTCCAAAAATGAATGGTGATAAGCTCTTCTACTTTACTTATGAAACCGGTGATGGTAAGGCCAATCAAGTTGAGGATGAATGGACGAACAGCAAATTGTGGAAGAATCTAGAGGTTGTCCAAGAAGGTGACGCTCATAAAGTCAGTGATGCTACATGGAACACCGCCGGCGGTGTCCTTGCAGCGAACGAAATGCTTGATGACATTGAACATTTCTTTAATATTGAACAAAAATAAATGCTAGCAACAAGGGGCCCCATAAGTAGGATTGATACTTGTGGGGCCTTTTTTTTATCTACCATAACTCAATGTTTCGCTTCTTCATTCTTTTAAAACGATCCCATCATTTGCCCCAGTGGACCGTTCTCATCGATGATGTCTTGAATCTCATAGATGGAGATCGGGAAATACGGAATGCCATAAACATAAGGGGCTAAATCATACAGTTGATAATAAATGACCAAGCATTTGTCGGCGATATAAAAGGATTGATTCCCAGGGGCAGGGACCGAATCGACGATCATCTGAATGTCTCGTTGCTGAATTTGCTTGTTAATGATGTCAGTTAGTACTTTCGTATAATCACTATTAGGATTAAATAAATCTTGCAATTGATACTGCTTTCCTGATGTGACATCAAATGTCAGTGTTTGAATGGTCGTCATGCCGTGGGCTCCGCCAGTAAAGGCATAAGCATACATGGCTAAGCTTAATATGCCTCGCTCATTGGTTTTGATTTCATACCAACCGTCGAGTTCTACCAAATCGGGGTTTGTTAAGTCATCATGGATTAAGCGATTGAGTGTGTTCATAATCGTTTGGTTGATGGTCTGCTGCACCCCTGGATTAACGTGGCCATAGATAAGCGGATATTGAACGTTGATATTGCGTTCAGGTACAACATAAGTTTGGGTTTGCACCTGCACATGAATATGATCCATTAAGTTCGCTCCTCCTTGCTTAAAAGCTATTGTGGTTATAGTATATGCCTATTTTTTTAAAACGTTAGGAAATATGAAGGTTTATAATGTTAAAGTGAATATAGGATTTTTACATAGATGGGGAAGGAGGGCGACCTTGCTCAAACGCTTGTTGAGGGTTACATTACAAACGAAGATATTGGGGCTTATTATTTCATTAATATTAATGATGATTATTTCGCTGACGGTGATATTTGCGTATATGGAGTCAAAGCAAATCAAGGAGCAAAAGGCTCAGCTCGCCTTGCAAACAGCCAAGACCGTTTCGTTGATCCCAGCCGTTGAACAAGCCTTACGCACCAACCATCCCTCAGACGTCATTCAACCCATTGTCAATCATGTTCAAGATGAGGTAGGGGCAGCTTTCATCATTATTGGCAATCGAGAAGGTGTGCGTTATTCATTTACTGATACACAAGAAATGAGTAAAAGCATAAAAAGTGGCGGTTACAATAGAGCCATCGTATTTGGGGCTAACTACAATTCTACAGGACCAAGTCCCCTTGGCTCTTCTTTAAAAGGCACATCTCCGATTTATAGACAGGTGGGTGATGCCAAGAAACTCGTCGGCGTTGTGACCGTTGGTTTTCTAACAAAGGACATTCAGCAAGAAATATGGACTAAAATGACAACAATCGGTTTATTTGCCTTGGTAGTATTATTATTCGGGATCGTCGGCGGCGTCTTTCTCACCAAAAACATAAGGAAGGATACATTAGGTCTTGAACCCCATGAAATTGCTGCTTTATACAGGGAGCGGGGGGCCATTCTTCAGTCGGTCAAGGAAGGCGTTGTTGCGGTGGACGAAAAAGGGCTGATTACGATGATCAATGCATCAGCCTGTGACACGATAGGCGTGGAAGGCGACTTATCAGGTAAATCTATTAAGCAAGTGATACCGAATACCCGGCTGTACAGCGTTCTTGAGAATGGAACTGTGGATCGTAACCAAGAAATGATACTTAACGATCGAGTGGTCATTGCCAATAGGGTTCCGATCATTGAAAAGGGACGTGTTGTTGGTGCTGTGTCGAGTTTTCGCGATAAGACAGAATTACGCGACATGGTTAATACGTTATCTGAAGTTAAAAAGTATTCCGAGGATTTACGCGCACAAACCCACGAGTTCAAAAATAAACTTTATGTACTGTCCGGTATGCTGCAATTGGGGCATTACCAAGAGGCTATTGATATGATTCAAGTGGAGGCGGCTTCCCAGGAAAACCAAAGTCAAGTGATATTCAATCAAATTCATGATCCAAATGTACAGGCGATTTTGCTCGGAAAAATCAGTCAAGCATCCGAGAAAAAAATTCACTTCACGATTGATCGTCATAGTTCGCTTGATGTCTTGCCTGAGCACTTTGACATATCTAAGATCATTACAATTCTGGGCAATTTAATTGATAATGCCTTCGAAGCTGTCATGGTCCAAGAGGATCGACAAGTTGCTTTTTTTACTTGGGATGTCGGCAACGATGTGGTATTTGAGGTAGCGGATAATGGAAAAGGCATACCTGAACATCACATATCAAAGATTTTCAGACAAGGATATTCATCAAAGGCATCAGATAATAGAGGTTATGGATTAGCTAATGTGAAGGAAGCTCTTGATAGTTTGGGAGGAACCATTGAGGTGGACAATCAGCAAACCGGAGGAGCCATTTTCTCTGTTTTCATTCCTATTAATAAAAACTCGTAAGTGAAGGGGAGAGTCTATGATTCGTGTTGCTATCGCCGAGGATGATTTTCGTGTCGCAAGCTTACATGAACAATTTTTATCATCCATCACTAATGTATCGGTAGTGGGACAAGCTTTGAATGCCGATCAGACGCTCGAATTATTAAGGAACGATGATGTGGATTTATTATTATTGGATATCTATATGCCCGATGTGTTCGGAACCGAATTACTGCCTGAAATCAGAAAGTCCTTTCCGTCCGTTGACATCATTATGATCACAGCGGCTACGGAGAAAGACATGCTGGAAACTTCGCTTCGATATGGTGTGTTCAATTATTTGATCAAACCTGTCAAGCTTGAACGATTCAAAACAGCTATTGAAGACTATAAAAGAAAAAAAGACTGGCTTGTTTCACATCAAGAACTGGACCAATCCGTGGTTGACCGTTATTTCGGACACGCAAATGCGGGGATGCCTGAAAAAGATCAACTACCAAAAGGCATAGATTCATTAACGCTTGAGAAGGTCAAAAACATTTTGTTTAATACTGTCGAAGGTATGACGGCAGAAGCGATGAGTGAAAAAATGGGGGCCTCCCGGACGACGGCAAGAAGGTATTTGGAATATTTAATTTCTACGGGTGAAGGACAAGCAGAACTGGAATACGGCATTGTTGGGAGGCCGGAGCGGAAATATTTTATTTATTCATAATATCGTGATCTATTTTGTGAACAAAATGAACAAAATGTGTTTTATGAATTTTAAAAATCAAATTAGGAAAACGGTTACATTTTATTTAATGCCCTTTACAATGAGAAAACAGTTGCATGACATTTTGACATTTAGGCTCTGACATGCAGCGATTTTCAAAAAGGAGATGATCATTTTGAAAACATTCGCAGGTATTCTTACCCTCGCTTTTATTATGATTTTTGCGTCGGCCTGTTCTAATAGCGGAAGTAGTTCTGGATCCACTGGAGGAGAAAGCGGTTCAGGATGGCAGCCGAATAAGCGGATTGAGTTTGTGGCTCCAGCGACCCCAGGCGGCGGTTGGGATACGACCGCTCGTGCGATGAAAAAAGTATTATCAGATCAGAATCTGATCAAGAAACCCCTTACGGTTGCCAATAAACCAGGTGGAAGCGGTGAAGTGGGTTGGAAGTATTTAAAGCAAAAAGGACCGAACACACTGGCTATTAACTCAAGTCTTTTAATCACTAATCATTTATTGGGACGCAGTGATCTTACTTATAAAAATTTCACACCCCTTGCTATTTTGGCCACGGAATGGGAAGCCATTGTCGTGCCTAAGGATTCAGATATCTCGAGCCTAAAGGACTTGATGAAGCAACTGAAATCTGATCCGAAATCGAAAAAGATCGCGGTGGCCCCAGGACTCGGGAATGACGATCACCTTTCCTTCCTTAAAGCCGCCAAAGCATATGGCGTTGGTGCGAAGAAATTGGACTTTCTAGTCTATGAAAGCGGCGGAGACGTAACCAATGCTTTGCTCGGTCATCATGTTGGTGCTGCAACCATGTCGGTTTCAGAGGCAAAACAGCAATATAAGGCGGGCAAACTGAAAATCTTAGCTGTATCTTCAGAAGAACGGATTGATGGTTTGGAAGATATTCCGACCTATAAAGAATCCGGTGTTGACATTGTATTCCCGCACTGGAGAGGCATTATGGGACCGCCTGATATGACGGAAGAACAAATCGCTTATTGGGATAAGAAAATCGGAAAAATGGTGAAAACCGATGCGTGGCAAAAGGTTTTGAAAAACAACGAGTGGCAGGATTTCTACAAAGACAGCAGTGAGGCAAAGAAATTTTTCAAGAAGCAGGTTAAGCAATATAAAGATCTTATCGAGACAGCGGGACTCTCTGATAAATATTAAATTTAAATGGATCCCACAGGGATCCATTTTTACCTCAATGGTATTAGGAGGTGTAGGGTTTCTATGATTTTTAAAAGGTATGGGGTCCCCATTTTCTTTATCTTAGTGGGTGTCGCTTTTCTTGTTGGGACGTTAACTTTGTCGGAAGCCCCAACTGGAGATCCAAACGCTCCAAAATATTTTCCGGCATTCATCAGTATCTTCTTGATTATCATCAGTACGGTTTATTTTATTAAAGAGTTGATCAGTGGAACTGAAGCAAACGAAGAGCTGAAAGCGCTGTTAAAAAATCGGACTCCGTTTTTAATTATTGGTAGTTTGGTGCTTGGTCTGCTTTACACGATGGTTTTCCAACCCCTTGGATTCTTGATTTCAACCATTCTATTTTTAGGATTCCTTTTATGCTTAGTCAATGGCGTCCGAACAAAAAGAAAATGGATGGTTAATATTGTGGTTGCTGTTCTATTTACTTGGGTGATTTGGTACGGATTTGCGAAATTATTACATGTCAGTTTGCCATAAAAGGCTGTCTGACAGCAGCCAATTGACTGTACCTAATTGCTGTTATTGGAGGTGTCTTTAGTATGGACTTTCAGCATATTATGAATGGATTCGAGAACGCGTTGATGCCAATAAATATACTGTGGGTGATTATTGGCGGATTTCTAGGAACGATAGTCGGGATGCTTCCGGGGTTAGGGCCGGCGACAGCCGTGGCTGTGCTCATTCCAATCACTTTCGGAATGGACCCCATATCTGCTGTCATCCTAATGGCTGCGATCTATTATGGTGCGATGTACGGGGGTTCTAGGAGTTCAATTCTATTAAATACCCCGGGAGACGGCTCGGCGATTGCGGCGTCCTTCGACGGTTATCCAATGTCGAAAAAAGGGCAAGCAGGGCCGGCATTGGCGATATCAGCTATTGCTTCCTTAATTGGCGGCATTATCGCTGTTATCGGATTTATTTTTCTAGTCAAGCCGTTGGCGAGCTTTGCCTTACAATTCGGTCCAGCTGAATTTTTTTGGCTGATGGTTTTTGCTTTATCGGCTGTCGTCTCATTGACTCGAGGCGCCATGTTAAAAGGTTTCATTGCCATGTCAATTGGTTTATTGCTAAGTACTATAGGTGTTGATTTACAAACAGGGATCTATCGATTCACTTTCAATATTCCACAGCTGAGTGACGGTATTAATTTCTTAGTTATTATCATTGGGATTTATGCGGTTGGGGAAGTCCTGTATAACTACTTAATGATTGATCAGACCACAGGAAAAAAGAAGAAAATCGGAAAAGCGTGGATGAGCAAAAAACAATGGAAACGGTCCTTATGGCCCATGATCCGGAGTGGCCCTATTGGTTTCATTATCGGTGTTTTGCCGGGTTCGGGTGGATCAATGGCTTCTATGCTAGCCTATACTACAGAAAAACAAATTTCTAAGCAACCGGAAGAGATGGGCGAAGGAGCGCCAGAAGGTTTGGCAGCACCCGAGTCAGCGAATAACGCGGCATCTGTTGGGGCGTTAATTCCCCTGCTAACAATGGGGATCCCAGGTTCAGGAACGACGGCCGTCATGCTTGGTGTTCTCGTTATGTTGGGTATGAGGCCAGGGCCGTTATTGTTTCAAAATAATCCAGATATGGTCTGGACGTTGGTCGACAGTATGTTTATCGGGAATATTTTCTTAGTTATTCTCAACATTCTTCTGGTAGGATTATTGGTGCGCGTATTGGATACACCGCCGAAGATTCTTTATCCGATCATTCTAGTCTTGGCATTCGTCGGAACGTACACACTTAACTATAGTATTATTGACTTCTATATCCTTCTGATCTTTGGGGTGATAGGATTATTCATGAAGATCCTAAAGTTCCCGATTGCACCGATGATTTTGGCGTTAATCGTCGGCAGTCAAATGGAACAAAACTTTCGGAAGGGGATTGTGGCATCGAATGGTGACTGGGGTTACTTTTTCCATTCTCCGATTTCCATCGGTTTAGTTGTCTTAACTCTTCTAGCTTTGGTCTATCCGTTTGTCATGGATATCGTTTCGAAAAAAAGAGCGGGTAAAACCGGGCTTAATCTTTAGGATATCAACGATGAATAGACGAAAGTTAATATTGCTTATTATTGCATTATCACTTTATATCCTATTTATTGTGCCGCTGTTCTTTGATTGGCCCGGTGACATTCAGGCATGTGCACTACTCATTATAATGCAGATATTGTGGCTGGGACGTGTCTTTCCGCTAGGCTACTCATCTATTCTATTAATGCTCATTCTAGCGTTTCACTTTTGGACTTATGAAAAGGTGCTCGGGTTTGTCGGTGCACCGGTTGTGTGGTTGCTATTTGCCACTTATCTGCTATCCGGTGCATTGATTCAATCCGGTCTTGCCCACCGACTTGCCTTGCATATTCTGTATTGGTCAAAAGGGAGCGGGAGAAAGATTGTGAGTGCCAGTTTTTTGCTTATATCGCTGCTTGCATTGATGATTCCGTCAAACATTGGGCGGGCGAACTTAGTGACATCGGTGTTGGATAGAGTGATAGTGAGTGTCAGTCAGGCGGGGGAAAAGACGCGTCTATCAAAGGCGTTGTTTATAAGTATCTGTTATATAACGGCATTGACCGGTGCTTTTTTTGCAACAGGTGCCAGTTCGACGATTTATACGTATGGCTTTATTAACCATCAATTGGCTGATCCGCTGACATTCTTACAATGGATGCAGCTCACTGTACCGCCGGTTGCTATTTTCATGGTATTATTATGGATTGTGTTGAACCTATGTTTTCCATTTGAGAAAGTCAATCCGGAATTTATCGTATCCTACATTAGAGACCAGTTAGCTGAACGTGGTCAATTGAAGAAAGATGAAATCAAAATGATGGTGATCATTGCGGGGACTGTTCTGTTGTGGATTTTGCAGCCGTTGCACCATTATTCGATTCCGCTGATCGGATTGTTGAGCGCCGCTGTCACGATGCTTCCAGGTATAGGCGTTTGGAAATGGGGGGAAGCCAAGCAGACCATTAATTGGGATATGATTCTCTTTTTTGCTTCGACGATCATGTTATCAAATCTTCTCATTTCTTCCGGTTTGTTGGAATGGATATCACATCACATGATTACGTTTATAAATTCTGATCACTTGGTATGGTTGCTGTTGGTGTTTATCCTTTTGATTTTTGTGATCCGGTTGTTTTTCGTTAATGTCTTAGGGATTATGACGTTTATTATTCCTCTTAGTTTCAGCGTTGGGGAGCAGTTATCAGGGGTCTCGCCCGTTTTGTTTCCGGCTGTTTTTTTTCTTGCGGGCGTTCCAGGCTTCTTTTTTATCACACAGTCGCCTGTACATATGATTAGTTTTTCATACGGTTATTTCACTGAGAAGGATCTGATGAAAACTGGATTAATGGCAGCTATCATGTGGCTTGTCATTTTACTCTTGACAGCGCTTTTCTATTGGAATGGGCTGCTATTAGGATGATCAACTTTTGGGTGGACGATTGCAGAATCATCCGAACTTGTTATTAACAAGTTCGGATGATTTTTTTGACACTTAAAGAAAGTATAAAAACTTTCTTCAAGTATAAGTGCAACTAAGGCTTTCGCCATTAAGGCTTGGCGATAAGCCAAGTTTTCTTTAAAATCGTCATTCCTGTCAATGCTCCGTCAAAATACTTCGCTTGCCGCGGGCACGGCCTCAGCTAACTTGGTCAAGAAAATCGCTTGACCAAGTGGATCTTCGGCTCGTGCTCCTGCATCTTCAAGCCTATGCAGAGAAGCAAGATGCTTCGTCGCAGTCCAAAGAAGCATATTCTAAGGCGTTCGTGCTCCTGCATCTTCAGGCCTATGCAGAGAAGCAAGATGCTTCGTCGCAGTCCAAAGAAGCTTATTCTAAGGCGTTCGTGCTGTTCCCGCAGGCGTCTACGTATTTTGACGACGCTTAGAACTTGTTTTCATATCTTATTGGCATTTCAGTATCCTGTTTTAGATTTGTCCCCAGCCTCTGACTTATGATGACAGCAAGTGTTTGGTTTTCATTTGACTCAGTATGTCCCTGATACTATGAGCATAGATATCAACGCCATCAGGACGCCAATGGGTTTCTTGATGAACATAGGCCATAAGAAAACAAGAAGGCACCCATCTTTGAATGTTTGATAGGAAAGTTTGGAAGGTATGCTGCGTTTGATCATCATCAATGACAAAGACAACATGATTGACGTGGTAGCGGTTCATCATTTGACTCATGGATTCAGGCGATACGCCTTGATCTAAATGATAGATGTCCCAACCATTAACCGTGAAGACATCATGAATGAGTTTGTCGAACAATGACGGCCTTTGGCGCGCCCTCATATTGATTAAAATCATCTTCTCTCCCGTATGTTGAATGGAAGGGTAGAACTCGGACATTTTGTTATCCATGATCGCCATTAACACTTCAATGGCTGTGTCATACGCTCTCGAAGTCATTTCACCTATACGTTTCTGTCTGCTCAAATACTTGGCATTAAGTTCAATAATATCAGCATAGATTTCCTCCACGCGCATCCCGTCCGTTAACACATCGAATAGTTCTAGAGCAGTATGATAATGGTTGTCGAGCAGCGACTGGATAAATTGCGTTTGGTGATACTGGGTCAATTGTTGGACGCGCTCATCATTCCAGCCGATGACTCGTTTGACGACTAAAGAAAGGTTGGCCGGTAGTTGAAGGGGGTCCGTATTCCCATGCAAGCGAACAACTGGAACAGGACCATCTGTGTCTTTCTTGTACACTGTCCATGCCTTTTGTCCGTCTGAGAGTTCAACTTCAGCTTGAGGGGGATAAATATCAAGCATTTCCATAAAAGCAAAGTAAAAAAATGGATCATATTGATGATGATCATTCAACACCCGCTCAATGGCCTGATTAGCCGGAAGCGGCCGGCGGTAAGGACGTTCAAGTGTCAAAGCTGAATAAACGTCTATGATCATAATTGTTTTAATATCTTGATCGAGGGTTTCCGTCGTTAAGCCATCGGGATAGCCTGATCCATCTAAACGTTCATGGTGTGAGCGGGCAAGCCGGGCTTCACGATGGGAAAAACCAAGATCTTCGAGCATGTAAGCGCCTTTGGACGTATGTTGTTTAACAGCATGATATTCTCTCTGTGTTAATTTCCCTCGCTTTTGTAAAATTTCACTAGGCACAAACCGTTTCCCGATGTCATGGAGCAGGCAGCCCCGTGCAAAGGTATCCAGATCTGTATTACCTGTCTTCCTTGCTAATGACGTTCCTAATACAAACACATCAACCGAATGATTGAAGCAATAAACGTCCCATTGTTTCAGTGAGAAAAGCAAGTGGGCTGTCCAAGCGTCGGACATGAGACGGACAAACAGGTCGGCCAGCCATTCATAGGTGCTTGACTGATTCATCAGCCGGCCGTATCTGGCTTCCATGCCGATTTCGCGCATCGTTTGGAAAAATAACTGCCGAAGATGTTTCTTTGACATAGACGAATCCGGGGGAGCAATGATCACATCATTCACCGGCATCTGTTGAATGGCCGCCAAATTTGCCTGATCCAATAGGGTACCAGCGGGATATACAAGCGTGTGATGATCATCATAAAGGTCTTGAACTAATCGGAGTTCGGGAATTAAATTGTCTGTCTTGATTCGCCTGTGATTCATAGACCATGCTCCAATCATCAAATTTCATCGGTTTTCGACAATGTTCCAATTCATTTGAATTCATATTAACAAAAATGTCACTAGATTTCTGCTAGTATTCTAAAAGTTATCAAGAAATAGTTAAAAAAGACTAGTCATAATAGACTAAAGTTTAAGATGAACCCTGATCATTCGACAGTATTTACCCTTTTTGTGAGTCTTTTCAACCATTATTGGAGAACGCCCGACAAAATTCGCTTATCTCTCTAAATAATCGGTGCCATGAATCCGATATGACACTTAGAGGTAGCGTTTTGAGAGGGTGTTTGACAAATGGATGTTACAACAATTATTGGCCTGTTTGTAGGTATATTATCTTTGGTCGTTGGTTTTCTCATAGAGGGTGGAACGCTCGGATCACTATTACAAGAGACAGCAGCGATAATTGTGTTTGGCGGTACGATCGGTGCGGTCATTATAAGTTTTCCGCTTAAGACATTAAAGAAAGTTCCTTTTATCATAAAATATGCATTTACAGCCAGCTCATCTCATTCGATGACAACGGTGGAGAACATGGTCGAGCTCTCCAATGTGTCTAGGCGTCAAGGTCTTTTGGCGTTAGAAACACAACAGGACATGTATGAAGACGACCCGTTTCTTTCAGAAGGCATCCGGATGATCGTGGATGGTGTTGAAGGTGAGACAATTAAAGACATTTTGAACCGGGAAATCGAACTTTACGAACGCCGGATGCTGTCAATAGGAAAAGTGTTTGAAACGGCTGGCGGTTTTGCACCAACCATGGGGATTATCGGGACGGTTATGGGGCTTGTCCATGTATTAGGCAGTTTAGATAATCCGAGTGCTTTGGGACCGGCAATCGCGGTTGCCTTCATCGCTACTCTTTACGGGGTGGCCAGCGCCAATGTGATTTATTTGCCGATCTTCAATAAAATCAAGGCGCGATTGGATGACGATTTGATGATCAAGGAGTTGCAAGCAGAAGGTTTAATCTCTATCCAGTACGGTGAAAACTCAACATTGTTGCGGAATAAATTAATGGCATTTATCGATGATGAAGTGAAGTCTGAAAGTGAGCAAGTTGAGGACGTGAATGTGAATGCATAGGCGTAGGCGACGGAAGGAAGAAAGCGGTGAAGGGGGCCAAGATCGTTGGCTCGTCACTTATGCGGATATGATCACGTTGCTGCTCGTGTTTTTCATCGTCCTTTATTCGATGAGCGAGGTGGAGAATCAAAAGTTTAATTCGTTGTTAGATTCACTCCAAACTGCGTTCAAAGGGGATGCGGTTGTGACGGACAGCGGGACGCCGCCGGGCTCCAATCAGCCGATACCAACAATGCCGAAGCATGAGAATGACGACGATGACAAGGAAGAACAAAAACTTGATGAACTTTATGCAGACCTCTCAAAGTTTATTAAAGAAAATGACTTAAGTTCAGTGATTTCGTTGCGCAATTTACCGAAGGGCGTCCGCGTCACTTTTAAAGAACAAATTTTATTCGATCTTGGTAGCGCCAAGCTAAAAGATCAAGCGGATCCCATTTTGAAAGCTGTCAGTCAGATTATTAAAAGTGTTGATAATGAAGTGAGTATCGAAGGACATACGGATAATAATCCGATTGTTTCCAGTGAAAAATTTGCCTCTAATTGGGAACTCTCAGGGGCGCGTGCCCGCAATGTTCTGCTACGTCTGGCTGACAAAGGGGTGGCTCGCGACCGAATGCGCTTCGTCGGATATGGTGAACATTCTCCGATTGTTCCAAATGACACTAAGGCGCACCAACAAATGAACCGCCGTGTCAATGTTGTTATCATTAGAAAAGGGGATGCCGCAGAATCGTAAGTCGGTCACTTTTGATGGAGAAAAACTAAATGAACAAGTCAAATAGCATACTCAATCGCATTGTGATTGGTATGCTATTTTTTCATTGATACAGGCTACGTGGTAGCATACCGCTCCGGAAATACACTACGCTTTCCGCGGGTGACCCGTGAGCCTCCTCGAACTCCGTTCTGCGGGGTCTCACTTTGGCCACTAGTCCCGCAGGAGTCTCCGTGTATTTCCTCCACTGGCATTGCGCTTAACAACTTTATAACATTGATTTTGCTTAATTAAATACAGGTAGTTGATAGAGTGGAGGGTCGTCGAGATTCGCAGCATTTAAACATAGTGTATTCCTCAGCGCCGCTTACTCAAGATGTCTCACTAGAGTTCTGCGGGAGAAGCAACAGCTGAAGAACCCGCAGGAAGTGGTCTTGTCCCGAGGAGGCTGAACGTTGCCGGTGGAAAGCGACTGCTTGGAACGGCAATCAAACACTTACTTCGTATTTTATAGATTGTTTGTTAGAAACAACAATCTTTTAGAAAACTACGAATAGCCGTGTTGGATGGTTTTACTGGACTTGGTACAAATGGATTTTCCATGGCGATGATGGTTTTGTAAACACTTTAAGCAATCTCAAGCGGTTGTCGTCAGGGTTTCCGATTTTAACCGCTGAGAGAATATAATCACCCCCCATGTTCTTTAACTGTTTAATATTTAAGTTAAGATGGTTTAATGTTTCATTTGTGTCTTTTGTAAACATATAGTGTTGACCAAGGTCATCTGTAAAGATATAACAGCGACTGCCCCAATTGTCATAATAACCACGGATATTAGCATTTTTTTCGAGTTCGGGTGCGATAATCTTCCGGAAGTCCTTTTTATAGGACAATGGGTAGCTGACAACGTAACCGTCTAAGGTATAAAAGCCGTTGTACTGGGCGATAGCCGGATGCATGCCAATGCTGACAACGCGATAATCTTCGGGATCACGCCCGATGTAAGTCTTGATTTGGTCAAAAAGATCCTCTGAATAATACTGTTCAAAACTCACATAATCGAAATGCCGGTATTTAAGCTCTTCACCATGCATGAATAAGATGACAATTTGACTTAGCAATAGAAGGTAGACAATCGGTTTGCCCCATGTAAAAACGCGCCAAATAACGACGAGTGCTAATGCGAAGCCTATGTACCACAGCGCCGGTTCGAGAAAGTGAAACCGTCCGAAATTAAACGTCTCGAAAATCGGCCAACGGGCTTTGATCCCTTTTAATCCTTCCCAATAGTAGAAACCAATGGTGAAAGAAAATAGCAGATTCAGATAAAAAATCCGTTTCATCCAAGTGAAGTCAATATGCTTGAGTTTGGCCACAATAAGCGCCCAAATCATGGTTGGAAAAACAATGTATTGCGTCAGGCGAATCGCGTGTGTTTGCCCAACGACGAAATTGCCAAGCCAATTGCCGACGGATGTTATAAAATCGTAGTGTCCGCGGTCGAATGACTCCCTATGTGGGACGAAATCTGGGTTCAAAAACATTTCGTAGATGATCCGATAATTCACAAGTAAATAAACCACTGTCATAACGGCCATCGCAATGAAAAATGGCCAATGAATCCGCTTCGTTTTGATCCAATCATAGACCCATAACACGGTCATGCATGTTAAAAAGAAGACAAATACAAGTACGAAATCCGTATAAAACGGCAGTAAAATTAAAATCATCCAGTCTTTCATAGATCCACGTCCGCCACGGATATTTAAGAACGCATAGAGGGCGAGCGGGATGCCGGCGATGGCTCCACCCATCGAGGGCCAAAAAGGGATGATGGCAAACGTCAAAGAGGCACCCGCAGCCATCGGCAAGGACTCCCGTTCCTGTAAGAGATAGTTTTTTAAAAAAAGGTACATGCCGAAGAAAGCGAGCACCCGCATCAACACTTGATTCAAGGCGTACGCCGTAAACGGTTTGAAGAAAAAATATAACAGAATAACTAAGTTAAATTCAGAACCTAAGGAGTTCCGGGGGATACCATTCATGATATTAGGTACGGTCTCATGCAGACCGGCAAACAGCATGCCGCTGTTAGCTAGAACCGTATACCACGCCACATTGGAATCCAAATTATCATGCGTGCGGACATGGGCATCCTCGCCAAATATGACGTATGGCGATAAATATATAGCTAATAATAACAAGGCCAAGCCAACATAGGGATTGATCCATGTTGAGCGATTTGTCATAACCATTCACCACGGTTTCAAGGTTGTACCAGTAGGATGGTCATTGTGACACAGTTAAAAACGTGGCCTGGAAAATTGTCAGGGTGATTGGGTCCATTTTCCTGTTTCGCTGACTGGTCAGGACACCGCGTAAGCAAATTCTTTGTTTCCTTTGCAAAATCTCTTTATTATAAATATCGCTTGCTATCGAAAGAGCAAAGGAATATTTTTATTAAAATATATTAGTATCAAGAGATTGGAGAGACCATGAATGGATTCACAATATCAACCTTTATTTGAACCCTTTACTTTTCGTAATCATGTTCAAATCAAAAATCGTGTCGCGATGGCACCAATGACCAACTTTTCTTCTCATGCTGACGGGACTGTCTCTGAAGAAGAAATTGATTACTATGCGCGCCGTTCCAAAGGCGCTGGCATGGTGATCACTGCTTGTACGTATGTCTCAGCCAATGGCAAGGGATTCCCTGGTGAATTTGCCGCTGATCGTGATGAGATGATTCCGAGTTTACATCGATTGGCCACGGCCATTAAAGATCAGGGTGCTAAAGCTATTTTACAAATTTTTCACGGCGGAAGAATGTGCCCGCCGGAGTTAGTCCCAAACGGTGACATTGTGAGTGCAAGTGCCGTCCCACCAGAAGGCGAGGGTGAGCCGCCTGTCCCCCGGGCTTTAAATCATGACGAAATTGAAAACATTGTACATGATTTCGGTGAAGCGACGCGTCGGGCGATTGAAGCTGGTTTTGATGGTGTCGAGATTCATGGGGCAAACGGGTATATCCTTCAACAGTTCTTCTCACCGCATTCTAACCGGCGTGATGACCGTTGGGGAGGTAGTCTAGACAAACGCATGACCTTCCCGCTCGCTGTCGTTAATGAAGTGAAAAGTGTCGTTGCTAAGCATGCGAGCGACTCCTTTATCGTTGGCTATCGATTTTCACCAGAAGAGCCCGAAACACCAGGTATCACAATGGCTGATACATTAGCATTCGTTGATGCTTTAGCCGATGAGCAGCTGGACTATATTCATGCGTCCTTGATGGATTTCTGGTCTGAGCCGAGACGAGGGGTGACATCCACACAGCCACGCATTGAAATGATTCATGAACGCGTTGGGGACCGGGTACCAGTGATGGGCGTGGGTTCCATTTATACAGCCGATGATGCCTTGCGCGCCATACAAACGGGTGTACCATTGATTGCTTTAGGCCGTGAAATCATTATCGATCCTGATTGGATAGAGAAAATCCAGCAAGGCAATGAAGCGGATATCGACACCCAGTTAGATCCAAACGATCAAGACCGGCTTGTCGTACCAGACCCACTGTGGCAAGCGATCACTAACACACCTGGCTGGTTCCCCGGGATTGACTAACCAAGTGATTGAAAACTTGAGGCTGGAACAAATCTGAAACAGGATCCCAGCCTCTTTGTATGATCTTATGGGTTGATTTCATTTATGGATAAAATCCCCTTGAAATGAAATGTCATGAAAAAAAGTTACCCATGTTTTCCTCTAGATAGAGGGCCTGCCAATATAGGAAGAAGTTTATCCCCCTCCATGGCTTAACTTAAAGTCGGTGCAATCCATTGTTAATGCCTCTGTAATATTAGTCTACTAAGATAGCATTATACATAAATTTCGACAAATATCGACTAAAAGGGGAGCCATGAATTTATGACTTTAAGAGGAAATAAGTTAATCGTATCATCCTTCGTCGCAGCATCGATCGCATTCCTACCTCACTTGAATGCAGACGCGGCCGAAAACATGAATACCCAGCAAATCATCTCGAAGTGGGAGCAGGGCAATGATGTTCGCACGCTGCAGAAAGCATTGGATAAACGCCAGTTTTATACTGGATCGATTGATGGGATCTATGGTCCGATTACAACATCAGCTGTCAGAAAGTTTCAAAGAAGCAACCAATTACAGGTCGACGGTATCGCCGGTCCGAATACGTTAGGTGCCATGTTCAACGGACAGTCGAACGCTGACAATAGCTCGTCATCGTCTCGTTATCTGGATAAGGGTGACAGAGGCGCTAACGTTCGAAAGGTGCAGAAGACGTTGGATCAACTGGGTTACTTAAATGGTTCGGTTGACGGTATTTTTGGCCCAGTAACAGAGAATGCTGTTGAAGATTTTCAATCGGCGCAAGGACTAGCGGTTGATGGCATTGTCGGTCCGAATACGCACGGCGCATTACAAAAATCCGACGGACAAGCCGTCGAAGCGGTCAGCTACCATAAGAATAGCTCATTAACGGATAACATCATTGCTGATGCTAAGAAATATATTGGTGTTCCCTATAAATGGAGCGGTGAATCACCAAGCGGTTTTGACTGCAGCGGACTGACTCAATATGTATTTGCTCAAAATGGTGTTGATATTCCGCGAACAACAAGTCAACAATGGTCGGCGGGACAATCTGTCTCCAACCGTCAGCCCGGCGACCTCGTTTTCTTTGAAACGTATCGTGATGGCCCATCACACGTAGGGATCTATATTGGTAACAGTCGATTCATTCAATCTGGCTCCTCGTCAGGTGTCAAAATTAGTAATCTTGACAGTTCTTATTGGGGCTCACGTTATATCGGTGCTAAACGATTCTAATAATCTAAAAGGTGGACGTCTCGACGCTTCGTCGGGGCGTTTTTTACTGTAGGTTCAGAGTAGATATAGAGAATCGCTCATTTTTCGAGAAACGCTCACTTTTGTGATGAGTTCGCTCATTTTTCGAGAAAAACGCTCACTTTTGTAGTGAGCTCGCTCAACTTTCGAGAAAAGCGCTCATTTTTGTGATGAGTTCGCTCAACTTTCGAGAAAAGCGCTCATTTTTGCAGTGAGTTCGCTCATCTTTAGAAAATGAACGGAATATTTTTGTGAAATTAAGCTGAAAGACTTGAAATCCGATCGAATTACTAGTATTTTAAAATTAATAAGGTATAAGGAGGGTCATTTATGGCTAAGTCACAAGTACTCGTAACAACCGAATGGGTCGCTGATCATCTTAATGATCAAAACTTTCGTCTAGTGGAAGTTGACGTTGATAGTCAAGCCTACGATTCTGGTCATATTGAAAATGCTGTTTCTTGGGATTGGAGTACCGAACTGAATGATCAAGTGCAGCGGGATATCTTAAGTGATGAACAGTTAGCTAGTTTACTTGGGCGTTCAGGGGTCACACCTGATACGACACTTGTTCTCTATGGTGATAACAATAACTGGTTTGCTGCATTTGCATATTGGCAACTTAAGATGTTCGGCCATAAGCATGTCTACTTAATGGATGGCGGTCGTGTGAAATGGGAAAAAGAGAATCGCCCTTACACGAATGACGTTCCGAAGGTTGAACCGGTTGAATATCCACTACCGGAATCCGATCGTTCAGTGAGAGCTTTTCAACCGGACGTGCTTCAAGCGATCCAATCGGATAACACCGCATTGGTTGATGTTCGCAGTCCGCAAGAATTTTCAGGTGAAGTCATTGCACCACCAGGAATGACAGAAACGGCTCAACGTGGTGGACATATTCCAAAAGCTGTTAACGTTCCATGGAAACAGGCAACCAACGAAGATGGTACGTTCAAATCAGAAGAAGAGTTACAAGACCTTTACGGCACTAAAGGTGTGACCGATGACAAAGACGTCATTACATATTGCCGGATTGGTGAACGCGCAGCCCATACTTGGTTTGTTCTGCATGAACTACTAGGTTATGACAACGTCCGTAACTACGATGGATCCTGGACGGAATGGGGAAGTATGATCGGCGTTCCTATCGAACGTTCATAATTCATTAAATACATGACCTGCTGTTTCTATAAGTATATTCTCCTCACAGATTAAGATATTAAAAGACCGCCCCATCATAGGCGGTCTTTTTTAGTGGGATCAGACCCCACAAACCATTACCGTTTTAAGTCTTTTGTCAGATTTTCATAGCCGTCCTCAGTGACGAGGATATCGTCTTCGATGCGGACACCGATGCTCTCTTCTTCAATGTACAGGCCGGGTTCGATCGTGACCACCATGCCGGGTTCGAGCGGACGTGTCGCGGATGTCCCGACATCATGCGTATCAAGACCGAGGAGGTGACCAATGCTATGGAAATAATAGTCGGAAATGTCCTCAGGGTCATCAATGATGCCGAGGTTTTGGCAGCCGTTGGCCAATTCCTGCTTAGCAAAATCATTCAGTTCCCTGATGCTAATGCCGGGTTTGACCTTTTCATTCGTTCTCCGGAGCACGTCGAGAACGATATCGTACACCGCTTTCTGCCGGTCCGTAAATGTACCATTAGCAGGAAAGGTATGGCTGATGTCGCTGCTGTAATAGCCCCACTGTGCGCCTAAGTCTAATAACACGAGATCGCCGTCTTCAATCACATCGTTATTATCTTCATAGTGTAAGACCGTCGCGTTTTTGCCGCTTGCGCAAATCGTATTAAAGGCATGATCATTGACACCATTAGATTTTAATGTGAAATCAAAGTAAGCCTCTGCTTGATTTTCTGTCATGCCTGGTTTGGTGTTGTTCATCAAATGATGGATGCCTTCAATCGTGATTCGTGACGCTTCCTTAATTTGCTCAATTTCTTCAGGCGTTTTAAACACACGTAACTCGCAAATATCATGGTAAATATTATTCACTTGAACAAATGGATAACGCGATTGCAAGTCTTTGGCAAACACGTGCGCTGGTGTGTCAGGCGCATCCCAATCGCGTTTTTCCAAATCTAAATTCACTTGTTTATAAGGATGGGCCATTAAAAATCGTTGTAGATATTTTTTGAAATCCTCCAGATAGGCTGTGGTTTCAATCCCTGATGCGTTCGCAGCCTCATCTTCTGTCATGCTCTCGCCAATCCATCGAGCCATCACCGGATCAGGTTTCTCGACAAACACGTATTCCTTAGTTGTCCCGTTGGCTTTCGTCATTAATAGAATGATGTTTTCTTCATCAATACCGGTCAAGTAATAAAAATTTCGATTCGGTGTAAAGTGGTAGGCTTGGTCTCCCGTTTTGGTTGGAGCTTGTCCGGCGAACATGATGGTGATTGAATCATCCGGGAGACGATCCATCAATCGCCGGCGGTTATTTTGAAAAAAGTTGCTATCCATAGAGATCCTCCTTGTTATGTAAGTCTCTTTTCATTGTATAGCAAATCGCAATATTTCACTAATACATTGATAAGTATTTGGTAGATTCGCTTTTGCTGAAACGTTTTAAGGTCGTAGGTCGTTATTAAAAAATAGACGCTAATAATCTTGAAAATGCCCTTTATATTTCTCTAAAATTTCTATATAATGACAGGGGTATTAACTTAAGGAGGTCATGTTTGTGTTCAAACGGATCAGTTTTGTGACAGTGATTGTAATGGCATTGAGTCTTACTTTGGCCGGCTGCGGCGGAAAGGCATTACAGGCGAAGGAAGTATTGGAGAAGGCAGCGGATGCCTCCAAGGACCTTGACAATTATCAGATGAATGCTGACATAACAATGAATATGGATGCCGCCGGGCAGTCGATGAAAACACAAGCGAATCTGACAAGTCAAATTCAGAACAAACCGATGCTCGCCCACATGACAATGAAAACAAACCTACAAAATCAGTCGCTTAAGACGGATATGTATATGACGAAAGACCAGTTATACATGCAAAATAAACAGCAGAGCAAGCAGTGGATGAAAATCAAAAACCCAAGCAGTCAGCAAATGGAAGCTATGAAAAATCAGAACATCGACCCAGCCGAGAATTTAAAGAAACTCAAAAAATACGTTGATGAATTTGATATGAAAGAAAAAGATGGTGAGTATGTCTTATCGATGACAGCAAAAGGTGACAAGGTCAAAGAATTTTATAATGATGTTGCCGCTAAGGCGATGCCGCAAACGACGTCGCAACTTCAAAACGTTATGGACAACATGACATTTGAGGACATCAAGTACACGTACCATGTTAATAAAGACACTTACTATCCCGAATCTATGGATATGGACATGACGTTGTCAGTCGCTGGGGATGAGAATCAATCCAATGATCAATCGTCAAATATGGAACTTAACCAAACAATGACCATGACATTCTCTAAGTTCAATGAACTCGATGACATCAGCATTCCCAAAAAAGTCAAAGACAACGCCAAAGAAGTGGACATGAACAAGCTTGGCCAGAATACAGATCAATAAAAAGAAGGCAGCCACCCGCCGTTTTACCGCGGCGGGTTTGTTATTTGATTGGGATCCGGGTGTGATCATTCCGCGAAGTGCCCTATTGATTCTAAACTTTACAAGCTGTTCGAAACTCATTAATATATGGTTTGAGGTGTAAGATTTCATGAACCGCATCATACATAACATCAGACAGCAGCAATTATCTATATTTACAGCGATCTTACTGATCAAATTAATGATGATGAGTTATTTTATTTATTTGACCATTAATTTCCATATCATGGTCTATGATGGGCTATTCATTCTTTCAGTCATGCTGCTGATTGATGCGTTGGCCAAAAAACGACGTTTCTTAAAATTTTTCATAGCCGACATTGTGTTCACGGCTATTTTTATCAGCATTAGTCTTTACTTCGGTTATTTCGGAACACTGCCAACCTATTATGAACTGGGCAGCGTCGGTCAAGTCCCGTCGCTTAATGGCAGTGTGATCGTTCTGTTTTCGCCGCTTGATGGGCTATTTTTTTATGATGTCATCATCATGCTGATCATGTTGCCATTTTATCTCAAGCGAAAAGACGATGTGGAGCGCGTGCCACTACCGTCCAAGCGAAACAAGCTCCAGGCCGTCGTCGCGATAGTCTTCCTTTTAATAGGGACTACTGGATTTTTTCTTAATAAAACGAATGAAATTCTTGATAATGGTGTGCTCGCCAAAAAATCGGGGATCTTTAATATGCAACTCATTCAAGCATATGCTTCCATAAAAGATGACACGCTCGCGATCGATCCAGAGACTTTGACCTTAAATAAGACTCTGAAAATAAAAGGTATCGAGCCCGAACCGGTACAAGAACACCCAAAATTTGGGGTGGCCGAGGGGCGCAATTTGATTGTCATTCAAATGGAATCATTACAAGATTTTGTTATCGGACGAACGATTAACGGCCAGGAAATCACGCCGCATTTGAATGATTTACGAGGACACAGTCTTTATTTCAATAATATCATCCAATCGATTGGAGCGGGCAACACGTCCGATGCTGAATTTCTGATGAATACATCCCTGTATCCAGCTGGTAAACGGCCGACTGTTGATCAATTTATTGACCATAAGTTCCCAAGTTTGCCGAAAAGATTGGCTGAAGAGGGGTATCATTCAGCAACATTCCATACGGATGATGTGACGTTCTGGAATCGTGATGAGCTTTATCCAGCGCTTGGTTATGATGATTGGTACGACAAATCCTACTTTGGCGAACAAGATGTTGTCGGACATGGGGCGAGTGATGACGTCCTCTATTCCAAAAGCATGGATGTACTGAAGAACATGGACAAAAAAGGCCCGTTTTATGCCAATATTGTCTCAATCACTGCGCACTCACCATTTGAAATGCCGCCAGAGAAGCAAGAACTTGATTTGCCGAACAAATACAACGATACCCTGATCGGTGATTACCTGCAAGCCCAGCATTATGCTGACGCTGCTTTAGGGCGGTTTATTAAAAAGCTTAAGGCTGAGGGATTGTGGCAGGACAGCATGCTGTTCGTCTACGGTGACCATTCGGGGATTCATGGTGATTTGATGACCGACGAAGACCGCCGGCTGCTGAACGATTTATTAGGTCAGCCATACTCGCCGTTAGAGAAATTCAATATTCCGTTAATGGTTTCGATCCCAGGGAAAACCAATGACGGACAGACGATCTCGAAGTATGGCGGACAAATTGATTTCATGCCGACAGCGATGTCATTACTCGGTGTCGATTATTCGGACATGACCTTATTTGGTCAAGACTTACTAGCGTATGATCATAATATGTTCGGGATGCGATATTACTTGCCATCAGGCTCATTTTTTAATCAAAATATTTTATATATCGGTGAATCTGCTCGGAAGGGTGTTCGAGTGATTGATCTAAGTAATGGAAAGCATATTGAGGATCAATTGAACAACCCTAAGGACAAATACGACCAGCAATATAAGAAAATGCTGCAACTGCTCGACCAATCTGACGCTTATATTCAGACGCTGCCGACGCGAAACATTGAATAAGAAAAGCCAACGACAAACATCTCTCAGACCATCGTTCACGGTAACGATTCTGAGGGGTGTTTTTTCGTATGGCTTTGTTAAACGTGACTGTTGATTTCCGCTCCAGGCGTTCGCTTTCCGCGGGCAACGCTTCAGCCTCCTCGGAAGAAAACCACTTCCTGCGGGGTCTTCAGCTGTTGCTTTTCCCGCAGGAGTCTCACGCCTTTCTCTCCAATCAATGAGGGCAAATGACAACATTGACTTTGAATCCAGCCTTTTGTATAAAAATACCATTATGGTGGGCCGGTGACACAGCATAATCACCCTGAAGTTGGACAAATTAATTTTGATCATTATCAATCCTATAAGGCAGCGCCCATAAAATTTTTTTAATGGAGGGACACAATGTTTTCACACGTTAAAGAGCTTCAATATGACGCGAAACCAACGAAGCCGGATCCAGTCTATGCGAAGAAACTTCAAGAAATCCTTGGCGGTCAATACGGTGAAATGACAGTCATGATGCAATACCTTTTTCAAGGCTGGAATTGCCGGGCTGAACAAAAGTACCGGGATATGATTTTAGATATCGGAACCGAAGAAATTGCTCACGTCGAAATGATTGCGACGATGATTGCTCAATTGCTTGACGGTGCACCGGTTCAAGATCAAGAGACAGGCGCAAAAGATCCTGCGGTTGAATCAGTATTAGGAGGCATGAACCCGCAGCATGCCATTGTAACGGGAATTGGTGCTGCGCCAACGGACAGCGTAGGTTATCCTTGGAACTCCCGCTATACCATTGCTAGCGGGAATTTACTAGCTGACTTCCGGGCGAACCTTAATGCGGAGTCACAAGGTCGTCTGCAAGTGGTTCGATTATACGAATCGACTACCGATCCAGGCGTCAGAGACATGCTGTCGTTTCTTATCGCACGAGACACTATGCACCAAAACCAATGGATGGCCGCAATTGAGGAGCTGGAACAAAGTCAAAAAGCCATTGTACCGAGTACGTTTAATCAGGACTATGAAAAGCAAGAAGTCTCCTACGCTTTCATGAACTTCTCAGAAGGGGAAGAAAGCAGGCAAGGGCGCTGGGCCAGTGGTGCGAGCCTTGATGGACGGGCTGAATTTGAATATGTCAGTGACCCTGAAGCCATGGGACAAAATCCGCAACTTAACGCGGCACCTCCTTATATTCACGGGACCCCGCCCAATCTTTAAACTAACGACAAAAGAGGCTGACCAAGCACCGTGTAGAAGGTGTGAGGTCAACCTCTTTATACTAAGCGCGTCTGATATTATACACGAAATAGACGATGCCTGTTACGACGTGTAAGAACCAGCCGAGAAAAGGAATTGAGGCAAGCAAAGACGTAATAATCCCAAGAATCGGCGGTGTTTTTGACCATTCATTTTTGAAAGAAATAATTAAAACGATCAGATGTAGGACAAAGGTCACGGCCAAGGCGAACCCGCCGGAAAGCCCAACAATGAGACCGCCAAGAAAAGGGATAGCTAAAAATAACTCAATCGCTCCCGTGATCCATCGCAATGTATTTGAAGACTCCATGATATAACCTCCTTTTATCATCATTTCACTACGACGGTTTTCTGAAAACCGTCGTACTTGCCAAGCGGGAAGTGCTTTTGCACAGAAATACCCAAGCCATCATAGCAGATAAACACTGGTGATTGCGAAGCTTTTCTCTTCCGTTTAATATAGGTATCATGCATGCCCACAAAATTAGGGTGCTTGGCACCTCTAAAAGGAGACGAAACCGTTGTTATACCGGGCAATGATTGGGCTTCTATTAGGTGTTGCTGTCACATCCGTCTTACTTTTGGCAAGTGACATTAAAAATATAGGGACAAGATTACACACTGTGCCGCTCCCCGTGTATGGGTTAGCTGTGTTCGCGATGATGATTGTCTATGCGATCCGTATTAGTAAATGGCATTATCTCACCAAGCATCAGAAGGTTGACATCTCTCTGCGTCAAAACGCCAGTGTTTACATGATCGGGCTCTCCATGGCTATCACACCAGGTAAAGCTGGTGAATTGATTAAAACCTACTGGCTAAGACAAATAACAGGTAAACGTACAACTGTGACATCTGCAGCGGTGTTGTTCGAGCGATTAGCTGATTTGGCCGCGGTTATGATATTAGCTGCTATCGGATTAATCGTTTTTCCGCGAGGCTGGTTTCCCACATGTATGGCGTTTATATTGATGATTGCCGGAGTCATGGTGATTTATTCAAAATCGTTAGGAGCGAGGCTTGTTCATGGGGTGACCTTTCCCGTTGTCCTAAGGCGGTTTCGCACACCGCTTTGGCGTATTTTATTAAGTATTAGACGCTTGCTGTCGGTGAAAGTCTTCACAGTGGCCACTATTCTAAGTTTATGTTATTGGTTAGTGGAGTGTGCCATTTTTTATGGGTTTAATCTGGCGCTTGGTACCCCGATATCATGGCTTGCAGCCCTGTTGATTTTTACACTCAGCGCGTTGATTGGGGCATTCAGTTTCCTTCCTGGTGGTTTAGGAGCGATTGAAGGTTCATTATTTGGTCTCATGATTTTTTTCGGGGCATCGGCTCCAGACGCCTTGACAGCTACGCTGCTGATCCGCTTGTTTACGTTGTGGCTCGGTTGTATCGCAGGCTGGCTCGCCTTGTTGACACATATGATTAAAAAATACATTAAAAAATAGCCTGTCCGTTATAGGTACAACCTCATAAAATTAAATTTTTTAACGCTATTGAACCACGGAATGGCAGGGGACAACGTTTGGATGATATAAAAAACAGGACAATCTACCTAAATTTAATCTATTTAAAATCTCTCTTTAATCTTCTTGTAACATTAATCTACTAAACTAAGACTCGACAAATTCTTTGTAGATTGGACGGTTTTTTCATGAATCCTTTGCAAGTGTTTACATTATCCTTCATGTTGATGGGTGCAGGGCAAGGTGATCAGGAAGCAGCGAACTTGGTGCAGGATGTTGCTTCTAAGTCCCAAGCTAGCAATTATACATATAGCTCAGACAGTGTAGATCATATGAAAGAATGGTACGTAAAGAAAGGCATCGCTCTCAAGAATACAATCAAAGAGAACGAGGTCCAGGAAGCTTATGCCAAGCAGCAAAAACGTGCCCAGAACAACTTGTCTGTACATGATAAGGGAGAAAAAGTAACAAACTTGCAGAAGAAACTGATTACGCTGGGTTATCTCGATGGTGAGGCTTATGGTGTTTATAGTGATTTCACCGCTGATGCTGTTAAGCAGTTTCAAAAAGATCATGACATCAAATCGACGGATGGCATTGCCGATGATAAAACCATCCAACAACTGAGCCAAAAAGTGAAAGACCATAAAAAGAAGATCCGTGAGCGCCAAGCCGAACAAGAACAGCAAGAGGAACAAGTTCATACACGGACCTTTAATAATGACAGCAGTGATCAAGGAAATGCGTCCAATCAAAGAAGTTCAAGTTCGGATCAATCAACAAAGTCGAAATCGTCGTCGGCGAAATCTCATAGACATGTATCCGGCGGCAGTGTGACATCAATTGCCCAACAGCTTATCGGTGTTCCATATCAATATGGCGGTACCACGCCAAATGGTTTTGACTGTAGCGGCTTTATCCAATATGTGTTTTCCAAGGCTGGAGTGAGCGTGCCGCGGACATCAGGAGGTCAATACAGCGCTGGAAGCAGCGTATCAAGCCCAAGCGCTGGTGATCTTGTCTTCTTCTCAACTGACGGTTCTGGTGGCGTCTCACATGCAGGGATCTCCTTAGGAGGCAATCGTTTCATTCACGCCTCATCGTCCAGAGGTGTTACCATCAGCAGCCTCAACGGTTCCTATTGGGACAGCCGCTATCTAGGTGCCAAAAGCTACTAAAATGCATCAAGCAGGTAAGTGAGAGATCGCGTGATCCTCACTTACCTGCTTTTTTTATTTTCAGGTGCAACGCTCCCTTTATAATCTGGTTCTCTTAACCGATATATAATTTGATAGTGAGAAAATGATGACGATCATCCAACTGCAGCGGCAGCTCTTTCAGATAGAATCATCAGACCCCGAATAACAACTGAATACATAGGCAATGGAACAATGAATCATACCCCCGAATCATCAAAATAAGAAAGGTGTGTCACGCTTTGACGACTGCAACAAATGGAACCATTACCCATTTGATCAATGGGACATTACAATCACTTAAGACGGCTCTATCTTTAGACCATTCGATTTCGAAACCCGGTTTGCTTGAAACCCCTTTACAAGTCACATTCGGTGTCTTCATTGGTATTACCGGCGATTTCAAAGGTAAATTGGTGATTAACGGTCACCATCAAACATTTGCTAACATTGGTGAAAAAATGTTCGGGATGCCTTTGGAAGGGGAAATGTTGAAATCCTTCACAGGGGAGATCGGTAATATGATTGCCGGAGGTTTGTCAACGAACATCTATCATCAAGGCATTAAGATAGACATCACAGCTCCGACAGTTATGGATGGTGACTCACAAATAACCGGCTTTAGACAAGCGATCCATGTTCCAGTTCACTTCAACACTGATGAATCCTTTGACCTCTACTTGTTAGTTGATGAATAGGCAGAAAAGCGGGTGTCCCGAAAAATGGGCACCCGCTTTTTTAGTAGGAACGATCCCTTTTCAAGACTAATAGCTTAAAATCAGGGAAGATGTATACAAATAATTGTAGAATATTGTCTAAAATTTGGTTACAATTGAATAAGGAAAGGCAAAATTTTGGAGGATATCCTTATGTATGACGTTCGACTGCTAAGAGGCTTGTTTAAACCGAATCTATCTTTCTATCAATTGACCATCGCTGAAAGCTATAAGGGATTCCGCTGGCGATTGATTCTGTTAATGCTATTAAGTATTATTATTTTTTCCATCAGTGCGGGGTTTGGATTGGGAACGGAAGTGCTATCCGGCAGCTTAGCCCAGGTGTCCCCGGAAACCTTTGCGGCGACAAAATTAATGTACATATTTGGCAAAGCTATTTTGGGCCTCCTGTTTGCTGTGATCATATTGTTGGTTCCAAGTCTATTATATTGGACGTTAACGCCTAGCACTTATGGCAAACTCGTGATTGTGCAACTCTTTGTCCTATCCATTCTTCTGATTGAAAAAGTCATCATGATTCCTCTCGTAATTTGGGGCGGCATCGAGTGGTTTTCCTCACCTTTATCCTTAGGTGTCATCGGACAATTCATCACACATAATGAATTCGTGATTAAATGTTTAGGCATTGTTTCGCTGCTTAAGCTATGGGCCGTGATCGTTCAGTATAAGGGCATTAAACGGCTTAATCGGGAAATGAGTTGGAAGAACATTTTACTGATGGTCGTTATGATCAATGTCATCTTCTGGATCATCGAGGCTGTTTTGGCTTCTGTCAATTTTACACGGCTCATTTAAATTCAAGCTGTAAAAGGGGTGAGGCACTTGAAACCAAAGCAAAAGTTATCGATTTGGGTGGCGGCCATCGTTGTATTTATCGGGGTGAACGTTTATCTGATATACAAGGATAGCAGCGCCGCCGAACGACTTAATTACGTTAGTGATTGGGAGCGTGTAACAACCGATCATTTAGTCGAAACCATTGCATCATCAGGTGTGGTTGCACCTGCGACAACTGAACGTATGTATTTCGATCCTTCCTTGGGTTCCTTCCAATCATTTTTTGTGCAAAAGGGCGACACGGTAGAGAGCGGGGATCCTCTTTATGAATACGCCGTCACCGATGCGGCTGAGAACCGCCAATACTTAGAAGGAAAAATTGATAAACTTGAAGGGCAGATTGACGATATTGAACTGAACATCAACCAATTAGAAACATTAAAGGATACTGTCCCCGAGGAAACAGAAAATGAAGATGTGACTGTCAATAGTGGTGATCAATCAACATCTGATCAAACGCTGGCAACAGAATATGAGATTGAGATGAAAATCTCGCAAAACGAACTTAAAAGGGATATGTTAGAAACGAAACGAGAGACCTACGAAAGTCAGCTGCAAAGCCTTATGGACAGTCCGTCAAGTGTGACCGTGACAAGTCCTTATTCAGGCGTTGTGCAGACCATCCATCACGATTTAAATAATCCTGTTATCGCGATCGCCTCCGAAGACATCGCGGTTCATGGTAAGTTAAGCGAGCAGGCCACGAGACTGGTCAAAAGCGGTATGAAAACCTACATACGGTCATCAGCGGTTAAAGGCAAAAGAACGGGGACGCTTACTGACATCAAGCCCGTGCCTGTCGATGAGCCGGAAACCGAACAAGCGAGCAAGTACGCCTTTACTGTTGAATTGGAAGAACAGACGGAAGACTTACAAGTTGGCTATCATACACAACTGGCATTTGTAATCGATGAAGCCCAAGACGCTTTAGTTTTGCCAGAACAAACGATTGAAACGAACGATAAACAAGACTACACATGGGTGCTATCAAACAATGGTACCGTCATCAAGCAACAGGTCAAAACAGGATTGCAAGTGACAGGTGATGTGGAACTTACCAGCGGTGCTAAAGAGGGTACCCACGTTGTTCAAGAACCTGAACAAGTCAACGATGCCGGTGCCGGATTTATCACGCCGCTGAAATGGGATTTCATTGACACGTCGATCTTCACAGAATTGAACAAGCACGAGGTGTTTGAACATCTTTTGTTAGGCGTATTGGAATAATCAAGTTAAGATCAAAAAAAACAGGCCCACCCTTTTTTAAAGGGTGGGCGCTGTTAGAGGAAAAATGGGTTACCAACCATTATTGATCTCCTCATGTCCATAGTATTCGCATCAAATTGCCTTTCTATAACTGGGATTTGGGGCCTAAATTTCAAGGTAGTATAAGGAAATGATATAGGGTTTAAATCGGATAACCTTATCAGAAAAAATGGTGATTTCGACGGATGATCTATCCGATCGGGTTGTGATTGACCCGATTGACTGGTTCAAGTTGTCAGTGTCCGTAAGTGGACATCTTAGGTGACATACAGTCATAATAATACATATAAAGACAATAGGGTGACGATCAATCCCAAATGACAGATGATTAAAAGGAGGCATCCAAAGTGCTGAACTGGTTAAGAAGAATAACTGGAACAGAAAAGTGTTATCTGTGTCACAATAAAGCCGTGGAGCCCCGGTATTATCTTAATAATCAAGGAGAAAGGGTTGCTGTGTGTTTTAAATGTGTGAGCTATGCGGAAAGAAGGGCCATGAGGAAAGAAAAATAGAAATTAAGAGCTGGTTCTTCTATCTTCAATGGTCCATATAAAAAATCCAATGCCACCTGACATCGGATTTTGGGCTTGCAAGATTAGATGCTTGGTTCGTCTTGCTGATTGTTGCCTCATGGACCTAAAAGCTTTATATCGTCGTTATGGGCGCGCCTAATTTGTTGCATAGGGTATGAAGCAAAGTTAAGCACTCATCAATTTTAGAATAACTTGACATGCAATAGGTGGTGCGGTGCAGTTGTTTTTCTAGTGAGTAGTAGGAGAGATTGAGTTTTAGCTGTCGGCCGTTTTTAAAGGTGACTAACGATGTCTGATTGGTTAGCGAATGAATGTCATGAATATGGCGATAAGCAATCCAATGGCAGTGAAATTGATCGGGTGAGTGTGTGGGAAAGACATAGATGTTTTCGATTGGTGAGACAGGAATCGGTACCTTTTTCGGAATATGCAAGTGCATCTTCACAGCTTTACGTCTTCCATCGTAGGTTGATGCTCTCGCTACGCAAGCCTCATGAATCAATTGGGTCGGTGACTTTATTAAGTAATGATCCCCTTCTGTGTCTATCACCTTCAAATTGTACAGAGAATGGTTATAAGGTATCAGTGCCATTGTACTCCTCGATATTTCATAATGATCTTGCTCAGTAAGAACCTTTTCCATTGATGTTCCTCCTCTTCATTTTTAAGATTATTTCACTAACTGGGGATATATGTCTATTATAACTGAAGGCAACGATAAAACATAGTAGTTTTTACAAAAGAATGAAAATTTTTATAAAAACACAGGACTAATTGATCTTAAAATAAAAAATGACAAGCATATTAGCTTGTCAGTAGGTTTGAATCACTTCTCCAAATGGTGGTTTGGGTTTGAAATTAAATGGAACTAACCAAGTGACATCGTAATTAACTTCAATGTCATCCCAGATATAACCGGTTAAATCCGTTATGTAATAAAGTTGATTGACTTCGTTTTCCTCACACCATTCAAGAACATCTGTATAGGACCCTTTCCCATGTTTCTTATAGGGGATGGCGACTTTTTCTTTGGTCGTTGTTAATTGTCTGATCTTGAAGTCTGCGAATATCATGGGTATTTCAACAAGGGTTTTATTGATCAAATTGATGATATCTTTGATCGTTTCTTTTGGGTACTCATTAGTAGATGTATCAATCGCTAATGCCGAGTTCTTTATTTTGTTTTGGTTCATATCATTGATTAATTCCTCTTTCCAACTAATATATATCACTCCTTATAGGCCTGTTACTTATTATAGTGCCCCAAATTGGGCATTAATATATCTCACTTGGCGAATTAGGATATCATGCATAACACCTAATGAAGTCACATCTCCAGCCAATTCCACTCCGGATGCTTTTCATAGAATTCACGCCGCTTTTCAACCGCGAATAACCCTCTCAGAACTCCATAATAATATTGGACGAAGGACGTTCTGATAGCCCGGCGTTTATAGTGAAACACGGTTTCTTTAAAAGCCTGGATCACAGTCGAAACATGCCATTCCAACGGCATGTTGAAGTGGTAGCTACGGTAGGCCTGCTGGGCTTTTCCCCATAACTTAAAAATCTCATGTGCATGAGCAAAAAAAGGTTTAACAACAGCGACAAAATCTTCAGGAATGTTAGACGGAACAAAGGTATGATCTAGATCTGTCCATTTTGTTTGGGCAGCGTCAAGATCATGTGACTTAACGTTCTCTATGACATTCTTTAGATCTTTTTCTTTAGGAGCTTGAAAAAAACTCGTTTTTTCGGCTGTTGAAGAGTCATGATCTGCGTCACAGCGGTTGTCTATCGATCCGTCACGCTCTGTCAGATGTTCGTCCGACGGTGCATCAGCAGCTTGAAAAACAAAAATATTATGAGAGAAGCCACCTTTTGCTCGCACTGTATGATGTGTCGACAAAATCCCCAATTGTTTCGCCTTCCGTAGCATCCGCTCAAATGTGGAACGTGAGGGACCTTCTTTATGTTTATGATGTCCGGCAGCCACAAGCTTCGCGATCCGTGCATTGCACACACCGACCACCTTCACACTATGCTGCGTCAAAATCGTGAAAGCAAGCCGTTCCCCTTTGGAAAACGCCTCGCCATGATGATCTAAGAATTGTTTGATTGTCCGATTAAACGACGGGACATCGGTGAATTGACTGAAATGTTGATATTGCTGAATCAAACCGGGTTTCATTGATTTTCACTCCTGAGATATGAAATAGGGGTCTTCACTGTATATATAGAGCTCAGAAAGAAAAACGGGGGGGATGTTTTTCAAAAATTGCTGATGAATACTGTTATTTTTCCAAAGGTTGATTTCCGCTCCAGGATGCTCGCTTTCCGCGGGGCGGGCGGTGAGCCTCCTCGGCGCGCTGCGCCTGTGGGGTCTCACCTGTCCCGCTCGTCCCGCAGGACTCTAGCAAGACATCTTGAGTAAGCGGCGCTGAGGAACACACTAAGTTTAAGTGTTCCGAATCTCGACGCACCTTCCGCTCCAATCAACTTTTTCGATCTTTAGCTTTCATAATTTAAAAGCAACAATCTTTCAGAGCCTTTTCAAAAGATCGTTTTTTGCGGGCGGTTTATTTAATTATTGATGTTTTGTGGCAAAAAGGGATGACCTTTCAGTATGAGAGCTGATCGTTCCACAATGCGTATTAACCGTTCCAAAATTAGCGCTCACTGTTCCAAACAGACATTCACAATATCAAACAGACAGCTTCTATAGTGTTTCCGGAAAAAATTTAAATTTGGGGGATTCTTTAAAAAACGCGTACTCGCTCACCCCCAAACTTCAAAAATCTCTCAAGGAAACGTTAAAAATCCCCTCATTCGACACGGAGATTTGTCAATTTTCCTCATGTGAACGACATTCAATGTTTATCTATATTAAAGGTACCGCGGAATTCACAGAAAGGCGCGCTTTTCGAAGGGAAAGCAAAGTGTCACAGTGCGAGGTATCTTTTGAAGAACTGTCTCAAAACTATGATTCTATGATTAAAAAGCAAATCACATCCCTTGGCATCTATAAAGATTACGATCGTTATTACCAGTGCGGTTTGCTGGGTTTGTGGCAAGCCCAGCAAACTTATCAACCAGACAAGGGCAAGTTCTCGACCTATGCCATCGTGAATGTGAGAGGCAAGATGATGGATGAATTGAAACGTGAGCTGAGCTATTTGGAACGTCACAACTTTCCAGATGAAACCTATTTCGGTCAGATTGTCGACGAATCACAGGTACCTATTCTTGAGGAGGATATGCTCGAACCCTATATAGACAAACTTAATAAAGGTGAACAGACCTGGGTGCGGCATGCCATTATTGAGCAAAAGAAGGTTGGGGAGATTGCTAGTGACCTCGGCATGCCTATTGAAACCGTTAAGAATTGGCGGAAGCAGGCTTTGAGGAAATTGAGGGAGGGGCAGGTTAGGGGATTATGCTTTAAATAACTGAGTCAATTTCATCATTCAAGACTAAAGCAGAAAACCCAAACATTTGTCAGTGTGCTTGGCCTATTGATTGCCACTCTAGGCGGACGCTTTCCGCGGGCATGGCTTGAGCCTTCTCATGCTTCGCATTGCGGGGTCTCAAGACTCATGCTATTCCCGCAGGAGTCGCCGCCTTCCGTTCCAATCAACGATGTTAACGCACTGATTTGACAAACGTTAATACATTAGACCGTTCGAGTGTTCGGATCAATGATGAATATAGAGCATTTATGAAATTGACTCAATAACTAAGAAAAAATTAAGAATGAATCGTATCGAATTTTGTCAACCAAAATGTTATAATATGTAGGTCAAAATCGTTAATTTTGCTGGAATGATAGAAATCCTAATTTACTAATGATTGGCGGATATATTCTCAGAATTGCAACGAAGTAACAATAATAAGTATAATTTTAAGATAACAATAGGAGGAATGTTCAATGACTACAACAGCAACCATCGAGCCGCACGGCGGTCAACTTGTTCAGCGCGAATTACAAGGTGCTGAACGCGACGCTTATATGAATCGATTAGGCGATATGCCATCCTTAACGATTTCGAAATGGAGTATTTCTGATGTTGAATTGATTGCGATTGGCGGATTCAGTCCATTAACAGGTTTTATGGGTGAAAAAGACTACAATAATGTGGTTGACAATCTTCATTTGGCGAATGGCGCTGTTTGGAGTATTCCGATTACCCTACCGGTGACTTCTGAAATGGCGAACGGTTTACAGATCGGGCAAGAAGTGGCCTTACAAGGTGAAGATGGGATTACATACGGTGTTTTGCAACTAGAGGAAAAGTATCAGCCTAATAAAGAAAAAGAAGCGAAGAACGTTTATGGGACAACAGATATTGAGCATCCCGGTGTCAAACGTTTATTTGATAATGGAGACGTGTATTTGGCCGGACCCATTGTTATGATCAATCGTCCGAGCCACGAACCATTTGAAGCCTTTTACTATAAGCCCAGCGAAACTCGACAATTATTTGCTGATCTAGGCTGGAACACGGTTGTTGGTTTCCAAACGAGAAATCCAGTTCACCGGGCGCATGAATATATTCAGAAATTGGCTTTGGAGAATGTTGACGGGCTATTGCTGAATCCATTAGTTGGCGAAACGAAGAGCGACGACATTCCAGCTGATATTCGCATGGAAAGCTATCAAGTGTTACTAGATAACTATTATCCTAAAGATCGTGTACGCCTAGCGATTTACCCGGCGGCGATGCGCTACGGCGGACCTCGTGAAGCCATTTTACACGCGCTTGTAAGGAAAAATTATGGCTGTACCCACTTTGTTGTCGGCCGTGATCACGCGGGTGTCGGTGATTATTATGGCACATATGAAGCCCAAGACTTGATTAGTCAGTACGAAGAAGAAATGGGCATGCACATCTTTAAGTTTGAGCACAGTTTTTACTGCCAAAAGTGTGACCAAATGGCTTCTATGAAGACCTGCCCACATGACAAAGAGGATCGCTTCATTTTAAGCGGAACGAAAGTGCGTGGTTTATTGCGTAACGGGGAATTTCCGCCACCGCAATTTACACGTCCTGAAGTTGCTGAGATACTGGTTAAAGGGATGAAAGAAAACTAGTTGATTGACCCATGTTAAGAATAAGGCGTGATCCATTGTGACGTTGAAAATTGGGTTTGTTTTAGTTGTCGTTGTTCTAATGGTGGTCGGGCTTGTGTTTGAAGTGGCCCGGCCTGACATGATTTTATTTAGTGTTTTGACCCTCTTCTTATTAACAGGGGTTTTAACGCCAGAGTTAGCGCTTCAAGGCTTCTCGAATGAAGGCATGTTGACAATTGCCTTGCTGTTTATTATTGCTGGGGCTATTCGGAAAAGCGGCTTTTTTGATCGGTTAATATCTCGTGTCCTCAAGTCTGATCGGAAGCCCAAGTGGAATTTATTCAAAATGATGGTGCCGCTTTCTGGCTTGTCAGCGTTTGTGAATAATACACCTATCGTGGTTACATTTACACCGATTATCCGGAAGTGGTGCGAAGATCATCAACTATCACCATCCAAGTTTTTAATTCCACTGTCTTATTGTACAATTTTAGGCGGTATGATTACGTTAATGGGGACGTCAACCAATTTGGTTGTCCATGGCTGGTTGACTGACCGCGAATACCAAGGTTTTTCCCTTTTTCAACTCGCGATTGTTGGCATTCCAGCAGCGATTGTTGGCTTGATCTATATTGCGACCATTGGTTATAAATTACTGCCGAATTATAAGGCGCTATCTGAAACGTTTGATGAGAATGCCCGGGAATACTTGGCGGAGATGGCCGTTGAACCGCATTATGCGTATCTTAATCAATCGATTGAGCGCGCAGGTTTACGGAATTTACAAGGACTCTTTTTAATTGAGATTATTCGAGGCGATGAACGGATCAGTCCGGTTAATTCAACAACTCAGATCCAATCCGGTGATCGCCTAATTTTCACTGGGATGGTGTCAACCATCGCAGAATTACAGAAAATTAAAGGACTACGCCTAGAATCTGATTCTGACTTATCATTAGATACATTAGAAAGTAAGAACTCTCAGCTCGTGGAAACCGTTGTGTCCCATCAATCGTCTTTACTATATAGTAAGTTAAAGGATACGCAATTTCGAGGGAAGTATGATGCTGCCGTAATCGCTGTCCATCGCAACAATGAACGTATAAAAAGTAAAATCGGTGATATCACACTCAAACCAGGAGATACATTGTTGCTGTTGGCGGGGGCTGATTTCATGAAGCGTCACAGTCAATATAATGATTTTTATGTTGTCACACCCTTGGACACAACACTTGTTTCTGAACAAGAGGCTAAAAGTGAAACGAGAAAAGGCTGGATTGCTGTCAGCACATTGTTAGTGATGATTCTAATGGTCACTTTCCAAGTGCTTTCTATGTTCAAGGCAATGGCCCTGGCCGTAATTATTTTACTGGTGACGAAGGTTATTACACCTGAAGAAGCGAAAAAAAACGTGCAATTTAATATTTTGCTGCTGATCGCCAGTGCCCTCGGGATTGGTACAGCCCTAGACAAGACGGGAGCGGCGAGTTGGGTTGCGTCGGGACTTGTTCAAATCGGACAGCCTCTTGGGATTGTGGCGCTTTTATTTATTATCTATATTTTGACGAATATTTTTACAGAGACGATCACAAATAGCGCCGCAGCTGCGATGATGATTCCGATAGCCGTGTCTACTGCTGAACAAGTAGATGTGGACCCTACAGCATTTGCTGTAATTGTAGCGATTGCTGCCTCGGCCGCTTTCATCACACCAATAGGTTATCAAACGAATTTGATTGTCTATGGTCCCGGTCGTTATCGGTTTGTAGATTATGCTAAAATCGGAACGCCGTTAAATCTTATTGTTATGATTATGGCGGTGACGATTGTTTATTTTTATTGGGTTCAATGACTTTGTTTCATGCTTGTTTCAATTGGGTAGAATGATATGAAGCTGCTTATGAAGGGATTGATACTTGTGATTATAAATAACGACAGAGTATCTGACTTAAAGGCGTATGAAGAAAAATTCGAAGTGGACGGCTTTGAATTTTATTTAAATGGGTTTATTTATATCGACGGTTGCTCGCCAGGAATGGCTTCACTTAAAAAGTTTGCTGAGATGCTTAGAGTTCAGTCGTTGCGGGAAGCAATCAGCCGATTAAAGGGTAACTATTTCCTATATGTCGTTGACCAACAGGCACAGCGTCAATTCGCCTTTATCGATAACAGCGGGATGTATGAATCATTCTATTCTTCCAATCATATCTCAACATCGTTTCTTGATTTGGTTAGATATGAACATTTTACTTCTAATGATCTTGATAAGTATGCTGTTGTCGAGTTTCTTAACTTGGGTGGGACCCATTTTGATCGAACAATACTTGCCACCGTTAAGAAATTCACTGCTGATGATCTTATGACATTTGACAATGGAGTTGTCACTGGTTTAAAGAAAAATAGAACCCACATTGAGGAGGCTTCTGATTATCAAAATATTATAGATTATTTTGAAGCCTTTGCACCTCAGTTAAAAGATCGTAATATCAGTGTTGATCTTACAGGGGGTATTGATTCTAGACTTATTTTCACCATTTTAGATTACTTTGGTCTTCCATTTGAGGCTTCTGTCACAGGGGAAAAAGAAGATACTGATATCAAGATTGCTGAAACAGTTTCAAGGCAGACAGAGCACCAATTATATCGAACAGAACGGCCATCGTCATTGGATGAGCCATCTATTCATGAGGCTTTCTATTATGGTGATGGCTTGTTTGATGTCCTTAGGTTATATAGTGCTCGTCAAGCTCATCAAGACCGGTTAGGGCGGGGGATTGACCTCGTTATCAATGGGGCTGGTGGGGAGCTCTATAAAGATTTCTGGTGGATGCAAGACTTTCCATTTTATAGACGGAAGGCTTCCAATATCAAACGACTTTTAGATACACGGATTCTGCCAATACAAATGCCTGGGGAGTATTTAACAGAGGATTATCGCCAAAGGCATGCCTCATTTAAAAATGAGCTACTTGAAGAGCTAATGGTCTATCAATCTGAGATCAATACAGAAACCTATGATAAGATTCACTATTATTTTAACTTACAAAATAATGCGGGTCGGATTATTACCAGTGCGAATCAATATTTTGATGTTTACTCACCGCTTTTGGAATTAGAAAATATCAGAATGACGCATCATTTGCCGAAAATGACAAGGTTCCATAATCATTTTCATAGGGAAGTCATTACAAAGGTCAACCCTTCAATTGCGAAAATTAAGACAACAGAAGGTGGAATGACGGTATCTTCAAAACCTCACTATCAAATAAGAGACAATATTCTTTATGTAGCGGATCGAGGGAAACGGCTAAGTAAAAAAGTAGGACAAAAGGTGTTTAAGAAAACATTCTTCGGTGAAAAGTATCATCGCAATCACTTTTTTGAGCATTTAAGGCAGTTAGAGACCGTTCACCATTCGATTGATGTCCTTAAAGAAGAAGGGATATTACATCCAGATGTCGTGCTTGAGAATATTCCGGATGCTTCCTTAGGGAAATTAATGTCTTTGGGGATGATTATTAACTATATTAATAAGAATGAGTCATTCATTAGTTATTTTAATAAAAGATAACTACGGAACGAAACAAAGGAGAACCATGAATGTCAAATCCGATTAAAGTCATGACGATCTTCGGCACCCGACCGGAGGCGGTTAAAATGGCGCCAGTTGTTTTAGAGCTGGAAAAACATTCGACAGAGATCGAATCCATTGTTACCGTAACGGCCCAACATCGGGAAATGCTTGACCAAGTTTTAAATATATTTAATATTGTACCCGATTATGACTTGAATATCATGAAGGATCGTCAGACACTGACTAATATAACAACAGAGGCATTACAGGGACTGGACGATATTATGAAAAACGTTCAACCTGATTTCGTCTTTGTTCATGGAGACACGACCACGTCATTTGTGGCCAGTCTTGCCGCCTTATATAACCGAATTGCTGTTGGGCATGTCGAAGCTGGTTTGCGAACATGGGACAAATATTCTCCGTTCCCTGAGGAGACGAATCGTAACTTGACGGGAGTGATTGCAGATCTTCATTTTGCACCGACAGAAACAGCTGCTCAAAATCTATTAAATGAAAATAAACCAAGAGAATCGATTTATGTCACCGGCAATACCGTTATAGATGCTTTAAATACTACCGTTAGAAAGGACTATGCACATTCTGTGGTTGACAAAATTAAGCATAATCGGTTTATTCTTTTGACAGCTCACAGGCGGGAAAATCTGGGAGAACCGATGCGAAATATCTTTCGGTCTGTTAAAAACATCGTCGATGAACATGAAGACGTTCAAGTGGTGTATCCTGTTCATCTGAATTCAGCTGTTCGTGATATAGCGTATGACGTCCTTGGTCAGCATTCTCGTATTCATCTAATTGAACCACTGGATGTGATTGATTTTCATAACATTGTTTCACAGGCCTATATGGTCTTAACGGATTCTGGGGGAATACAAGAAGAAGCGTCATCCTTAGGAATTCCGCTACTTGTTTTACGGAATACGTCGGAAAGACCAGAAGGTATTGAAGCGGGGACTATGAAGCTTGCAGGAACCGATGAAACAGACATCTACAATATGACGAAAGAGTTACTCGTATCCGAAGAGGCTCACAGTAACATGTCAAAGGCTATCAATCCATATGGTGATGGTCATGCTGCCCAACGTATAGTCCAAGCCGTGTGGAGTTATTATCATCAATAAATAATGTGCAAGAACAGATCATTGCATCTGTTCTTTTCTTTATCTTTTTATCTCTGCTTCTAAACGATTCATTCAATTTATGGGGTTGTAAAATATTTCAAAAATCAGTATAAGATCTTTTTATCGATGGGAGTGTTTTATAATGTGGTAGCATTCATAACGCTCCTTAAAATTTAAAATAAGCTATTACTTAGTATTGCACAACTAACTATTCTGTATCATTAGTAATCTAATTGATATTAAACGTTAATCTATTGAAAAATAGTTCGAATAGATTCTATCATTTTGTCGAAATAGTTGTTAAAATGTAGAATGATCAAGTATAGGGGGAGGAAGACAGTTGAATGGTTAGAAAACTATTATTATTATTTGGTGGATTGTTTTTATCTCTGGGGTTATTCCAGCAAACGGCCGCCGCGACACCAAATTTTCCGGATGTCCCGGATAACTATCGGGCGGCAGAAGAGATTAATTATTTATTCAACCAAGGAATTATTGAAGGTTTTCGTAATGGCACGTTTCATCCAAATGAGGAAGTGACCAGAGCCGATGCTGCAGTTATGATTGGGAAGGCTTTAAATTTGGATGGAACGAAACAGAGTACAAAGTTTCCTGATGTCGCCAAAGACTTTTATGCTTCAGGGTATATACAGTCAGCCTATGAAAAGGGCATTATTACTGGGTATAGTGATGGTAACTATCGTCCACATGACAATGTTAAAAGAGAAGAGATGGCTTTCCTCATTTCGCGTGCGTTCTCTTTAAACGAAACAGGCTTTCTTTCTTACACCGATATTAAGCAAAATGACCAAATCTATAAACCTATTAATGAAGTTACAACAGCCGGAATAACCAATGGATTTCCTAATCATACTTTTCGACCGGACGCTTACATATCGCGGGCAGACTTTTCCTTAATGGTCGCCAGAGCAATTAACGAAAAGTTTCGTGTCACCATTACCCAATCAATCTCCGGAAACGGTGTTGTTACAGCTGATGTTCTACACGTTCGCCGTGGACCGTCAACGAACTATGATATTGTTGATAAATTGTACATGAATGATTCTGTAAAGATATATAATAGGGTGGGTCATTGGGCATTTGTCCAAAATAGCAATACAAAAGGCTACGTTCATATGAATTATATCAGGGAAGCAGATGAAGTCTTAGAAAATCGTGTTGTTACAATTGATGCTGGCCATGGCGGCCATGACCCAGGCGCCACGGGTCAAGGACTTAAAGAGAAGAATATTAATCTACAGGTGGCTAAAAAAGTGGCTAAGCATCTAAAGGACATGGGATTATCCCCATTTTTAACCCGAGATGATGACACGTTTTACGAATTACAAGAACGTGTTGATATGAGTGAAAGAGCGGGTGCTGAAGCGTTCGTTAGTATTCATGCTAACTCTTTCAAAGAAGAATCAGCTAATGGTACAGAAACCTATTATTATTCAGCAGATGTTAACCCTTATGGTAAGCAAAGTCGAAAGTTAGCTGATTTCATTCAAGACAGAATGGTTGAAGTGTTTAATTTAAATGATAGTGAAAATAGAGGTATTAAATATGGCAATTTCCATGTGCTTAGAGAGAATAGTGTTCCGGCTGCTCTTGTTGAACTTGGGTTTATCACCAACCCGTCAGATGCTGAGCATTTAAGTTCACCAGCTTGGCAAGATCGTGCGGCAAAAGCTATTGCATTAGGTATTTCAGATTTCTTTCATTATCTATATGAATAAAACAGAGAACGGGCAATAAGTCCGTTCTCTATTATAATGGTTAGACGAAGGATGTTGTTTATGAAAAAGATGGCTATCATTTTATCAATAACTGTTTTTATCCAATATTTATTACCTTTTGCCACTGCTACTGCTACTGCAAGTAATACAAGACATAAGTATCTCGTAACCTTTCGTGGTGAGCCACAATCTGATTTGATTGAAAAGCTTGGTGGAGATGTTCGCCACAGATTTGAGATGCTATCCACGCTTGCTGTTACCTTGTCTGAAACATCTGTTGTTCGTTTAAATAAAAATCCTGATGTTAAATTAGTTGAGAAAGATTTCGTCGTGGAAACAAAAGCACAGATAACCAACTGGGGAATCGACAGAATTCAGGCCAAGCCATTAATAGATTCAAAGGTAACGGGTAAAGGTGTCAAAGTAGCCGTTATTGATACAGGCGTCGATTGTGATCATCCTGATTTAAATATTGCTGGTGGCGTGTCAACGGTCAACTATACCAATTCCTATGAAGACGATAGTGGTCATGGAACGCATGTTGCTGGTATTATTGCTGCACAAGATAATAATATTGGTACAGTTGGTGTCGCTCCTGGGGTTAGTCTTTATGCAATCAAGGCGCTAGGCAGCGATGGTAGGGGTGTTCAGTCTAGTGTTATTGCTGGAATCGAATGGGCGATAAACAATAAGATTGATATCATTAATTTAAGTTTAGCAACGCCGAATGGGTCGAAGGCATTGCAAAGAATGCTTACAAAAGCTTATCAATCAGGTATTATAATTATTGGTGCGGCAGGGAATGTAAAGTCAAATGATGATGGTAATACGGTTCAGTACCCAGCAAAGTACAAGAGTGTTATGGCTGTAGGTGCGATTGATAGAGACAATCAGCACCCGTATTTTTCGGCTGAAGGATCGTCTCTTGAATTAGTTGCACCTGGTGTTAATATTTACAGTTCCTTCTTAGGTGAATCTTATAAAAGAAAAAGCGGGACATCGATGGCGGCTCCATATGTTTCTGGTGTTGCCGCCTTATATGAACAGATTAACCCAAAGGTGATCAATGAAAGACTTAGGGATGTTTTACATCAACGGGCTGTTGATCTTGGCAGCGAGGGAAAAGATACGTTGTACGGCTATGGACTTGTTCAAACCCCTACGGAGCTTAAAGCTGATATTATAAGTCCTTCGACGCCGCACAATTTCACAGCTACTGCTTCAAAATCAGTCATTTCGCTTAACTGGTCGTTATCACAAGATAATCAGGAAGTAGTCGCTTATGAATTATATCGCAACGGAAATAAGATAGATACTATCGCTAGTCAAAAGCATTCGTATCGAGATACCGTTTCTAAAGGGGAATATACTTATAAAATAAGAGCTATTGACCAATCGGCGAACAATTCTCAATTTAGTTCGGCTGTTTCGGTTGAAGTAACATCATCGATGGTAACTTTTTCAGATCTTAATGGAAGCGAATGGTTTGCTAATGAAGTTCAATTTCTTGCGAGCAACCAAGGAATTAAGGGCTTTCCAGATGGCACATTTCGTTCCCAATACCCTATTAATCGGGCCAATGCGGCGGTCATCATAGGAAGGCTGTTAGGTTTAGACATTGAACAAACAACAACTGTTTTTTCTGATGTTCCGCAAAAATACTATGCTTCAGGTTATATTCAATCGGCTGTTGAAGAGGGAATTATTAAAGGACGTGGAAACGGAACTTATGGACCAAAAGATAGCATTACCAGAGAAGAAGTGGCGCTTTTAGTGGCCAGAGCATTTTCATTATCGGATATGACGCATTCGTGTTTTTTAGATGTGAATTCATCAATGAATTCTTATAAGGCGATTAATCAACTTTGCAGTGCGGGGATTACCAATGGCTATAGGGATGGGACATTCAGGCCGGATCATTATGTTACACGGGCGGAGTTTTCTGTGTTTGTAGCAAGAGCGATCCATGATGCATTTAAATTATATCACTAAAAAGCCAGGATCTAAAAAAGATCCTAGCTTTTTAGTATAGAGCTCTGTATAGGAAGACAACAAACTCTGCCCGTGTTGTTTCTTCTTTTGGTTTGAAGGTGTTATTTTTATAACCCGTTGTTAAACCAGCGGCAGCCATTGCCTGAATACTGTCATAAGACCAGTCGTCTTCACTGACATCTTTAAAATCAACTTTTCTAGTATCAGCTGATAAGTTAAATACTTTAGTAAACAATGCAGCGACTTCCTGGCGAGTGATGGGCTGGTTAGGTTTAAATGTGCCATTTTTATATCCGTCAATATAGCCAGCCTTGTCTGCTGCATTAATCGCACCTGCGCCCCAAAAGTTGGATGAAACGTCGCTGAACGACCCACTGGAACTGGACGTGTCAAGATTAAAGTGATTGGCAAGGATTTGTGCAACTTCAGCTCGGCTAATGGTTTGCCTAGGACGGAAGGTGTCATCTTTATAGCCATTAATAACGTTATTTTTGCTTAGTTTAGTAATTTTTTCGTAAGCCCAGTAGCTTTTTGCAACGTCATAGTAATGTCCATTTGATAGTGGCTTTGGGTCAACATCTTGCTTTTTGATTGGCTCATTAATGACTCGTCGAGCACCTAAATATTTCGGTCCCCAGTAGTAAGGGCTGTTAATATTGTCAATCGTGACGCCATCTGTGGAAGAGGTATGAATAAAGTCCCCTCCGCCAATATATATGCCGGAATGGGATGGTCCGCTCTTATAAGTTTCAAAGAAAACAATGTCTCCACGTTTTAAATGAGATTTGGAAACGGCTTTTCCAGCTTGGTATTGTTGACTTGTTGTCCGGGGTATATTGATGCCAACTTTGTTAAATGCATATTGGACAAAGCCTGAACAATCAAAGCCCTTAGGTGTGGTTCCCCCCCAGCGATAGGGAGTCCCTATGTGTTGTTTTGCAGCGGTGACAACGTCATCACGCGTATTTGCCTGGGACTGTGGTACAAAGAAGACTGTGAACACTGTCAGTATTGAAATGACTAGTGTTAATGTTTTTCTGGCCAACCCTTTATCCTCCATTTATTTCAAATATTGATCCTAACATGTTGAGTCTAGCACATGAATTTAGTATGTGAGATTACAGTTTCATAATAATAAACGTCGAACTTGCAAACTTTTTGTAATATATCAACGGTAATTCTAATAGGACATCTGCATTAATATTCCTTATTTAATATGAAAAATGAGGAAATCATCTAGTAAAATAGCAAAATGTTTGCTAATTTTATTATGAGGATTATATATGAGGGGGAAGAACATGAAGAAATTTCTATCAGGTATTTTAGGCTTATTACTAGTCTTTTCGTTTATTACAGTTGGTCACGCTCAAGCAAACTTTCCGGACCAGTATGATTATGCTGAAGAGGCCATGAATGCATTAATCGACCAAGGAGTTCTCAAAGGAGATGGTAAGGGAAACTATTTTCCTGGAGATCAGATTACTAGAGCAGAATTTGCCGCCTTTGTTGTGAGATCATTAGACATAAAGGGAGGAGACTTTGACCCTTTCCCAGATGTGTCTTCTGATAGAGCGCTATATGATGAGATTCATCAAGCGGCAGCAGCAGGTATTGTTAATGGGTATCCCGATGGCACATTTCATCCTGATTTGAAGATTAGTAGGGAGCAAATGGCAGTGATGATTAATCGGGTTCTATCAATTAATGGAGTTGTTGCTGAAACAAAACCGTTAACCTTCACTGATAAGAATAAGATCTTACAAAAAGAAGAGTATTTAAACGCAGTTAAGACTAATGTTGCTCTAGGAATTATTAAAGGCTATTTGAATAATACTTTTCGACCGAAAAATAATACTATTAGAGCTAATGCAGCAGTTGTGATTTATCGTGTTCAGAACGTCTTGGAAAAGTCACAAGGTGAATATAGTGTTGCGTCAATTTCAAGTGACGGTGACATCAATAAGCAAAGTGAAATGTATCAAACATTTGATGGAGCTAAGCGTCAGGCTGATCACTCAAATGAAGTTGTTTTTCATGGTAATAAAATTGTTTGGATGAAAGATGGTCTTGTTCACGCAGGTGGATTTACGGTTTTTTATGAAACCTCAAGACTATCATCTGACCTAACTTATGTTTCAACTGGAACTGAACTAAAATATTTAGAATCTGGGGAGTCTTGGGTTAAGGTTCAATTAGGGAGATTAACAGGCTACATTAAGCAGGATGTAGCCGGCTTAAAACCGTCTGAACTTGCTGAGAAACGATCATATTATACTGTGGACAATGATGTCCTCTATCATCACATTGTCAGTGGTATGAGTGGAACTTATTCATATGGACCGGCCCCTGATTTCCTTCAAGAAGGTAAAAAGTATTATAGTTGGGACGGTCATACGTTCAAAACGATATCTGGACAGAAGGTCGGAACGGCATATCAATATTTTAATCTTTTACCTTTGAATACAAAGACCTCTTATACAGCTGAAGATCTTAATCGCTATGTCAAGAATAATATCCCGGATAGGATTAAGCAAAAGATGGGTGGCACTGGGCCTCTTGCAAGTTTAGGCGATGAATTTATCAAAGCCCAAGGAAAGTATGGTGTCAATGCCTTATACTTACTTGCCCATGCGATTCATGAGAGTGCGTGGGGGAGCAGTTGTATAGCTCAGGAAAGAAATAATATATATGGGTATCAAGCAAATGATGGCAGGGAATGTAGCGAAGTCTACAAATTTGACTCTTATCAAGATAGCGTCAACCAAGTTGCTCAATATGTTATCAATAATTACCAGGATCCTGATGGTCAATATTACTACGGAGCCATGCTTGGAAACAAAGCAGCTGGTATGAATGTGAAGTATGCGTCCGATGCGTATTGGGGTCAAAAAATTGCGGGCTATATGTATCGGATTGACAAATCGCTTGGGGGGGATGACTTCGGAAAATATAACCTAGGTATCGCTACGGCAGATTCCCTGAATGTCAGACCGAAGCCAAGCACCTCTACTACCGAACCATATCAGTATCCGCGTGCTGGCGCAGGTCTTATTATTAAGGATAAGGTAGAAAATAGCGAAGGTAAGTGGTTCAAAATCACTTCCGAAAATTCGGACTTTCGAAGTTTTGATTATCTATATACCTACAATAATGGTCAATACGGCCAGCTTGCAAAAGACGTTTCCATCGCCAAATAAAATACGACAAAATTAAAGAGGGTGCGACATGTTTCTGTCGCATCCTCTTTGTGTTATGATTAGGTTTGAAAAGTGACATTCATTTAAGTTGGTGGGTCAAAATGTCTTCATCAAAAGTCGATATCCTAGGAATTCAATTTATCAATTCGTCTTTAGTAGATATTATGAAACTATTAAATAATCATATACAAAAAAAAGAGAAAGCATTTGTTGTCACGGCAAATCCGGAAATTGTTGTTCATTCCCATCGTGATCAAAATTATAGAAAATTGATAAATACAGCAACATACATTACCCCTGATGGCACAGGGATTGTCAAAGCCTCACGCTTTCTTAACCAACCAATTTGTGAAAGGGTCACAGGCTTTGATATTTTTATGAATGCTTTGCAAGTAGCTGATGAAAAGCAGTGGTGCGTCTACTTTTTAGGCGCAAAAGATGCCGTTCTTAATAGAACTTTAGAAACGGTCAAACAATTATACCCATCTTTGAAAACTGTGGGTGCCCATCACGGTTATTTCGGTTTGGACGACGAACATATTATAGAGGATATAAGGCAGGCCCAACCCGATTTTATATTTGTTGCCATGGGATTCCCTCGCCAGGAGCAGTGGATTGCCCGTCATATTTCTAAATTTGAAAAAGGGGTATTTATTGGTGTAGGGGGATGTTTTGATGTCCTTTCTGGAACAACCAAGCGTGCGCCGCAAATCTGGCAGAAGTTAAATATTGAATGGCTTTATCGGTTGTTACAGCAACCCCAGCGTGGAAGACGAATGATGGCCCTTCCACTGTTCGCTTTGAAAATCTTAAAGCAGAAAGCTAAGATGTTAAAATGAAGCAAAGCATAGTAAAGGAACAACGGTTATCGCGATCGCAACCTTATTATCAAAAGTGTTAGGAAGCCTCTTTCGCATTCCGCTTCAAAATATAGCTGGTGACGAAGTTTTGGGTATTTTCACGTTGATCTACCCTTTATATATGGTTGCGTTAATAATATCAGTTGCTGGTATTCCGCTTGCAATTTCTAAACTCATTTCTGAAGCCTATTCCCATGGTAATGAAAGAGATATTCAATCCATTTATCAGACGGCTTGTATCATGGCTATTGGTTTTGGTGTTACAGGATTCTTAGTATTGACCTTATTTTCAGAACCCATAGCGATTCTGCTAGGTAATTCCGAGATGCAGTCAGCTATTATCGTTGTAGCAATCACACTTGTTATTGCCCCTTACATGGCATTACATCGCGGCTATTTTCAAAGTTATGGCGATATGCGACCGACCGCAATTTCACAAACGATTGAACAATTTGTTCGTGTCGGTATCATTTTAATAGCTGCCATATATTTTACCCGAATTGGTGCTTCAAGTATAAAAATATCGACATGGGTCATGACTGGCTCATCAATCGGGGCGTTTACTTCGCTCGTTTATCTGCGGCAAGTGTTCACACGTACTGATCTTAAAAATAAAGCAAAACAACCGTTTCGTATGGAGGTCTTTAAATATTGGTCAAAACGAATTACCAAGGTTTCAATACCTCTAGCTATCGGAACTTTGACGATGGCACTTTTAAATTTAGTCGGTTCGTTGACGATTCCGAGCTCATTACATTGGTATAAGAGTCATCAAACTAATGTCAGTGAGTTATATGGGATTTACGGTCGAGGACTCTTGATCATTCAAATTGGGACGGTGTTCTCAACTTCGATCCTTTTACCACTTGTTCCTGCCGTGTCTTTTTGGATTGTGAAGAATAATCATAAACAAGCCGCTAAGGTTATCAAGCAATCGGAAGCATTGAATCAATTGATATCCTGGCCAACAGCTATAGGATTTTCTAGTCTGGCGGTCCCGCTTAACCTTGCATTATTTGGTGATTTGCAGGGTAGTTTTGTATTTGCTTTACTTGGGTTCAGCTTCTTAGTGATTTCCTTACTACATTGTTTTTCAGAGCATCAATTATTATAAAGCGGCATCCTACGTCATTATATTGGGTGTTGTTGTTAAAGCGGTCCTTAATATTTTATTGGTGACAAACCTAGGTCTCATTGGTGCAGGTATTTCCACATTGCTTGTCTACACATTGATGTATGCAATTAGTATATTTTTGATTAAAAAAAAGGTTCCTTGCTCGTCTGTTCACAAAAGATGTAGGTGTTTTTATATTCGCTAGTTTTTGTATGGGAGCTGCTGTCGGTGTACCGTTGTTCATTTTTGATGTTGGATTGTGGTCAAGGTTAGAGGCATTCGTATATATTACCGTTTCCATTATTGCAGGAGCGGTTATTTATTTTACTTTAACGGTCTTAATTATGGGTCTTGAAAAATTGAAAAACTATCCTGTGGTTGGGAAAGTCATCACTAGAATCAAGTGATTTTATGCTTGAATAGAATTATGTGAAAGGGGGCTCGGATTAAAATGAATATTGTAATTTCTGGATATTATGGGTTTGACAATACTGGGGATGAAGCCATCCTTTTTGCCATCATTTCAAATTTGATACAATTGGATACAAACATTGAAGTTACTGTTCTCTCGAATAATCCAAAGGAAACTTCCAAAACATATGGGGTAACCGCTGTCAATCGTTGGCGTATTAATGATGTCGTTAAAGCCTTGAAGAAATCAGATGGTCTCATTAGTGGAGGCGGGAGTTTATTACAGGATGCAACGAGTTGGAAGAGTGTCCCCTATTACATAGCTGTGATGTTCATCGCTGTTATTTTAAGAACGCCTTTTGTTTTTTATGCCCAAGGTGTTGGTCCGTTAAAAACAAAATGGAGTCAATGGCTATCGAAACTAGTGATCTCAAAGGCGTCTTTAGTTACTGTTCGTGATAAACAGTCAAAGCGATTGCTACAGAAGATCGGAATAAAAAAAGATATTCATGTAGTTCCAGACCCCGTTATTGGACTCGATTTTCCGAAAAACAAATATATGCTTCAAAAGCGTGATAAATACTCGGAATCCGTTATAGCGGTTTCAGTCCGCGATTGGAAAAAAGGGAATGGCTACCAAAAAAAAATGGCCACTGCGTTAGATGGTGTTATTGATAAAGGATTTAAAGTGGTGTTCATCCCATTTCATGGCGGTGAAGATACTCGTGCTTCGCGTGATATCGCTTCTATGATGAAGGGAACGCCGGTGATTGCCTGCGATGATCTTAAATTAGAAGAGAAAATGGCGATCATTGACAATGCAGACTTGCTGTTTGGTATGAGGCTGCATTCACTTATTTTTGCAGCCGTTATGCAAACTCCTTTTATTGCCTTATCTTATGATCCGAAGATCGATGCGGTTGCAGAACAGTTTGATCAGCCTATTATAGGAAAGGTCGATGGGCATTGGTCGGCGGATGATTTAGAGCGATTATTACTTAATCAATACGATCATCTAAACATTGTAAGACAAAAGTTAAAACTGATGATTGAAAATGAACAAGAAAAGATTCGATTAACAGCAAAAAATACTTTGCAAGCCTTCTATAGTAAGTTTTAGACTCCTTTATTAATAACATATCTATGTCAAATCATTGACAATTTTCGAGGTTAGAAACAAAATTAACGGTTCAAACGTTAGATCAGTGGCAGATAAAGGTGCGAAAGTCATCGAAATAAGGTAAAATAAGTAGTGGATTTTTTAGATGCTAGACAAAAGGAGTAAATGTATATGGTAAATTTCGCTATTGTTGGTTGTGGTCATATTGCCAACAAACATGTCGAACAAATTGATAAAATAGAAGACGCTCATTTAGTAGCTGTTTGCGATAAGATTCCTGAAAATATGGAGAGGTTTGTAGAGAAGTATCATGTGCAAGCCCATGAAGATCTAACTGAAATGCTAAAAAACGACGATATTGATGTTGTTAACATCTGTACCCCAAGCGGATTGCATGCGCCGCTAACCACCCAAGTGGCTAACGCGAAAAAACACATCATTGTTGAAAAACCCATTGCTCTTACAATCGAAGATGCCGACACTATGATTGCTGCATGTAAGGAGAATGGTGTCAAACTTTCTGTCGTCCATCCAAATCGATTTCGTCCAGCGGTTATGGAACTTCGTAAGGTTATGGATGAAGGTAAGGTGGGCAAACTTAGTCACGCGAATGCCACCGTTCGTTGGAACCGGAATCAGGCTTATTATAATCAAGCGGATTGGAGAGGGACCAAAGCTTTCGACGGCGGGGTTCTCATGAATCAAGCCATTCACAATCTTGATTTGTTAGTTTGGTTAATGGGTGATGTTGAAGAAGTCTTTAGTATGGATGCGACCCGGCTACGTGACATTGAAGCGGAAGATGTATCCACAGGAATTGTTCGATTTAAGAATGGAGCCCTAGGCGTTATCGAAGCGGCAACAACCATTTATCCGACAAATCTTGAGGAGACATTAAGTGTCTTTGGCGAGAATGGAACGGTTAAAATAGGTGGTAGAACTGCGAATTATATAGAGCACTGGGACATCGAAGGTATGGAAGAAAAAGAAGTTAAAGGGATGATTGATCGGATTGAAAGTGACCCATTTGGAAAACCTGGTCATCAGTGGATTATCGAGGATATGATTTCGGCTATTGATGAAAATCGTCAGCCTATTGTAACTGGTGACGATGGTAAAAAAGCGCTAGAATTAGTATTGGGTCTTTATCGTTCGGCAGAAAGTCATCAACCAGTGAAACTAGATTAAAGTTCCATTGTTTTGTCTTAAAAAGGGGGGACATGGCATTGCGAAAATTCCATCGACTGAGGTTAATGATTGGCAAAATACTCTTCTTTATAGATAATAATTATAAAGCTTTTTTAAGTTACTTCTTAAGTCATTACTATAAAGAGAAGGTAAACAAAGTAGGTCAAGGTGTTAGATTTAATGGGAAGTCGAAACTCACTGGAATGAATCATATTGAAATAGAGGATAATGTTCATATAGGTGATAATGCCTTTATTCGTGGTGAAGGTGGATTGTTTATAGGAGAAAATACACATATTGCCAGAAACCTTGTGTTGTATACACATAGCCATAACTATGAAGGCGAAGCTTTACCATATGACAATTCATTTAGATTTCGTGATGTTATAATTGAAAAAAATGTATGGATAGGTATAAATGTCACAATAGCACCGGGAACGCATATTAAGGAAGGGGCTATTATTGGAGCTGGTTCAGTTGTGCATGGTGTCATTGAAAAAATGGGGATCTATGGTGCAAGTGGCCCTAACCTTTTACGTCAAAGAGATCAGGAACACTATGAAAAACTTGATAGAGAAAGACGATATGGAGGTATGAATGGTGTCCCGTTACCTGCAAAAGGCATTGGTGAGGTTCAACGAGTATCTAATGTTTCAAAGTCCTCGAAAGAAGAAGGCTGATTTTAGGGACTTCAAAACAAATGAGATAAAATCATCGGATTATCAACCCGTATTCTTTCTGTCTACAGGGAGAACAGGGACGAAATTTTTCACGGAGTTACTGAGTCATTCAAAGAATGTTTGTGTTTTCCATTCGCCTCAACCTGAATTTATTGAACAAGGAAAAATAGCCTATGAAGCTTATCAGTTATTAGGTCAATCTGATAGAGATAAGACATTAAATGAATTAATTTCACAAATATTTGTGGTGGGTAGAGAGGAATTGTTGTTTAAAACATATCTGAGGAATCAAAGATATATGGAAACCAACAATCGAATCACCTTCCTAGCACCTGCCATTAAATATTATATTCCTAATGCTAAATTTGTCCATTTGCATCGACACCCAGGTGAATTTATTCGTTCAGGTTTGCGGCGAGGATGGTATTCTGGGGACCTTTCACATGACAAAGGCAGGGTAGAACCAACTTCTAATTCTTCTAACTTCAATGAATGGAATAACTTTGATTCTGTAGAGAAGATTGCCTGGTTATGGAATGAAACAAATCAATTCATAAATGACTTTTTGGCTCAGTTAAACCAGGATGATTATTTTGTTTTTAATTTTAATGAATTGAATAGAGAGCATGTTTCACAACTGTTACAGTTTCTCGATATTGACGAAATTGAAGACGAAACGATAGGCAGACTTTTACCTCAGAAAGTAAACGAACAAAAAACCGGTTCAATTGATGAGTATCTAAATTGGGAAGAAGCTGAAAAAGAAAAGGTGAGGCGGATATGTCAAAAGTTAGCGGATGAGTATAACTACCTATTGTAAAACTAGCCCCTATCAGAGTTTATTAAGATGGTCTGTTAATTTTTATTTATGTGGAGGTAGCAATGATGAATTTATTTGAGTCTTTATCTCAAAAAATTGAATCGAAGCAAGCAACAATCGGTGTTGTTGGGTTAGGATATGTTGGCCTACCGTTGGCAGTGGAGAAAGCAAAGGCTGGTTATCATGTGATTGGCTTTGATGTTCAACAAACAAGGACGAATATGGTCAATCAAGGGATTAATTATATCGGTGATGTTGTGAATGAAGAGCTAGCGGATATTGTCAATAGTGGAAAGCTTAAGGCAACGACGGACTACTCTTTGATTGAAAGCGTTGATGCTGTTGCCATTTGTGTTCCTACACCATTAGATATCTACCAGCAACCGGACACTTCTTATGCTGAAAGTTCTGCAGAAGAAATTGCAAAATATCTACAACGTGGAACGTTAGTTGTCTTAGAAAGCACGACATACCCTGGAACCACACAGGAGATTATTAAGCCCATTTTAGAGAATCATAACCTTAAATGTGGCGAGGACTTTTTCTTGGCTTACTCCCCAGAGAGAGTTGATCCAGGTAACAAACAATTTAAAACAAAAAATACTCCTAAAGTTGTTGGTGGTGTTACTGAAAGTTGTACAGCCATTGCCGCAACCTTATATTCTAATGTACTTGAGGGGAAAGTTCATAAAGTGTCAAGTCCGGCTGTTGCTGAAATGGAAAAGATTCACGAAAATACATTTCGGCATATTAATATTGCCTTAGCTAATGAAATGGCTCTTTTGTGTGATAGAATGGGCATTGACGTTTGGGAAGTGATTGATGCAGCGGCAACGAAGCCCTATGGATTTATGCCATTCTATCCTGGTCCTGGATTAGGTGGCCATTGTATTCCAATCGACCCATTTTATTTAACATGGAAAGCCAGAGAATATAACTATCATACACGATTGATCGAACTTTCAGGAGAAATTAATAACGGCATGCCTGAGTTCGTCGTTAATCGTTGCATGCAGATCTTAAATGAATATAAAAAGTCAGTTAATGGAGCCAAAATTTTGGTTCTGGGTGTAGCATATAAAAATGATATAGATGATGTCCGTGAATCCCCAATACTGGATATTTTAGATCAAATTGATCAAGCGGGTGCTGATTGGACTGTAGTGGATCCGTTTGTAAATGAATTTGTTCTTGGTGATAAGAGAGTACAAACAATGGAGCTAAATGAAGAGCGAGTTAAAGATGCCGACTTGGTGCTCATTGGAACCAATCATTCAACTTTCGATTATAATTTAATTATGAATGAAGCCAAAGTAATCTTTGATACAAGAAACGCATTTAAAAACACAGAAGATATTCAGGGGAACTATTACAAGTTGTAGTTTTTAACACCCGAACTGGTGGTAAATTTATGAGAAAAAACAAATTCGTGTTAGATATTAGCAAAGTTATGAGCGGGATATTTTTAATAAATATCCTCTCAGTTATTACCCTGCCTATTATCACAAGAATTTATGGTACGACCGTATACGGAGCCTATTCATCAGTGTTAGCGCTCTTAAATATATTAGTGTCAGTTTCGACCTTAAAATATGAACTTGCCATTGTTATTCCTAAAAGTAAGTATGCTGGGAAGATGTTATTAAGACTCGCTGTTGTTATTATGATGGTGTTTTCAGGTCTTGTCTTGTTAAGTCTACTATTCTTTAATGGGCCCATAGCGAAAAATCTTCAAGTCTCTCGTTCAGTTGCTTTCTTATTGCCAATTCTGATTGCTTTAACGGCTATTAAGCCCGTTTACCAGGCATGGTTTTCTAGAAACCAAGAATATGGGTTGATTTCAAAAAACCATATTACGGATCAACTGATTACCAAATTAGGAACGATCGTAGCAGGACTTATTTCACCAACAGTTTGGTCGTTGGTGATTATGTACAGTGCAGGGAAGCTATTTACGACATTCAATCTCATTCGTCTGTCTAAAGTGAATTTTAGAAAAGTAAAAACAAAATTTTTGTTGGGATATATGCGTAAGTATAAAAAATTCGCTATATTTTCCACGCCAGCCACATTGGCCAACGTGACTTCAACACAAGCGCCAATCTTATTATTAAGTCATTTTTTTGGTGTTGAAATTGTGGCCTTTTACGCAGTTATTCAACGTTTAATAAGTATGCCGATTGGACTTGTTCAACAATCGTTGGGACAAGTTTATTATGAACGTGCTGCCAAAGAAATTAATAAAAAAGGGCATGCGACAAGTATTACAATTAAATTAATGTTGGTGTTGTCATCAATTGGAATTGTAGCAGGAGTGTTTTTATACTTTCTAGGACCGCCGATATTTTCTTTTTTCATAGGCAATCGATGGGCGGATGCATCACCTTACCTTATCCTATTATTACCATTTTTTTTGTTCCGTTTTATTAAATCACCAATCAATTATTGGACATTGATTAATCGGCAAGAATTGACCCTGATTTTCAATGTATTACAGTTTTTATTAACTGTTATCTCATTTTGGTTATTTCACGAAACTCCAAAACAGGCGATTTTCTCCTTTTCTTTATTTATGGCAGCTTTCTATATCTCAAATATTTTATTTATAATTATTCACAGTGTTCAGATTAAAAGGAGATCTCAAGTTGGTAGATGAACATTCTAAAGAGGAGATAATATGGTAACGATTGATATACCTAACCGTTTTACACAAGAATTAAATTATATTATTAAAACCATTTTTGGTGATTTTTTAGGTATTGATTACGAAATTATAAATTCAGATAGACAAAATTATAGAGTTGTTCTCGATAATGGGAAACAGTTATTTATTGACGACGCCTTTTTTTCAGAGCATCATCATCTTGATTACCTGAGTCAGAATCATATTCCCTCTAAGATTATATTTACAAAAAATCGGTTCACCCCTGAAAGTGATCTGCCAATCCTTTATGGAAATGAACGGTTGGATGTTGATGATAAGATAATTACCTGTGGTATCGATATATTTGCATCTGCTTTTTTTATGCTGACTCGTTGGGAAGAATATGTGAAACCTGAACGCGACCATTTTGACCGATTCCCTGCAAGTGCAAGCACCGCGTATAAATATGATTTTTTGCATCGCCCCATTGTGAATGAGTATGTTGAATTTTTGTGGTCTATGCTACAATACTTAGGTATTGAACAGGAACGGAGGAAACGTGAATATCGATTAATCCCGACTCACGATGTTGATCAAATTAACTACTGGAAAAACGCTAAGACGATGGTGAAATCATCTGCCAAAGCCTTAATAAGAAAAAAAGATGTCGTCGGTTCGATTCGTCCTTTTATGGACTATTCCAAAATAAAACTGCGCTTAAAAGAGGATCCTTATCATACATTTGATTGGCTCATGGATTTGTCTGAGGCGGCCGGCCTAACATCACGTTTTTATTTCATGAGTGGGGGTGTGACGAACTACGATAATTTTTACCAAGTTCAGTCTTCGCAGGTAAAGCGTCTAACAAATCACATGCTTGATCGTGGACATGAGATTGGCTTTCATCCAAGTTTTCAGACGTATAAGCATCCTGAGCAGCTAGAATGGGAAAAGCAAGCGCTTGAATCTGTCGTTGGTTTTAAAGTGACAGAAGGAAGACACCATTATTTAAGGTTTTCTGTACCCCATACGTGGCAACTTTGGGAAGATCATGGTTTATTGTCTGATAGTACAATGAGTTACGCCGATCATGAGGGTTTTCGGTGTGGTACATGTTATGAATTTCATCCTTTTAACATATTGACTCGGCAAACGTTGCAATTAATGGAATACCCGTTAATTGCCATGGAAGTAAGTCTCGGCGTTTACCAGTCAATTACGTGGAATGATATGTTTGAAAAGATGAAAAAGCTTGCAAATACAGTGCAAAAGTATAATGGGAATTTTGTGTTTCTATGGCATAACTCCAATTTTAATACCGGGATTTGGAGTCAACTTGGACATGCTTATAAACCGATTATTCAGCAATTGTCCAAAAATGATTAGGCTTACTAGAGGAAGTGACGTTAGTGAAAAGAGTTTTGATTTTTGCCAACCCTTACCCTCCGATGCAAAGTATTGGTACAAAACGCATTACTAAATTTATTAAGTATATGAAGGAAAATGGATGGGAACCAGTCGTTATTGCACCGAAAGTGGCAGGCTCCGATGACTTTGATAGACAATCGGATATAGAGGTCATCAGAGTTCCTATTGTTGGCCCAACTCAGTTATACAATGTTGCACGAAGTCTATTTCCACGGAAAAACAAACAACGTCGGTCCCATGACAGTGCTACCGAGCGTAACAGTTCAGTTAAAAAAAGCAGGAGTTCGGTTTTTAATCAATGGTTATTCATACCTGATGAATATATCTTTTGGAGTGTTAGTGCCGTATCAAAAGCTTTAAAGTACATAAAAAGGCATCCCGTCGATTTGTGTTTCGTATCTGGGCCCGCCTATAGTTCCTTTGTGTCTGGTGTTCTTTTTTCGAAACTAGCAAAGATCAAACTCATTACCGATTTTCGTGATCCTTGGATTGATAGTGAGTTTCTGGAATATAAAACAAATGCTCACTTTGCCCTAAATCGGTGGTTGGAGAAGCAAGTGGTTAAACAATCGGAAAAGGTTACAACGGTTTCTCCAGCCATTAAAGATATGTTTTCAAACCGATACCTTGAACAAAACAAGTTCTCAGTCCTATTTAATGGATTCGATCAGGATGATCTACCTGAAAGGCCGCTTGAAATTCCAGGTGGTGGAGTCATCAAACCGATCACCATTACACATACAGGAACTTTCTATGGGCAGAAAAATCCTTCGACGTTTTTGGAGGGATTGTCATTATTTAAACAGAGACATCCTAAAAGTGATTTTGTTGTGAATTTTGTGGGTGGAATTCATCAAGAATATCTGCAATATGCCCGTGACCATGAGCTTGAAGTCATTGATACGGGTAGGGTCACTTATAGTGAAAGCTTGATTCATCAGCAGCAGGGGGATGCTCTATTATTGATTCCCGGGCCCGGAAAGGGGACTATTACTGGGAAGTTCTTCGAATACTTAAATGCTAAAAAACCAATCTTTTGTGTGGGAATCCCAGGATCTGACTTAGATTATTTAATCAATCGAACGCATTCGGGCTTACTTGCCGATGTTTCATCACCTGAAGATATTGCCGATAAATTATCTGTCTTGTTAGAGGCATGGCAACGGGACACAGACTTATTTACATTTGAAGATATCGAGTCTTTCGAATTTCGTCATTTGACGGGTCAATTAACTGCCATTTTTGATCAAGAAACCAATTCAAGCTCAAGTGAAAGGGGGCAGAGGACATTTGATTCATAAGCTCCAGGATCTTAAGGTTCAAGTGATCATAGGTGTAATCCTGTCCGTTTTATTTGGATACTTATCTATTCATACTTCAATTACGTCCATATTTGCGATTATTGTTGCCGCCGCTTGTGTGTTATTTATGTATCAAAAATTTCTTAAGCGTTTCGGTACTATAACTGTATTGACGATAAAAGCTTGGCTAATTTCATCTTTTTTGGGTGCTGCCTTTTTTTCGATTGGTGTTGGTCCATTTAGCTTGTTTGCTTATCGTCTTCTGGCTATCGTTGTTTTTTTGTTTTTTTTCATCCAACTTTTTAAACGGAACACAGATATATTAAAGTGGGGGCAAATTCGGGTCAAACCGTTTATAGGTTATTTAATGGGATGGCTTTGTTATGCTTTTTTATCACTGGTATGGGTGAATTCGTTTTCATTAGGCGTGAAAGGTTTCATATTTCTTTTTTTAGGTATATTACCGATATTCGTGGTCGTTTTTTATTTCAAAACGTTAGCAGACTATATTGACTTTTTCTATATATGGCTAGGTATGACAGCATTTTTGGTTGCTATTGGTGTATGGGAGCATATCACTGGAAATCATTTGAGTACATCACGAATTGTGAATTCTCCGGTATGGGATCAGGATATCCCGACTGCTGTTTTTTTTAACCAGAACGATTATGCGACCTTTTTAACACTAAGTCTGTTTTTTATAATTGCTTTTATTAAGCATATAAGAAATGTTCACTTTAAAATTTATGGGACATTGCTGTTGGTGGTTTCCCTTTATCTAATTTATGTCACGGACTCACGTGCTAATTTCTTAGCTATTGCCTTTGGGGTAGTTTGTTGGTTTTTCTTTTTAACCAATTATAAAGAAAGACGGTGGATCTTAACCGGGGGTGGTTTGTTAGCACTCCTTGGAGTCGTTGTTTACCATAGTAAAGTTCTATCTCTAATAGATAAACTCACTAATATGTTTTCCTTTTTTGGTGGTGAAGTCGCGACCGGTAAGTCCATTGATATTAGAATTAACTTAATTAAGAATTCACTTTTGTTTCTGGTAGACACATTCGGCTTGGGTGTGGGTTCTAACAACGCTAAATATTATATAGATCACTATAGTATTTTTCCGACGTATACAGTTCTAGATATTCACAATTGGTGGGTAGAAATTGCTGTGAACTATGGTATATTTGTTTTTATAGGCTATTTAGTATTGTACTTATCATTACTCATTTCTTTGTATAGAATCTATAAGAGTACTGATAATGGTAAGGAGAAAATGATATGTGAGGCTCTCTTAGGCGGTATGTTTGTGTTTATCTTTGCTAGTATCAGTCCGAGTTCGATTTTAACATTACATTATCAATGGATATTTTTTGCATTTACAATCGGCTTTTTAAATTATTTTAGAATGAATGGTTACGGTCGAATACGATAGCAAGCTTTATTTAGAAGGGAGCGGTTGTGACAGCCATGAATAGTGTCAATAGAATATGGAGTCGTCTAAAAAAATACTTTTGGTTTTTACTATTACTTCCTTTATTGACCGGTGCAGTTAGTTATCTGTTAGAATCACAACAAAATCCAGTATACACTGCATCAATAAGCATTGGATTAGGGGATTTTGAAAACGATAGGAATTATACTAAACAGGGAAGTGCAAAAGAAATTATTCTGAGCACACAGTTTTTAAAACAGTTACAAGGTAATGATAAGACAATTATGCCTGTAAGTGACATTCAGAGTTCACTGTCTGTTAATGGGAAACCTAGAAATGTCATTAAATTAAGTTTGAGTAGTGGGAATTCCCAGAAAGTAAGGCGGACTCTAAAAGCTGTAACAAGTAGGTTCGTGAAGGAAAGTGAGGAAGTCTATAATAGAAGAATATCCTTTCTAAATGATACAATAAGTGAGCTGAAACAGAGCACTGCTGGACCTGAGGATAGCTTTGATAAACAAAAATTCTTATATGAGTTAAAGTCAAAGTTATTGGATACGAAAAAGACAAAAATTGTTGAAGATTTAACTTTATCAAAGCAAACAGGTCAACCTAAACGTCAAGCAACTGTTGGATTTTTGATTGGCATTGTGTTAAGTCTCTTAATTTTGTTTGTTCCAGAAATACTACGTCCGGAAAAAGATAAATATAAGAACAACAATGGTATAAAAGATAAGGAGGATGAGCAATGAACATTCCTATGCTTGATTTAAAAGAGCAATATCAAACATTAAAATATGATATCAATGCCGCCCTTGAAGAGGTGATGGCATCGTCACAATTTATTCTTGGCCAAAACGTAAAAAAACTTGAAAAAGATGTTGCTAACCTAAGTAACGTATCACACGGTGTTGGTGTGGCTAATGGTAGTGATGCGTTACATTTATCACTACTAGCCTGTGGTGTTGAACCAGGGGATGAAGTGATCGTACCCACGTTTACTTTCTTTGCGACGGCAGGGGCTGTGTCGCGAATCGGTGCAACCCCTGTATTTGCAGACATAGATCCGAAAACCTTTAACATAGATCCACAATCGATTAAGGCAAGAGTTACCGAACGAACAAAAGCAATTATACCGGTTCATTTGTATGGACAGGCCGCAGATATGGACTCAATTAATGAGATCGCCCAAAAAAATGGCCTTTCAGTTGTTGAAGATGCTGCACAAGCCATTGGATCAGAATATAGAGGTCGTCATGTTGGTGAGTTAGGAGACATGGCGTGTTATAGTTTTTTCCCAACTAAAAATTTGGGTGCTTACGGTGATGCGGGCATGATTGTAAGTGATCAAGAGTCATTAGCCGAGAAATCTCGTGTATTAAGAGTTCATGGCAGTAAACCAAAATATCACCATCATGTATTAGGATATAATAGTCGGCTTGATGAAATGCAGGCAGCCATCTTAAACGTGAAATTTGAGTATTTGAATCAATGGAATGAACTAAGGCGGCAAAAAGCAGAACAATATAACTCATTAATCAATGAAAAGTTGGCTGATGTGATTCAAACTCCTTATGAAGATGACAATAACTATCATATTTATCATCAATATACGATTCGTGTTCCAAGAAGAGATGAACTTCAGGCTTTTTTAAAGGAAAAGGGAGTCGCATCTATGATTTATTATCCTATTCCTTTGCATCTCCAACCTGTGTTTAAGGATCTTGGTTATAAAAAGGGAGATTTTCCAAAGGCTGAAGAGGCTTGTGATGAGGTCATCTCACTACCAATGTTCCCAGAGTTACAGCAAGACCAGCAGGAATATGTTGTTAAGCAACTTGAGGCCTTTTTCCTACGGTAAATTAAAAGAACCCGTGATATTATTATCATTCACGGGCTTCTTTTTATAGTTGTTAAGATAGATAGGGTTTTTATAAACCTATTCATAAACATTTAAAGGGGGCATCGTCAATGAGTGTAAAAAAAGCCATTATTCCCGCTGCGGGATTGGGAACGAGATTTTTGCCTGCAACAAAAGCTCAACCTAAAGAAATGCTACCCATTGTTGATAAACCGACGATTCAATATATTGTTGAGGAAGCGGCAGCTTCAGGTATAGAGGATATCATTATCATTAGTGGTCGTGGGAAAAGAGCGATTGAAGATCACTTTGATAAATCATATGAGCTTGAGTCGACCCTCAGGACTAAAAACAAGACAGAAATGCTTGAAACCATTAATCACATTTCTAGCCTTGCTAATGTCTATTACATCCGTCAGAAGGAGCCCTTAGGCTTAGGACATGCTGTATATTGTGCCAGCCGATTTATCGGAAATGAACCGTTTGCTGTCATGTTAGGTGATGATATTGTTAAGTCAAATAAGCCATGCCTAAAGCAATTAATTGATGTCTATGACCAACATCATTCTTCTGTTGTTGGTATACAAAAAGTTCCTGATGAAGACGTAAGCAAATATGGCATTATTGCTCCAAAACATGATCAAGAATCAAGCTTGATTGAGTTAGAGTCTTTAGAAGAAAAGCCAAGCATTGAAGAAGCTCCTTCGAATCTTGCGGTTATGGGCAGGTATATTCTGACACCAGAAATATTTAATATTTTATCAGACCTCCCTCCAGGGTCGGGGGGTGAAATCCAACTTACTGATGCGATCAAGGTTCTCGCAAGCTCGGAAAAAGTGATTGGTTATCCATTTGATGGTGACCGTTATGATGTTGGTGATAAGTTTGGTTTCATTAAGGCAACAATTGATTTCGCTATTGAACGAGACGATTTGAAGGACGGAACCATTAACTATTTACAGCAAGTATTAGAAGAACTTAAAAGTGGAGGAAAAGTATGAAAATATCTGTGGTCGGAACAGGGTATGTAGGTTTAGTCACAGGCGTTTGCCTGGCAGATATCGGTCATCAAGTCACTTGTATTGATATTGATAAAGAAAAAGTTAAGCAGCTAAAGGAAGGTATTCCACCAATATATGAACAAGGCTTAGAAGAATTAATGGCAAAAAATATTGAGTCAGGTCGTTTGTCCTTTACTAGTGAATTAGATGAAGGTTATAAAGATGTCCAAGTCATCTATATCGCTGTTGGAACCCCTCAAAATGAAAATGGTTCTGCGGATCTTTCTTATGTAAGCCTCGCAGCGAAAGGCATTGCTGAAAATATTAATCATAATGTCGTTATTGTGACAAAGAGCACGGTTCCAGTAGGAACAAATGATCATATCAAATCAATCGTACTTAAATACTTAAAAGCACCCGTTTCGGTTGATATGGTGTCAAATCCTGAATTTTTACGGGAAGGATCAGCGATTAAAGATACTTTTGAAAGTGATCGAATTGTTATTGGTTCTGACAACAAAGCAGCAGGAGATATGATTGAAAAGGTTAATGAGCCATTCGGTCTGCCTGTTTTTAGAACGGATGTTAAAAGTGCTGAAATGATAAAGTATGCATCCAATGCCTTCCTCGCGACAAAAATTAGCTTTATCAATGAAATAGCCAATATTTGCGGCAAAATTGGTGCCAATATTGAGGATGTCTCAAAGGGGATGGGCATAGACCGTCGGATTGGACCTCAATTCCTCAATGCAGGAATCGGTTATGGCGGATCATGTTTCCCGAAAGATACAAATGCTCTTGTTCAAATTGCTGGTAATGTCGAACATGAATTTGAATTGCTTAAATCAGTAATAAAGGTTAATAATCATCAGCAGTTATTATTGGTTAACAAAGCCAACCAAAGGCTTGGTGATTTAAAAGGATTAAATATTGCCTTGTTAGGTCTTGCTTTTAAGCCTAAGACAGATGATATGAGAGAGGCTCCGTCCATTGTCATTTCAGAGGAACTCGTTAAGCAAGGGGCTAATGTTACAGCTTATGACCCTCTAGCAATTGAAAATGCCCAAAGTATCTTTCCAAATGAGGTACAATTTACAGATTCTATTGAGGATGCAATTGGCCAAGCTGATGTAGCGTTTATTTTAACTGAGTGGGATGATATTAAAGATTTAAATTTGGAGCGGGCTTATCAGTTAATGCGTCAACCTATTATCTTTGACGGTAGAAATACTTTTCCGCTAGACGCAATTAAAGGGACAGGATTTGAATATCATTCAATTGGAAGACCAACGATCGATGAATTAAATGAAACATGATAAAAGGAGTGCTTACGGGCTTTGAAAGTTTTAGTGATTTCTCATCTCTATCCAACACATTTTAATCCTTATGCAGGGGCATTTGTTCATGAACAGGTAAAAGAGCTTATGTATCAAGGTTGTGAAGTCGTTGTCATTTCACCCGTAAGGTATGCTCCTTTCCCATTAAATCAATTATCTAGGAAATGGTCTGCCTATGCTCAAACACCTTATTATTTAGAAAATGAGGGTGTCCCGATATACCATCCTAGATATATATCGTTTCCAAAAAATATTTTATTTCATCAGACCGGTCGTTTTATGTATAAGGGAATTTATGATACGGCAAAAAAATTACATAAACAATATCAATTTGATCTCATTCATGCTCATGTTGCTTTACCTGATGGGGTGGCAACAATGAAATTGGCTCATCAATTGGGCCTTCCATTTGTTTTAACGATACATGGGAAAGACCTTCTTGGGACCATTCATACTAATCGTTCGTCTAAATTGCAGGTGAAAAAAGCGATACAAAGCGCCAAACAAGTTGTCCTAGTTAGTGACCGCTTGGACACCATAAGAAAACAGGCGTTTGAGGATGTTATAGATGAGAAATGTCATGTGGTTCCAAATGGCGTCAGTCCAATCTTTCTGAAAGAGCCTATGGATCAAGAAAAACAAAAGCCTTCATTTTCTCCTATATTATTAAGTGTATCTAATTTAAATCCACTTAAAGGCATCCAATATAACATTGTTGCTGTTTCAAAGTTAATTAAGAAATATAATAATTTACACTATTATATTGTTGGCAAAGGAGAAAGTGAACAATATTTACGGGACCTCGTCACTGAACATCAATTGCAAGATCATGTTACGTTTTTAGGTGCAAAAAGTAAGGAAGAGGTTAAGCAATTGATGGAACAATGCGATGTTTTTTCGATGCCAAGTTGGAATGAAGCATTCGGAATTGTCTATATTGAAGCAATGGCCTGCGGAAAACCTATTATAGGTACACGTGGGGAAGGTGTGGAAGAAGTTGTGTCAAATGAAAGCAATGGATTCTTGGTACCACCTCAGGATGAAGATGCGCTTGCTACGGTCATAGACAAACTTTTTGAAAATGAACAGTTACGGCGAAAAGTAGGTGGGAATGCCAAGGAACTCATTGAGGAAAAGTTCACGTGGAAACGTAACGGTGAGCATATGTTAAAAATTTATCAACGTGCTTTAGAATCATAATTCGTTGACCCGCGATTGGAATTATGGGCTATTTTATTAAAGCTTTATTGGAGGATCTTTATGAAAGTGTGTCATATAACTTCTGTGCATATATATAACGACACTAGGATCTTTGTAAAAGAGTGTCAGTCACTGGCCCAACATTATGAAACTCATCTCGTTGCCCCTGATGCTCCAGATAAGACCATTGAGGGTATTCACTGTCATGGTGTACTGAAGTCTGGAAGTAACCGATTGTCACGAATGACATCAACGGTTCGAAGCGTCTTTAAAAAAGCGTTGGAAGTCGATGCTGATGTATATCATTTTCATGATCCTGAACTTATTTTTTCTGGTATGATGTTGAAAAAAAGGGGCAAAAAAGTATTTTATGATGTCCATGAAGATGTTCCGAAGCAAATTCTTTCTAAAGACTGGCTTCCAAATGTTCTTAAAAAGCCGTTAGGCCTAATGACAAGGAATTTAGAGGCGTTTGCTTCAAAGAAATTTGATGGTATTGTGACCGCAACTCCGGAAATAACAGAGCGATTTGAAGCTTATAATGATCAAACGATTACTGTTCAAAACTTTCCGCTTTTAGACGAATGGGAGCAAGAAGATAATAACAATGCACAAACCTTTGACAATAAGGCAGCTTACATTGGTTCTATTACAAAACCAAGAGGGATCTTGGAGATTATTCAGGCTTTTGGAAAGATCAATGGAGGTACAAATGAAAATGTCAGGTTGCTCCTTGGCGGAAAATTTGGCACCCCCGAGTTAGAAAATAAAGCTCAGCAACTTAATGGTTGGCAATATGTCGATTTTCTAGGATGGCTAGGTCGAAATGAAGTCCGAGAGGTTCTAAACCAAGCAAAGGTTGGGCTGGTACTGATTCATCCTGAGCCAAGATATAAAGTATCTTATCCTGTTAAAATGTTCGAATACATGTCTGCAGGTATTCCGGTTGTTGCGTCTGACTTTCCTTTGTGGAAAGGAATTGTTGAACATAATGAGTGTGGGATATGCGTTGATCCTCTTGATCCCTCTGCGATCGCCGATGCCATCCAATTTATTTTGGATCATCCTGAACAAGCTAAGAAAATGGGCCAAAATGGGAGGCATGCAGTCACTGAAAAGTATAGTTGGGAACCGGAATTTAAAAAATTGCTGGAATCATATCAAAAAATCAGTCGTTAGTATGATAAAATAGTTTATGTTATTTTTAGTAGGAAATGAGGTTTTTTAATGGAACCGGCATCAATTGGACAAAATGTTATTATTGGGGAAGATGTTTCCTTTGGTAATAACGTAACTATAGGAAATAATGTTATCATATATGAAAAAACAAAAATTGGTGACGATGTTGTCATTCAGGATAACGTTGTTGTTGGCAAGCAGCCGTCTAGAGCTAAAAATTCAATCCTATCAGAGTCCCAGAAACTCCCCGGTGCTGTGATTGGCTCAGGGTGTACAATAGGTACATCGTCTATCATTTATGCGAATGCTTCGTTGGCGGATGATGTGTTTGTTGCAGACCTTGCGACAATTAGAGAACGGGTTACGATTGGAGAAAAAACAATTGTTGGACGGGGAGTATCAGTTGAAAACGACTGTGATGTTGGTCAGAAATGTAAGTTAGAAACGAATTGCTATGTCACTGCCTATTCAGAACTTGGTAATTACGTCTTTATGGCTCCTTATGTTGTGACGACAAACGATAATTATATGGCTCGTTCAAAAGAGCGTTATAATCATTTTAAAGGTGTCACAATTCGGGATGGTGGGAGAGTTGGGGCGAATTCAACCATTTTGCCGGGTAAGGTTATTCAAGAAGATGGAGCGGTTGGTGCAGGTAGTCTTGTTACCAAAGATGTGAATACAGGAGAAATGGTAATTGGTTCACCTGCAAAATTTTATCAAAAAGTACCTGAAGATCAACTGTTGAAAAACCAGTAAGTATTTTTAATATAGAAAGTTAATGTCTAATTGGCACTTTTCTTATAAGTGATTTTCAATACATGAGGTGAATATTTTGAGTACCTCCAGTGGCTATAACGATTCATCACAACCTTTAGTATCAATTATTACACCTTCATATAATTCATCGGATTATATAGAAGAAGCAATAAGTTGTGTCAAGAATCAAACTTACGAAAACTGGGAAATGATTATTGTTGATGATTGTTCCACTGATAATTCAAGGGAAATCATTCAAAAACAAGTGTCTTATGATCAGCGCATTCGCTTCATCCCTTTAAAGGAAAACAGTGGTGCGGCAGTTGCTCGGAACAATGCTATTTCCGCTGCAAACGGAAGATACATTGCTTTTCTGGATAGTGATGATTTGTGGATGCCACAAAAGCTTGTTGAACAAGTTGATTTTATGGAAAGGAATGACCTTGCCTTCACATTTACACAATACAGTGTCATTGATCAAAATGGAGAAGAGGTTAATGAAGTTATAAATATTCCAAGGGTTATTGACTATAAGGGCCTTTTAAAAAATACGATTATTGGTTGTTTAACGGTCATGATTAATATAGAAAAAACCGGGTTAGTTGAAATGCCCAATATAAGAACGAGACAAGACTTCGCCCTATGGCTATCTATTTTAAAGAGAGGTTTCAAAGCATACGGCATTCAGAAAAAATTGGCGCAATACCGTGTTGTTAAAGGTTCGATTTCTAGTAATAAATTTAAAGCAGCAAAAAGAAATTGGGAAATATACAGGGAAATTGAAAATCATGGATTGATGTATTCTAGCTGGTGTTTCATTAATTATATCTTTCACGCCATAAAAAAAAGAATATAGTGATAGTGAAAGGAACTGGGTGATTTCTCTTAAAATGAATGTAAAGAGTAAGTCACCATTTTTTTATTACTATATTAACTGCAGATAAGAAAATTTTGTTGAATATCAATCGTCAAACCTGCAAAAATTATGTCGAATGTTATAGTGAGACAGCCACACTTATGGTATATTTAAAGATGTGGAAGTGTATTTTAAGTCGAAAAAAGTAAGATGATATTTCCCTAATCAGGAGTTTTACCATGGTTTCTAGACAAGAATTTAATAGGAGAAATAAAGTGAAACGGGTTATCAAATCAACTGTTTTAACTGTACTCATTTTGATTTTGGCCGGCGTTTCTTTTGCAGGTTATTTAATTAATAACACGTTAAACGCGGCAAGTGATTCTTACAATCCGATTGATCGTGGTGGAAAATCAAAATATCGTGAAGAAAAGGTTTCGATAGCTGATGAGCCGTTTTCAATACTATTAATGGGTGTTGAAAATTATTCCTCGGGTGGTAAAAATGGTAGAACGGATACTTTAATTGCCTTGACTATTAATCCGAAGAAGAAAAAGGCTTATATGGTAAGTATACCTAGAGATACAAGGGTCGATATTGCGGGTGCTGACCGAAAGGCTAAAATCAATTCTGCCCATGTTTTTGGCTCTTTAAATGGCTACGGTGGTAATAAAGCCGCTGTTGAGACGGTTGAGAATTATCTTGATATCCCAATTGATTATTATGCCCAGGTTGATTTTCAAGGCTTTATTGATATCATAAAGGAAATTAACGGGGTAACGGTGGATGTTCCTTTTAAATTCTGGGAAAAGGATATTCTCCATGGGAATAAGAAAATTAATTTTGAGAAAGGCAAACAGCATTTAAATGCTGCAGAAGCCTTAGCATACGTTCGTATGCGTAAACGTGATCCATCAGGTGATTTTGGTCGTACTGAACGACAAAGACAGGTCATAACGGCTGCAGTGAATAAGGTTAAAACCTCTCACATGATATTTAAAATTGATGATATCGGTGAGATCATTGGTGACAATATTGAAACTAACTTAAGTGTCAAGGAGATTTATTCTTTGCAGAAACAATTCGCTGATATGAGCAATTTTGATATTCAATCATTGGCTTTTAAAATGAACGAAGGTATTCGTATCGATTCCAAATGGTACTATAGGCCAAATGAAGATAACCTTGAGAAGATTAAGCGAACACTTAGAAACAGTCTCGAAATTGGTGATGCAACCAGCGAAGAGGAAATGGATTCGCCTAATCCATCATACAATGAGAAATAAACAATTAATATAAATCCCTTATAATCGAGAGCTTAGGTTTTAGATTATAAGGGATTTTTAATATGAGTGGACAAACAAAAAACTCGGAGAAATTTTATTTTCCCCGAGATGATGATTGGTTCAATATTACTTTTTTCACGGTATTGAGAATGGGTTTTCGTCGTTTATTGAGGACATCAATGATTTCCATTGTAAATTGAAACATGATGACGGCTAATACTAAGAATAATAATGATCCCCATAGAACTGAGCGCGAGAATACAATGCCGCTAAATCCGAAGAATGCGCTAATGATATAAATAATCAGCACGGTTGTTTTATGGCTGAACCCAATGTTGAGCAAATGATGGTGTAAATGTGATTTATCGGGTGCCGAAATTTTTTGCTTTTTAATAAGCCTTCGAATAATCGCGAACGATGTATCAAAGATGGGAACCGCAAGAATCATGATAGGAATAATTAACGAAAAAATTGTTATACTTTTAAACATACCCAATATTGATATAACTGATAATGCATAGCCGATAAACAGTGATCCAGTATCACCCATAAAAATCTTGGCTGGGTTGAAGTTAAAAAGTAGAAATCCTAATGTACCGCCTAACAATAGTACGGATAGTCCGATCGGTAATATCTGATTGTTAAGCGCACTCATAATAATAATCGATGTTAAGGCAATTGATGAAACGCCTGTTGCTAAACCATCTAAACCATCAATTAGGTTAATGGCGTTTGTGATCGCAATAATCCAGAAAAGCGTAAAAGGGATAGCAAGCCAACCAAAGTGGATCTCACCAATCATTGGAATTCGGATAAATTCGATTTGAATACCCGAACTGACCACGATTACTGCGGCCATTATTTGTCCTAACAACTTAAGCTTAGGTGAAATAGCGAATTTATCGTCCAAAAATCCTGTTAGCGCAATAATGCCTGCACCAATAAGAAAAGCTGTCATAAATTGAAATTGAGGTTGTAAATAAATATATCCGGCGATGAAGCCAAGAATAATGGCTCCGCCACCCATGTAGGGCATAATATTATCGTGTACTTTTCGGTCATGGTCTGGTTTATCAACGACGTTAAGTTTGAAAGCTAATTGTTTCATCAATGGTGTCGAAAGTATAGTCACACATACCGAAATAAGAAAAGCAAAGGTGTACGAGTTCAATATGTCCATGAATTCACCTTCTCTGTTATCACCTTTATTTTAAGGTTGGTCTTTTGTCATGCGTAATATGCTTCCTTTACGTTCCAATAAACATCAACACTAATGATAATACGAATTCATTTTTTTGTACATACTAATCATAAAATTTATTGCTGTTTAATTCTAGATATTCCTCCCCATTCTGCGTTATTTGACAATTTCCACTACATAAATTCGTCATCCAGGTTGAAAATTCGTCAGTATTATCGACATCAACATATAATTCAATAGTTACTTTATGAGTGTAATGAGTGTCCTTTAACTTATAGTTTCGATTTCTTAATTCGTTTTCGACCGTTCCTAAAAGGGAGTAATCCATGGTCACAGCCATGACATTCATTAATTGCCGCTCAACAATTCCCGCCGCATGAAGGCCTTCCGAAGTCGCCCTTGAATAAGTGCGGATCAAGCCGCCGGCGCCTAGTTTAATTCCGCCGAAGTAGCGCGTGACCACAACGGCCGTGTCACGAAGATCTTTCTTTTTTAGGACCTCAAGCATAGGTACGCCCGCTGTACCACTCGGTTCACCATTATCACTGGCCTTTTGGATATGGTTGTTTTCTCCTATGACATACGCATAGCAGTTATGGGTGGCTTTCCAATGGTCTTTGTTAATGGTTTCGATGAAGTTTTGGGCATCCTCTTCAGACTCTACGCGTTTGACATGAGCAATGAATCGTGATTTTTCGACAATGATTTCATTTTCATTTGGCTGTTTTACTGTATAATAGGAATTAAGCATCGGTCATCCCCCTCTGGATCCTGAAAAAATTTGTCACATCTTCTTTCATCATAAGCGGGTGACCGAGTGTTATCAAATATTTAGACGACATAAACAGTAAAAAAGTTTCGAATGACTTTCCTAGATTTAAATAGTGACTTAGACCTATATACAAATATGGGTAAGAAGGTTCTAGTGCTTCTGGCGAGGATTCGGTAAAGTGAATTTGGGGGTCTATTTTATGTCAACCAAGCAGCAATCAACTACCCTAGATGCCAAACAGCTGGACGCCATTCTAACAAAAATGATGGAGACGGTGAGTGAAAGCCGTGATCAAATATTCGAGATCGGTGAGCAGAGTCGGGCCGATTATGACGGGCTGATGCAGGACTTAGCCGATGTAAAAAGACAAGCCGATGAGACTATTAACATGTACGATCAATTGGAATCGAAAGCACGGTTGGCACGCGGCCGTCTTGCCCAGGTTAGTAAACATTTTCAAAATTACAATGAAGAGGAAATTAGAGAATCTTATGAAAAGGCGAATGAGATTCAGGTCGAAATGTCCACTATTAGAGAAAAAGAGTACCAGTTAAAACAACGAAGAAATGATATTGAGCGCCGGTTGAGAACCTTAAAGGAAACCGTGGAAAAGGCAGAAAAATTAGTGGGACAAGTTAATGTCGTTCAAAATTATTTAAAAGGCGATTTAAAGAAAGTCGGGGAGCTTATTGAGGATGCCAAACAAAAGCAAACATTTGGCTTAAAGATTATCGAAGCCCAAGAAGAAGAACGGAAGCGCTTATCTAGAGAAATCCATGATGGTCCCGCACAGTTATTGGCCCATGTGTTATTAGGGTCGGAAATTGTCGGCCGCGTGCAGAAAGAAGAAGGCCCTGAGGCGGCTACTAAGGAACTGTCCAAATTCAGGGATATGGTCAAAAACGCGCTTCGTGAAGTCCGCAGGATTATTTACGATTTGCGGCCGATGACCTTGGATGACCTCGGACTTGTGCCGACGTTAGAAAAATATCTCACTCGAATCGAAGAGCAATATGCCCCTGTGAACATACAGTTCCGTAATATCGGTGAGGAA